>JBPCLH010000017.1:0-12865 GCA_051003475.1 Bryobacteraceae bacterium
GGTTTGCGCTCACCGCGCAGCACCAGGAGATTTACAAGGAAGTTGGGTGCTGGGAGGCCGAGAGCGCCGGACCTGGGCTGGCGCGACGAATGGGTGCAGCCTCGGCCGAGGAAGTTGTCGCAGCGGCTCGTAACGGGCATGCGCGGGCGAGGAATGCCGTTCAGGAATCGGCGCGATACCTTGGGATGGGCATTGCCAATATCGTGAGCATCCTGAATCCGGAAATGATTATTTTGGGCGGCGGCTTGATGCTGGCCGCGGACCTTTTCCTTGATACGGTTACCCGCGTGATGACAGATTGGGCACAACCGATTTCGGCCCAACACGTCCGTGTCGAGATTACATCGTTGGGCGAAAATGCAGGATTACTCGGGGCCGCGCGTTTGGCTCTGGAGAATTCCGCCGTCCTAGACTAAGCCGAAACATTATGTCTGAAACGAAATACTACGAGAAGATTTCTGAGGTCCTCGCAAACATTCATTCGACGCAGCGAGACCAAATCGAGAAGGCCGGCGAGGTAATGGCGTCGGCAATCGCCGCGAACAATCGCGTATACCTTTTCGGAAGCGGGCACTCCGTCATCCCGGTGATGGACATTTTCCCCCGATACGGAAGTTTTGTCGGTTTTTTTCCGCTTTACGATCCACGATTGATGTGGACCAATGTTGTGGGGCCGGGCGGCGCGCGCGAGTTACTTTGGCTCGAGACACGGGAGGGTTACATTGAGATATTTCTTCAGAGTTACCCACTCGGGGCCGGCGACGTCATGATCGTTTTTTCGCATGGCGGCCTCAATGCCGCACCCATCGAAGCGGCACTGTACGCGAAAAACAAGGGCTTGACCGTGATTACAGTGTCTTCCCTCGCAAACGGAAAAGTGTCGAAAGCAAAGCACTCGACCGGCAAGAAGCTTCCCGATGCCGCCGATATCCCAATTGACAATTGCGTCGCCCCCGAGGACGCGCAGGTGGATGTCGGGCAACCGGAAAAGATTGCGGCAGGATCCACAATGGCGGCTGTTTTCGTCGCCATGGCGCTGGTCGCTGAGACCGGCGCGCGGCTGGTTGCCAAGGGACACACGCCACAGACATTCGTCTCTCCAAACGTGCCCGGCATCGAGAGGGACCACAACCAGAAGATCTTCGAAGCCTTTACGAAAGCGCTATTTTCGTCCCGCGGCCAGTGATCGAAGAACGGGCGCAATCGCCAATTCGTCCCGGCTGGCTGAGCGGAGCTGCGTACGCCGGCATGTTCGGCTTCGGTATTGTGATGGCGCTGCTCGGCGCCGTACTGCCCGTGTTAGCGCGTCGACTGCAATTCGACCTTTCACACGCAGGAGACCTGTTTCTCGTGATGAACGCGGCCATGCTGGTGACGACGCTCGCCCTCGGTCCCTTCGTCGACCGCTTCGGGCACAAGGCGACACTCGTGATTGCGCCGCTCTTTGTGGCCGCAGCCCTAGGTCTGATTTCCAGAGTAATGACGTTTGAAGGCTTGGTGACGGCGCTCGTTTTCCTTGGCATCGGCGGCGGCGCGCTGAATCAAGTAACCAACACCCTGATCGCTGATCTCTACGAAGACGTCCGTAAAAAGCGAGCGGAACTGAACGTCCTTGGCATTTTTTTTGGATTCGGCGCGCTGTTTGTGCCGTTCACGATCGGTTCGCTGCTCGCCCATCTGGGGTTGTCGAAAATTCTGTACCTCGCCCTTATATTGAGTTTGATTCCGGCGGTCTTAAGCATCCCGTTCGTGTTCCCTGCGCCTCATCAGCGCGAAGGCGTGCCCTTGGCTGAGGTGGGTCAATTGGCACGGCAACCGCTGGTTCTGGTGTTCTCATTTCTTCTGTTTTTCGAGTCTGGCAATGAGTTCATTTTGGGAGGGTACATCACAACATATCTGACACGCGATTTACAAACGACTCTGTCAGTCGCCTCCTACCTGCTGGCAGCTTACTGGGGAGCCCTGATGCTGGGCCGCATCGTTTTGAGCCGGATGACGCTGCACAATAGCGCGGGGTCGGTGATCTTAGCAAGCGCTGTGGCGGTCGCAGGAAGCATGACGCTGCTCTTGACAGTACGGTCGATTTCAGTAGCAGCGATTTCCATCGTCCTGCTTGGCTTAAGTATCGCGATGATCTTTCCGACGGTGCTCGGGCTCGCCGGTTCATCGTTCGCGAGTCATTCAGGAACGGTTTTTGGAATCCTCATCGGAATCGCCTTAGCCGGCGGCATGACGCTGCCCTGGGCTGTTGGCAAGCTCGCGTCAGGCTGGGGCATGCGGGCCGGCTTGTTCTTGGTGATCCTGGATGCACTGGCGGTTTTTGGTTTTCAGCTCGTCGCAGAAGCGATTCTGAAACGCCATTGCCGGCTCGACGAGGCGTTGTAGAATCACGTCGTGAAATTTAGAAGCATTTCTCTCCTTGTCCCAATCGCGCTGACAGTTACATTGGCGTTTTCGGCAACGCCGGAAAGCATCCAAAAATTCAATCCCAAGATCAACGAGATTGTGCCTGAAGGCGCCAAGGTTGAGCGTGTCGCGACGGATCCGGGTTTCAAGTGGACTGAGGGCCCGGTTTGGATTCATTCCGGCTATCTTCTGTTTGCTGAGATTCCGAGCAACAGCATCCGCAAATGGGTGCCTGGGAGCGATCTGAGCATATTCATGCAACCGAGCGGATACAAGAGCTCGACGGCCTTCACGGGACCCGAGCCTGGCTCAAATGGCATGACCCTTGACGCTCGAGGCCGATTAACGGTGGCTGGTCACGCGCGGCGCAACGTCTGGCGCTTGGAGTCGCTTAATCCTCAAGCGCCGATCACCATCCTTGCGGATACCTACGAAGGCAAACGTCTGAACAGTCCCAATGACCTGGTGTATAGCCGGAATGGCTCGCTGTACTTTACGGACCCGCCATACGGCCTTCCTACTCAGACTGATCATGACCCGGACAAACAGCTACACATCAATGGTGTCTACCGCATCCGTGGAGCGCCTAACCAAAAGCCTGGCTCTCCGCCGATTACAAAGCTGGAGCTTCTGATTAAAGATCTGCCGAGGCCTAATGGCATCGTTTTTTCGCCGGATGAAAGATATCTCTACGTCAATAATTCCGAGCCGAAGAAAATTTGGATGCGCTACAGCGTTAGCTCTGGCGGTTCGCTGACGGATCGAAAGGTTTTTTACGATGCCAGTGCCGACGCCGCGCCCGGATCGCCCGATGGAATGAAGGTGGATCAGAAAGGAAATCTCTATAGCGCCGGTCCGGGCGGCGTTTGGATCTTTTCACCGGACGGCAAGCACTTGGGAACCATTCGTTTGTCTGAGAAAGTCGGCAACGTAGCTTGGGGTGACCAAGACGGCAAAACGCTGTATATCACCGCCAGCAGCAGCATCTATCGGATTAAGTTAACGAACCCGGGTATGCGGCCGTAAGCACGGGTGAAGAAATTAACCGCAACCGACGATATCAACCGTTCCGCCAGGGATGATTGAGTCCTGTCCAAATGAATAACGGACAGACCAGTTAACGGTTTTGCTTATCTTGTGAACCGAGACGCGACAGAATTGGAACGACTCAACTGGGTACACGTCATGCAGATGGTTCGGTGGCTACTTTGGTTCGTATGATCGGTGAGCCTAGAAGTTTCGTATGCCTCGCCTTGTGCGCCACGATTGGCAGTGCGGGTCTCCCAACAGATATGCCAGAGGGATGGCAAACCTACCGCAGCCCTGATTACGGATTCACGATCGACTATCCCGCGAGCATGCTGCTTTATTCGGGCCATCCTGATCACAATTGTGACTTGACGAGCGTTGCATGCTTTTACTACGACGGTCGTGAGGACGTGGAGACGGAGGGGACAAACTTAGTTATGCAAGTTCTTCTGTCAATGTTTTGCGAGACAGGAGGACGGAACAGGATTGTGACAAGATTGACAATCCCTTGCACCCGCTTAAAACAGAGACGATAAACGGCATCAAATTTCGCTATGCCATCACGGGCGATGCATGGACCAGCCATTACAAAACCGGTCCCACATATCGCGCGTTTCACTAGAATGTCTGTTTCGAAATAGCAGTAGGTACCGAGGAGGTTAGCACCGGGGCTTTCGATCCGGGTACAATCAAAACCTTTGACTCAACGAAGCTGGACAAGCTTCTTGACAGGATGGTTCATACATTTAAGTTCGTGGGTACTGCCAAAGATGGTCCGGGATGGAAAGTTCACCTCGACGCGTGCGGGGCCGTCTATGAGTACCCCGAAGGCGATACGGTTCGAACAACCCTTGAATACTCGAACGCCAGATTCGATTCAAACGAAATTACGTGTTCCCAATCCTTCACTCATCACGGATTAGATTACACGGTCGCCACGAAAGCAAATCTAAAGGACAGGAGCCAGCTCGAATCGTGGCTGAAATCGTTAGGGTATCCCGATCTGAGTAAGGCGACGGTGGTGGTGAGATCGAAATCCCATACCGAATACGAAGCCCAGCCTTACTGCTACATAGTCGGCCCAGGAGCAGTTTACATTTTGAGCGTTTCAGATGCAAAACATCGTGTCATCATTTCCCATGACGATCCCGTATTTACGCATTTGCTGGATAGTTTCAAAGTGTACTGACGAATCGGGCCGAGCATCCGCAAGCGGATTAACACAGCTTTAGGACACTACACGCGCTGGTGAGCTGAAACTACAGAATCGATTTCTTACGGGAGGCTGTCACGCCCTCCAACTCCCCGCTAAGACAGCGCTAACTTAACCAGGGGCCGACCGCATTCACAGTCGCTGACTTGTTATCTCGCCGGTAAGGATCAGGTTTAGCCTTCTGCAGACCTCTTTCAAGTAGGGAGCGTCTCCACCCGGAAGTTCTACAGTCGCCGTACCGCGGAAGCCAATCTGTTCCAATGCAAGATAGATAGCTTTCCAATCAATGTCGCCTTCGCCCAAAGGAACCCACTCGGCTACTCGCTTCTTGGTCGCTGGATCGTTGCGGAAGGAGAAATCCTTTATGTGCAGCTTGACTATGCGAGTTCCCAGCGTGCGAATCCAGTCCTGTGGATATCCGTAGAGCACGACATTGCCTACATCGAAGTAAGCTCGCACCCACGGGCTCTGAAATTCGTCGATGTAGCGAGCGAACTCAATCGGGCTTAGAAGGAACTTGTTCCAGACTTCTTCAATTGCGATGATCACGCGCAACTGCTCTGCGAGGGGAAGGAGAGTTCGGATATTCGTTTGAGATATCGAGTAAGCGGCAGTATACGACGTGCTCGCGTCAACAACTGCTGGCACGATCAGAACCGTATCGGCGCCCCAAAGGTGCGCATTATGAAGCGAGGTTTTGACTCCTTCCAGACTTTTCTGAACGACCGCTGGATCGGGTGATGAAAGTGGATATTTCCAATGATCCATGTTCATCACCGAGTGAATCTTCAGCCCAGTCTTCTCGGCTGCATTCTTCATGCTTTCGGCCGCTTGCTGATCCGGAGTGGTCGGACATTCGATTCGCTCAAACCCCACATCACGCGCCATCTGAAAACGATCAGCAATGCTGGTGCTTTCCGGCAGCATGCTAAATTCAACAGCCGTAGAAATGGGAAGCCGTCCAGACATCGACGGGACAGCCGCGAATGCCGCTGCAGTTTTGAGAAAGTCGCGCCGGTACATTGAATCTGTTTTATCGTACATAGAGGTGAAATGCCAATTAACGAGCGCTTATCCGACCGTCGTGAATTCCTGAAGAGCAGTACGGGAGCTGTCGGGGCAACCTTGCTTTCCGGCTTCCCCGCTGTCATTTCGGCACAAACCGTCACGAATGCAATCAAAGTCGGATTGGTGGGTTGCGGAGCACGCGGCACGGGCGCGGCATCGCAGGCCCTGCATGCTGACGATTACGCCGAACTCACCGCCGTCGCTGACATCGATCGTTCGCAAATCGACAGCTCGCAGGCAACGCTGACCGCCGAATCCAAAATATCCGGGCGAGTCAAGGTGGATCAGGCGCGGCGATTCCTCGGTCTCGACGCATACCAGAAAGTCATCGACAGCGGCGTCGATGTGGTGGTGCTCGCCACCCCGCCTGGTTTTCGGCCTTCTCATCTCGCGGCGTGTATCGATTCGAATAAGCACGTCTTCTGCGAAAAACCGGTCTCGACAGATGCGCCGGGTATCCGGCGCGTAATCGAGATATCGGAGAAGGCGAAACAGAAAAATCTGTCATTGGTCTCGGGCTTCTGCTGGCGATACAACAACATGATTCAGGCCACGTTTCAGCAGCTATTCAATGGCGCTGTCGGACGCATCGTGGCATATTATGCGACGTACTACACGAGCCCGGTGAAGCCAATGCCTCCGGAGCGCGTGCGCCCCGCTGGAATGAGTGATACGGAGTGGCAGATCCGCAATTGGTACAACTTTGTGTGGCTATGCGGTGACAGCGTTGTCGAGCAGGCCGTACACAGCGCTGACAAGATCGCATGGGCGATGCACGATGAGCCACCTGTCAGCTGTGTTGGAGTCGGCGGGCGCGATCTTCCAGCAGAGGGTGGCAACATCTATGACCATTTCGAGGTCAATTACGTTTATCCCAATGGCGTTCGGGCCTTCCTGGCAAATCGCCAAATTGACGGTTGCTACAAAGAAACTGCGGATTATGTTCTGGGCACCGACGGAACGCTTACCATCGGTCGCGGCCCGGTTCCCCGAATCGAAGGGAAGACTAATTGGACCTGGAGCGGACCCCATTACGACATGTACCAGCGTGAGCACGATGTGTTGTTTGCATCCATACGAAAACAGCAACCTGTGAACGACGGAAAACGTATGACCACCAGCACGCTACTCGCGATGATGGGCCGAATGGCTGCGTATACGGGTCAGGAAGTTACTTGGGACCAGGCACTCAATTCACAGGAGAAGCTAGTACCGGAGCACCTAGATTGGAACGGCAGCTTGCCGGTTCCGCTGCGCGCTCAGCCTGGGATCACGAAGCTGGTGTGAGCAATCGACTGTCCACACGAAACACGGCGGCTCCACCGCATGAGCCGCCGTCACTTTCCTGGTGCGGAGAGGGGGACTTGAACCCCCACGGAGTTACCCGCTAGCACCTCAAGCTAGTGCGTCTGCCAATTCCGCCATCTCCGCGATTTGCAACGAACTGCTATTTCTTCGGCTTGTTGTTTTGCGGCTGCGCATTCTTCTTCTGCGCCGTATTCTTCTGGGCCGCCGCAGCAGCTTTACGCGAGTGCTCAAGAACACTGCCCGTGCTAGGCGACCGATTGTTTTCCAGAATCACCAGCGTCAGCGCCGTTACCATGAACAACGAAGCAGCAATAGTTGTAGCCTTTGACAAGACCGTGGCCGTGCCCCGCGGGCCGAAAACCGTCTGCGATCCCATGCCGCCAAACGCCCCAGCCAAATCGGCGGCCTTGCCGCTTTGCAACAGGACGACAATGATCAAAAAAAAGCAGATCATGACGTGCAGGGTTGTGATTACATACACCATCGCCAGTTAAAAGTATAACAACGCAAGGGCGCCCGGGTGGCGGGGAGGTGACGGTCATTTCACGCTGACGGTTGCATGCAGCGGCAAATCCTGTGACGAGCCGCCGGCCATGAACGTATAGCTGCCCGGTACCAGCTTCCAGCCATCCTGGTTCTCGTCATAGATCGACAGATACTTGGGATCGACGGTCAGACTCACTTCTCTGCTTTCCCGTGCCTTGAGGCGCACCTTGCTCCACGCAACTAAACGTTTCGGAGGCTCGCCCAGGTTGACTGGCAGAGCAGCGTAGACTTGGGCAATCTCCGCTCCGGCCCGGCCGCCCGTATTCTTCACCGTGAAACGCACGGTCGTCTCGTTGCCCGGCATGACTTTCAGATCAGAGTACTCATACGTCGTGTATGAGAGCCCAAATCCGAACGGAAACAGCACCGGCTTTTTCTCGGCGTCGTACCACTTGTAACCCACCTTTAATCCCTCGTCGTAATGAACGCTGAACGTCGGCTTCGCCTCTCCTGTCTTCATCACGGCAGCAAGTCCGATCGCTTCCGGCGGCGGTGCGACCAAGTGCGGATGCGGCAGATCGGCTTCGCTGCGTGGAAAGGTCATGGGTAGCTTCGCGCTCGGGTTGACATCGCCAAAGAGAATATTCGCGACTGCGTCCGCGCCCTTGCTGCCTGCGTACCACGCCTCTAGAACGCCGCTCACTTTATCGATCCAGGGCATCGTAACCGCAGTGCCTGTCTCGAGCACCACGATGGTCCGCGGATTCGCCGCTGCTATCTGCTCAATCAGGGCATCCTGGTTTTCCGGGAGCGACAAATTGGGGAGATCCATATCTTCGCTCGTCCATTGATACGCAAACACAATCGCGATATCTGACTGCCTGGCGAGCGCGGCCGCAGATGCCTGGTTCGCGCCCGATTCAAAGTGCACACTCACGCCCGGAGCGGTTGTGCTTACTGCTTTCAAAGGCGAAGTTGGAAACCATACTTGCTCCTTCCACTTTGAAGACGGCCGCCCAGGCGGGTCCACCTGCGCCGATCCTCCACCGGAAATCATGCCTATATCCGCATGCGGGCCGATGATCGCGATCGAATGCACTTTTCCGCGATCGAGCGGCAGCACACCGTTGTTCTTTAGCAACACTGTACTCTGCTCAGCGATCCGGCGCGACGTATCGAAGCCGCCCTCCACGTCCACGACGCTTTTGTGCATTGGATGATCGACAATTCCGCTCGCAAACTCTGAACGGAGAACGCGGCGCACGTGGTCGTCCAGCTCGGCGACCGAAATCTTGCCCGACTGCACGGCTTGCTTCAGCTTTTCCCCGAAGAAAAGATCCTCGGGCTCCTCATTGTCCAGTCCTGCCGCCGACGCCTTCACGGTGCTGTGCGTTCCACCCCAGTCGGACACTACGAATCCTTTGAAATTCCAATCTTTCTTTAGCACGTCGGTGAGCAGATACTGGTTCTCGCAAGCATAAGTGCCATTGACCGCGTTGTACGAGCACATCACTGCTGCGGGGTTCCCGACTTTGATGCCGATCTCGAATGCAAGCAGATCACTCTCGCGCATGGCACGTTTGCTGATGATCGCGTTTACTTCATTGCGGCCACTTTCCTGATCGTTCACCGCGTAGTGCTTGATGTCACCTATCACATGCTGCGCCTGCTCGCATCTGATGCGATTGCCCACGAGCGTGCCAGCGAGGATCGGATCTTCGCCCTGGTATTCGAAGGTCCGGCCATTGCGCGGCTCGCGGGTGATGTTGACACCGCCGCCAAGCGTCATGTTGTAGCCTTGCGCGCGCAGCTCCCGTCCAATCAGCGCGCCGTATTCGCAAGCCGCATTCGTGTCCCAGCTTGCGGCCGCCGCAACGTTCGATGGCAGCGCCGTCGAGTACCGGCCATTATCCGCGCTGCTCCGCAGACCATATGCCGCATCGCTCATCTGGATCATCGGGATGCCCAGCCTCGTCACCCCGAGCACAAAACCGGCCCCCCCGTTTCCGAGATAGGCGTTTGGAAATGTCTTGCCGTGCCAGCCCGGCATGCCGTTCCCGTGCACCAGATTCATCTTCTCGTCGAGAGTCATTTCCTTCAGCACCATGTCAGCGCGATCATCGGGCGAGAGGCTCGCATTCATCCACTTCGCATTCATGGCGGGATGGCTCTCAACAAAGTGATGCCGAGGAAACGCAAATACCAGTGTTGCTGAGACCGCCAACGACGCGGCGAGGACGAGGCGCATGCGGCAAGACTTGTTCATCGGCGTGGACTCCCGGATGGTGAAAAGTGCGCCCACCATCATATCCGCACGTTGCGAGCTGCGCGGTGGAGAGTTTCCGGCTTACAGAAGGAGGCCTATCTGAGGGGGCCGATGTGGCCGGTGCCGGTGGAGTCCTCGCGCTCGATGAGTTCGAGCCAGTGTTGCCAGAGGATTCGTTGCGTGGTTCGGGGGATTTACCCTTCCTTGATGCAAACCGGGTGGGCCCAGGCGTATTCAGGGGGTACGAAGCCGCTGGGAAACAGAATCAATCGCGCCAGGTAGAGGGGAGGGACGGGGCGTTTGGCGATGGTTGCAATGACTTCTTCGTTCGAAGGGTAAAGGGAGGTGATGCATTCTCCCTCGACCACAGCGACCTCGACTACCTGTTCCATCCGCACCTGTTCCAGCGCCGCTTCATCAGCTTTGTCGAGCCGTTTGAATTCGATGCTGGCGAGTTTGGCGAAAGCGAGTTGGCGGGCGTGTTCGTCGCGGTGCAGCCGGTGGTAGTGCGCTTCGACTTCCTTGAAGTAGCGGATAAAAGAGCGCTCGGCAGTGGTTTTGTAGCGGTTGGTGGTGGCGTAGAGTTTGTTGTGTTCTTCGGTCCAGTCGTAGGCGTTGGCGGGGAGTTCCCATTCGACTTGGTCGAGGCGTTTTTGATTGCGTTTGAGAGCCCAGTCGGCGCGGGCGAGATTTTCGACTAGGGTGATGGCGGGTTGGGTGTCGGGGAGGTAATGGGCGAGCCAGGCTTGGACGGTCGCTTCGAATTCGGCAGGATCTTCGTGGCGGAGAACGGTTTTTTCGGAGCGGCAGCCATGCTTGAAGGAGTTTTGGCTGGATCTGGCTTTGCCTGCCGGAGTGCGCGGGCCGGTGGGGCCGGTAGGGTCGCAGGCTGGCGGGAGTGGTTCATCGAAGAGACCGTCGATGATGAATTGTCGTTGATGAGATCGGGCATGGGGATTCTGCGAGCACGATTGTGGCGGTGTGGACTGCCGTCCAGCGGTTTGAAGCAGGGGCAAGCGATTGATTTAGAGAGGAATGGAAGGTTTTGGGGATTTGTGATGGCGGGACGGCCTCGCGATTCTGGCGTTTTTACCAAACGAACTCACCGGATGTCTCTCGCGGATTTGCGCGAAAACTACAGCCTGGGCGGGCTGAGCGAGCAGAATTGCGAAACGAACCCAATCGTGCAGTTTGAGCGCTGGATATAAAGATGCGGAACACTCAACTCTTGTTTTACGGGGTTCCATCAATGGCGCAAAACTTACGCCTTTTATGAAGCACCACCCCGTTTACCCCGGCTTGCCCCCCTCGTGTGGACATTTCCGAATGTGAAAATCGCAGCTATTCGCTCCGTAAGTCCCATGCGTCGGACAGCGCAGAATCCACACCTTCGCGAATGGATGGTTGGGACTAGGCTTGTTCGTCTTCTGAACTAAAACTTGGCCGGTCGCGTTCGCGTCGCCAACCTGTGGGGGCGTTGCCATGGGTCTTACAGTAGCAGAAACGACCCCTTTTGAAGACAAACCGCGGAAAAGTCCAAAGGCTTCATATTTGACAATGGGATGTTTTTCGGCGTACCTTTTGATGGCAGCGGTGACGCGCTGCCCGCTGGCATGATTTCCAGCTATCGCAACAAAGACTAGGTTAGGTTCGTAGGCGGCAGCGACGGTGTGCGCGTAGTCAATCTTTTTCTCAAGTTCCGTGAAGACATGTTCCCAATTGTGGCGGGGCCGGTGTTGGTAAACCACTGCTACCGAGGTTTCCGGAAGCCCAGCAAATAAGCTGTTCAATTCGCCGTGTCTGATCCAGCTTTGGCCGTCCCGCGTTTTTGTCTCGAACCCTATATCCGGATCAAAGAAGACCACCGAGTTTTCGAACCTCCTTGCGTCAAAGTCTGACCAATACTCGGGCCGTTTTGGGCCAGCGGCAATGAATCTCCCCGGAGCAAACACGGAGACCTGAAAGCTTCTTGTGGGTTCAGCCGTTCCAAGGGCTGAAATTCGCTCTAGGGTTCGTGGTTCTGTCTTAAGCAAGGCAAGAAATGGGCGAATGAACTCCTCGGCACTCGAAGGCACGGTCGGGCGTAAGCCCCTCATCTGGACGTTCGGCAGGGGTTAGGAGAGGAACTAAAACGAGTTTTGAAAATGACGGTGATGATCTTGTGCATACCCAATGCAATAAATCCCATTTAAAAGCGCCTCTCGCATTGCCAAGGTACTGAAGCTTCACGGTGTCACTCCCGTGGTTCCAAATTGTTCAAATCCCTGTCCTGCTGATGGCGATAGAATCCTGCAGCTTCGGCCAGAATTTCTTCATAGTTCAAGCTGTATTTGATCGCAGAGATGACGCACCGCGCTCACGGCTTCAATCAGAACATACTTGCTGTCGCCCGGTTGTTTGGCTTCCGCCTCCGTGGCCATATCGGCCAAGGCCTCGTGAGTGTCGCTGTATTCAACTATCATCGTGCCTCCAAGTGTACTGCTGAAAACCCCATTTAAGCCCGATGTTTGCAGCGGCGTGTTTCAGGTTCTACCTTTATGAACCTTAGAGGACAAGGGACCGGGACACCCTGACAAACAATGTTTGTCACTGGTTCTTTGGTTAAACGGGAGCACTTTTTTGGGATCTGTGATGAGGGGGCGACAGAGCGACACACGCGTTTTGCCAAACGAACTCATGGCATGTCGCTGGCCGATTTGCGCGAGAACTATGGCCTCGGCGAGTTGAACGAGCAGAATTGCGAAACGAACCCAATCGTCCAATTCGAGCGATGGATTAAGGATGCGGAACACTCAACGCTTAATTTAGGGGATTCCAGCAATGATGCAAAACTTACCCTTTTCTAAGACGTGACGCGGGCGTAACCGGCTGGATGGGGATAAGTTCTGTGTGGCGCGTTAGAACTAAGCCGCTGGCGCGGCGGACGCAGGTGCGTGGTGGTTTGAGGCAGGCGTAGCTGTACAGTTCGGTGCCACAGAGAGGAGTTTCTGTGACACCACTACGTCAACGGATGCTGGACGAGCTTCAGCGCCGGAACTACACACCAGACACGATTCGCGGCTACATTCACGCCATCAGGGACTTCGCCG
>JBPCLH010000018.1:0-11436 GCA_051003475.1 Bryobacteraceae bacterium
TAACAGGGAGCTTGCGTCGCGGCTTTCCTTCAAGTCCCAGTATCAAAAGCGATTCGGCGAACGGTCTTTGTCCACCTTCTAAAGGTGTGCAATGCCGAATCGCTTCTGATACTGACCTAAGACTTGCGGATACCTATCCCGCAGGTGCACTGCCGAAATGCGTCCGAATCGCAAACGATGCGGAATTAATCGTCGTCCGCAAATGGCCCCAGAACGAGGCGGACCCATCCAAGGGCATCTAAGCCTTCTCCTTACGCCAGATCCTCTTTGCCCTTGCTGACTCGAAATACGTGTCCGTACGGATACCGCACGTGCATCTCGCGCACATTCCAGGGCATGTCGGTCGGTGGGAAGGTCACGTCCAGCCCCCGGCAGCCACAGACAGCAATTCTTTTCATGGGTTTGGGCGCTAATAGACAAGCCTAGCTTAACTTGTGAGAGGAAACTCACAACTGATTCGGCTAAGCGCTTTATAATTTCCAAATGCCCCCGGAAAGTGAACTCCAAGATCGATTCCACATGGCGTTTCACGGACTCACTGAGCGCGCCGCTCGGGAGCTCGACTATATTCCTGAAGAGTATCTACGACGAATTCGCGAACTGGGCGCCCTTCAAGCAGCTAAGGCACTTCTGGCCGAAGCGCCTTCCAACGATTCGCTTGAGATCTGGGTTCGGGGCAATCGCGACCTGACAATCGAAGCTCTTGCGCGCAGTGTCGAATGGCAGCATCTGTTTTCCGAACAGGAACGAAACACGGCTGAACGTCGATATGCGGATTGGTCTTTTGAGATCGCCGAGCTCGATACGCTCGGAGGCATCTGCCAAGAATCGGATCTCGAAGAATTGTTCTTGCCGGAAGACGATATCGTCTGGGGCCAGGAACTTGCAGCAGGAATCGATGTCTGCCAGAAGCTAGCTCAGGAGAATCGCTCAATTCAGAAGGGCAATCCCCTGAATGCAGGTTGGACTCTTGCTTATTATCGGACACATTTGGCTGAATGCAGCACTTGCGGCGACAAATGCGGGTACCTGAAGCGAAGTCTTGCAGATCTCGACCGCGAAACACTCGGATCTCTAGCCGATCTCCTTATTCAGTGCAACAGAATTTTGAACATTGGTCAAAAAAGGGCTGTGTAGCAAATAGCGGCACGAGGACAAAGCGGTTGCGAAATTTCTTAGTAACTAACCAGCGAGACCGAAGATGACTTGGATGAACCGGAGTTGTGCTGCGATATCGTCCTTTGACAACCAGCGAACCTGGCCTTTGCGAATCATGTGCATTGCTTCATAGCCTTGAACGGCCAAAGCTTAAGACCTCTCGGAGCTGATTCACGCTGCCACCCTTTTCGGTACTCCAGTCGATTATTGTGTTCGTTCCAAGGGTGCAAGAAAAAGAGGAAAAGGCAAAGCCGCAAAGCATGCCTCTCCTCGCGTCGTGTAAATGACCGCTACGATATTGCAATGATCACTCATATCGTGCTTGGGATCCGGCGAAGTTCTCGATGCCGTGGCTGTCCCCAAAAGCAGGAGTTTCGCAGATTCCGACAGCTGCCCGCGCTGGGAGCTGTTAAATTGCTGTTGACCAGCGCAAACACTTGAATCGTGAGTGTAAGCATTACGATTCCAAAGGATTACCAACCAGAAGCGCTCTCGGAGAGAGATAAATGGTTTGGCTCCTTATCCCTGTTGAATCGTGCATTCCGATCATTCCGAGCGCAAATCTGGAGAAGAGCCTGCGTTTGTGGGTTGATGGTCTCGGATTCTCGGTGAGTTCAGAGATGCGCGAAGGCGACAAGCTGATTTTCTGCATGCTTCGGAAAGACGACCTATGGTTTATGCTGAACCAACGCGCGGGGACTGCGGTCAAGCCGGAAGACTACGAAGGCATTCGACTCTACTGGGGGCCGAAGGATATACACAAAACCAGAGAGCGATTGAAGAGCCTCGGGTACACTGTTTCGGAACTCGAACATCGAGACTACGGGCAGACCGAGTTTTTTCTTACCGACAATGACGGCTACTCACATTGCTTCGGCATCCCTACACAGAGATAGACATCTCCAGGTGATCCAAGCACGTCCCAGTTGCCATTGTGCGTGGCATTGGTTTCCGTGATCACTTTGATATAAGTGCCTCGAAACTGGTTCAAGCTCGAACCTGGTTCAAGCTGCAAAAGGAGATACAGATTCTATGACTGACGCCGAAATCCAGTCAGAAATCGCCAAGCAGATCCGGGATAAGCTGACGCTCTTGGCAACCAAGCTTCGCGACACGGCGCAACACCACGGTCCTGTGATAGAGAAAACGCTGAATCTAATTGCCGGCGACATCGACCAACTCACGTAAGAGCTACCCCGCTCTTCCCGCACCTTGTCTCGTGTCAAGTGATGAACCGTCGGCAATCTGGACACAACGTCCATGTTGCCCGTCACACGACCCTATTCGGAAGCTCCAGCCCGAACGCGGATTTCGCGACAAGGTAAGCCATGTAATCATCTCGTCAGGTATTCATGATGCACGTTCTTCAACTCGATCATGTTCAAATCTCGATGCCACCTGATTGCGAACTCGACGCTCAATTGTTCTACGAGAAGCTGCTCGGCATCTCAGAAGTGCCAAAGCCGCCGCATTTGGCATCTAGGGGTGGCTGCTGGTTCGAACGCGGGACGCTGAAAGTTCATCTGGGTGTCGAGAAGAGCTTCTCGCCAGCCCGCAAGGCGCATCCCGCGTTTCTGGTGGACGATCTCGCTGGTCTGATTGAGCTGCTGAAACAAAACGGATATGAGTCACAGGAGAACCAGCCCCTCGATGGCTATATGCGCGTGTACGTAGATGACCCGTTTGGGAATCGAATTGAACTTATGCAGCGTAACGACTAACCGTCCATGTTCGTGGCTGCAGGTGCCGGGTCTTGAGCAGTTGGTCGGCGATCCGGACATAACTTCCTGTTAGCCCATCATCCGGGAGCTACCCAGAAATAGACTTGCAACAGTTCTCCGCTCACCCGCCTGCATTCCAAATCGGATTGGACGCCGGCGTGTGCCGAATCATTCCGTTTCGGTGAAAACGTACTCGTGCTGGGCATCACGAACAACGAGACTGCGCTTGCCGTTGCGCTCGGCTCTGACAAACGCGAAACCATCACGGGTCGGGTCGATTGCGACGAAGGAGATAGTGCCATCGTCATTCTTGCGCGATGCCACAGTACTCTGCCACCCGTCGAAGTGAAAAATCGTATTGGCGCCCTGGTGCTCTACTTTGATGCCGCCCAGCGCCTCGTTAGTGTAATGAACCGCCAACTTCGCTGTTTCGGCGGGGCTCGCGGGGACGATCAGGCGCTGCCGCTCCTTCGACATGTAAGCGCGATAATTCTGTCCCGCGCTGTCCACATCCCCGACCGCCTCGGGCTTTCCATCGTAAAGAACTTCCACCAGACGGCGCCGGAAGGGGTACAGCAACATCCCCCCGTTGTCGGCATTGGTGAGCAGTACCGCGCCCACACCTCCATCCGGAATGATCATCCAATCCGACTTATAACCGAACATGCTGCCTCCGTGATGCACGATCGGAATCCCCCAGCGGCTATAAACCTCTAGACCCATTCCGTAACTTTCATCTTCCCCGGTCGAAATCTGCGGCTTGCGACGAATTAGCAGGTTCTCTTCGGAGACGAACTGCTCGCCCGTCGGAAGTTTGCCACGCGACAGCTCGAGCAGCGCGTAGCGTGTGAGGTCATGAGCCGAGCTCCAGAGACCGCCTGCGGGACGGAATGGAACAATCGAGTAGTTGGTGTCCATGCCTGCTACTGAGGGATGCTGGTCAATGTCATCTCCATGCGGGCTGGCGAAGTTGCCGCGCTGCGCTTGCTCCATATCAAACGTACTCTCGGTCATGCCGAGCGGATCGAATATCTCGTGCTTCATCGCTTTGTCGTAAGCCGGTCCGAGTTCAAGCGATGGCTCATACAGATGCCCGCCTATATAGCCCGCGGCTGACGCCATCAGGTTGCTGTATTGAAACACCTCACCAAAGCGGCTGGTTGGCTGCATATGACTTAGCAGCGAAAACGTGGACTCGGGCGTGAAACTTTTGAATTGGAACAGCCACTCAAAATCCTGTCGCGGCATACCCGTGCATGCGCAGATCAGGTGTTTGATTTCTACCTGCCTGGTCGTGTCGCCACTGCCGAGCCGGAACCCTGGGTACGCTTGCGTCACCGGTTCGTCCCAGTTAAGCTTGTGCTGGTCAATTAGCTTCGCGAGCAATAGCGTTGTCATTCCCTTGGTGTTGGACGCTATCATGAACCGCGTGTGCTCGTTGACGGGCGCAGGATCGCCGAGCTTCCGGAGACCGAATCCGCCTTCGTAGACCACCTTGCCGTCTTCAATGAGCGACATGGAAGCACCCGGGATACCAAGATTTTTCATCGAACTCTCGACGAAGCTCTTCAGTGTCTGAATGCGCTCTGGAGTAAGCGGGTGAGCCTTTATTCCGGCAAAAGACTCGCGATGATAGCCCTTAGGACGCAGGCTCTCGACGATGAGATTGACTTGCGCCCCTCGCTTTTCGAATGTGGGCTCCGTACCATCGGCGAGCAGTACAGTCCAGGTGTCACCTGCACGGAAAGCAACGGCCACCACAACTGCCCGTTCATTGGGCGATGTTTCATAGATGAATTGTTTACGGAGGCTCCAGCCCTCACGAGCGGGTAGATCCATGGCCACTTTAAGCGGCCTGTTCCAGTTGCGCCGATAAGACTTCCAGGCGTTGGCTACCGCCGTTGCGGCGTCCGGTGCGCGACCCTCCAGCAGGACGAGGTGAGTGTCCGCTTCAGGCGGCTGCAGTGTGTTGGAAGAGGCTTCGCTCGTCATGGACCACCCTGCAGGCAGCGTAAAGGTAGCGCCCGCGAGAGACGTGACCGCCGTATCCTGCGTGACGACTTGTGGGTTTGGCTTCGGAGCGTTTTCCGGATCCGCGTTTGCAACACAACGTGCGAGGAACAACAGAGCGATTGGGAAGAAAGCGCTGCGAAGCATGCGTTCGATTATACGTCGGTTTTTCGGCCAACGATAAGAGTCTTTTCGTCAACCTTTAATCGTCGGCAAACCTCAAGTTGGCCTGATTAAGAGCGGGAAATCGGCATCACACTTGTAACCGGGACCGGAACGACTGCGATATAACCTGAACGTGAATCGAAGAGAATTTCTGGCGGCGACCAGCGCAGCCGCTTTGGCTGGGAGGGGTGGTGTACAAGCTTCAGGCGATCGGGGGCTGACGGAAGGACATCCCGTTCACGTCGTTGTCGATGCGCGGCGGAGACTCGGGACGATTCCCCGCGATTTCGTCGGTCTTGGGTATGAGATTTCGTCCGTAGCCATTCCGGATTTACTTAGCGCAAGAAATCGCACGTACGTCGAGCTAGTGCGGACGTTGTCACCTGAAGGCGTAATCCGAGTTGGAGGAAACACATCCGATGACGCTTCGTACGCACCTACGGGACAAGCTGTATCAGCCCCAAAAGGGACTATCGTAAACGGTGCGAATTTTCAAGAACTAGGAACCTTTCTCGAGGCGACAAACTGGCGATTGATCTGGGGATTGAATCTGGGTAGCACAGACGAGCGACAAGCAACTGCAGAGGCTGAAGCGGTTTCCGCTGCCACCGATCACATACTGGCGTTCGAGATTGGAAATGAACCAGACTTATTCGGCCGAGGGACGGTACACCGCCCGAACGGCTACAACTATGAAGCCTTTCTGAAGGAATTCCGACGCTATAAAGCCGCCATTCGCGCAAAGGTCGCGAAGGCACCGTTTGCCGGACCAGACGTCGCGGACGCGACAGATTGGGTTGTGCGGTTTGCAGAAGATGAACGAGACGATTTGAGGCTTCTTACCCATCACTATTACCGCGAGTGTGCGAGCCCAGCTAGCACGCTCGATAAGCTGCTACATGTTGATCCAAAGTTGGGGCCGGAGTTGGCCACACTGCGAGCTGCATCTTCGAGTGCGAAGGTGCCGTACCGCATTTGCGAGACAAACTCCTTTTGTGGCGGAGGCATGCCGGGCGTCAGCGATTCGTTTGGTGCGGCTCTTTGGGTACTCGATTTCATGTTTCTGGTTGCTTACGCAGGCTGCGCCGGCGTGAATATTGAGACCGGCGTAAACCAGCTTGGGTTTGTCAGCTCGTACTCTCCGATCCGTCAGCACGAAAGCGGCAGTTATTGTGCAACGCCTGAATATTACGGCATGTTAGCTTTCGGGAAAGCTAGCCAGGGTACGGCTCTAGCTGTAGATTGCGACTCCGCGGGTGCAAACGTCACAGCATATGCCGTGGTCGGCGATCGGACGGGCCTTTCGGTGACAATCATCAACAAGGATGAGTCACTCGATGCGCACGTAAGCCTCTCCATTGCGAAAGAGCTGGACCAGGCACAGATCTTTCGCCTCATCGGACCGTCACTTGAATCCAAAGAGGGAGTTACTTTCGGAGATTCCGTTGTCGGCTCGAACGGCAAATGGAAGCCTAGCGCCACCGAGTTTCTGCACAGCAGAGGCGGCCGGGCCGCCGTCCATGTGCCGGCGGGAAGTGCGGCGGTTATAAAGTGGGTGGCATACAACGCTCACACGACCGGCTTAGCTGTATAAGCGCCGGTACCGTCAGAACTTTCCAGGTGTCGCCCTTAACGTGCCAGACGATCTCCTCCCGTGCGCTGTATGCTAGCGCATTGGACTGATGAATCGGCGGAAATTTCTGGGCGCCTGTGTCGCAACAGCCACGCTCAGGCAATCGCAACCGGCTGCGAATGCTTGCGCTTTGCGTCTACGCTTCGGCGTAGCGCAGTTTGACAAGTACGATCCGCTGCTGAACATTGTGCAGTTAGCGCAATGGGGCTTCGATTACTGCGAGCCCCAGGTAATCAAAGTGATGCCGCTGAGCGATGCCGAGTTCCAAAAGCGGGTAAATCTGACGCGGGCAGCGCCTATCCATGTGGAAGCGATGAATTCGCTGATGCCAGCCTATTTGAAGGTTGTTGGTCCTAACGTCGACACTAGTCATGTTCGCGATTACGTTCAAAAGGCTCTCGCCCGTGCGGAAGCATTGGGTGCGAGAGTGGTTGTATTTGGCAGCGGCGACTCGCGGCGGGTGCCGGACGGCTTTTCGCGTGAGCATGCTTGGCTTCAACTTCAGGAGTTTTTGCACATGCTGGGCGATGAGATTGCAAAGAATCACTACGGCATGGTGATCGGAATCGAAGCGCTCCGGCACGAAGAGTCTAACATCGTGAACACCTCGTCGGAAGCGTACAACCTAGCCGTTCAGACCCATCATCCGAAGGTTCACATCATTGTGGACTTCTTTCACCTGGCTAGCGAGGGAGAGGACCCGGCCATTTTATCCCTGCTGAAGGACCATATCGTCCACCTCCATCTCGCCGATGCTTCGCGAGGTCGGATGTTCCCGCGCGTGGACTCAAGGCACCCGGTATACGATGCATTTTTCTCGGCAGTACGCGAGATTGGCTATCAGGGTCGAATGAGCCTAGAGGCTTACACGAATGACTTCCAAGTGGACGCGCCCGCAGGACTGAAAGCCGCGCGCAAGCTGTATGAGATTGCGTGCGCCAGATAGCGTCCTCTCCCGCTTAGTATTTGACAACGCTTCCTCCATGCGCAGTTGGGCATACGAGCGACGGTTTGCAGCCGCCCCGCAGGATGCCATTCCGTCCCACAGCTAGAGCAGGTGCGATTGTCAATTATTAGAGTGGGACACAATGGCAGTACCTTGTGATGGCGTCCAACTTCTGAGCGGTGTAGACCACACGGCAGGTCATCCAGCTTGAAGACAACATCAAGAAGTCTCGCCGGGACCTCGAGGAAAACGTCTGGCGAAGCTACAACAATATCGCCCTTCTTCGAAAGAATAACGAGGTCAGATTCATCGACCTCGGGAATGTGCATTCCAGCGCCGCATCGACGCTGATTCAGTTCATCGTCAACGAACTTGTCCACGTAGACGAGGGTTAGAAAATTACCAATACGCATCGAAGATCGGCTGGTACCAACGAACACGAGCGTCAGCGGCGGCATTGTCAACTTGAGGGGTTGGGGAGATTTGTGACCTGGAATGGCTGGATTTTTGTGGAGTGGCTCAGGCCACGGTCACGGCCCGCCAGACTGCGAAGGATTGCGATCGCAACAGCCGGTGATTGTTCGATCTCAGTAAGTGCCGGCCCACTCGGAACAGATTCTGGACGGCATCATGGAGTAAGAGAAATCGTTGTGCCTGCCTGGCGGATTTGAATCGGCGCATTTGCCGTTCCCGTCGGCGGGTCGGCTGATGCGAGGCTTCGGCTCGATTGTTGGCATATCGCTCCACAAAGTGAGTCACGTTGCCGAAGATGGTTCGCATGGCAGCGGAGTAGCTTCTTAGTTTGTCGGTAATGATCCGCAGCGGTTCGGCACCCTCACGCATGGCTTCGAGCACCAGCCCGGAAAGCCTCTGACCGACGCAGATCGCCTACTGCAGAAACGCACAGTAAGGCCTATCTGGTGGGGATTGTTTCACGGCCACAGAGGAGCCCTGATCTGGGACGACCTCTTGCCTGAATATCGTTTTGTAGACGAGCGCACCCGGCAGCTTACGCCTGCGGCGGAGACGTTTTCCGGCCTTTTCAACGAGCTTCATGACGGTATCGGAAAGCTTTTCCTCAACAGCCTCCGTCTGCACGATGGCATTGCGATCCATTATTCCCAGGCCTCCATGCAGGTCCATTGGCTGCTCGATAATGTCCAAAACGCGCGGGAATGGATGCTGCACAGCGGGGCTGAGCGCCACAGCCATTTTACGGGCGTGCGAAACAGTTGGACGAAGCTCATTGAAGACCTTGGGCTTCAGTACGAATTTGTGGGTCGCGGCCGTATCGAAGAAGGAAAGCTGGCGACGGGCCAGTACCGGGTCTTCATCATGCCGCAGTCGCTGGCCGTGAGCGTAGGAGAGGCAATGGCGATCCGCCAATTTGTTCGCGCGGGAGGGCTGTTGATTGCGGATTGCCGCACGGCATCTATGAACGAGCACGGACGCGATGTGGGCCAAGGCCAGTTGAACGATGTCTTTGGCATTCAACATGTGAAAGGCCAGACTCGAGGGCAAACTGCCGAAGGCCGCGCCGACGAAGCGTTGCTGCACCTGAGTGGGAAACAGCTTCACGTGGTGGTCGGTGACGAAACGGTGGGCGTCACTAGCGGCAAACCGCTTGCGCAGAGCGGGAGTGTGCCGCTTGTCATTGTGAACGATTTTGGTCAAGGCAAGGCTGTCTTTCTCAACCTGGAGATTTCGAGTTACGCCTACGAGCGGCTGCAGCCCCATTCCTCCACCAGCCTGCTGAATCTTCTGGAGGGTGTTTTGGGTCTTGCGCAAATTGAGCCTCGGGTTCGCGTGATGGATGCCAATGGGAAGCCTTTTGCCGGGAGTAGAAATTGTTCGATTTGCCAATGGAGCCTTCGAACATGTGGCGATCCTCCGGAATCCGCAATTCGATGATGGCGGATGGGGTGACTTCCCGACGGAGACGGCCCGTGAATGGGCTGGAGCGATTGACAACACGCTTCTCGAAGAGCCTGCGCAAATCACGATCTCCTGGTCAGGTTCGATGCACACCTACGACATTCGCGGCCGTCAGGAGATCGGAGAGACAGCTAAACATCAGGCCATCCTGCAACCCTGGAGTCCTTTGACCTTTACTCGCTCGCCGCAGCCGGTTCCTCAGTATCGAATCGACGCACCGGAACAGGTTCAGGCCGGCACCCCGCTGGCTATCACGCTGAGGGACGAGTCTTCCCTGCCCGAGGGAACTTTCAGAGTTGTCCGACTGGAATTTCTCACGCCTGCAGGCCAGTCCTATGAACTTTACACGCAAAACGTGCTGTTCAAATCCACGCCTCATACCGCGACCGTCTCCTTCGCTTACAATGATCCGCCCGGGCGATGGCTACTGAAGACTCGCGACGTGATGACAGGCCACGTCCTCGAACGGGCGTTCACGCTTCACAGTTAACTAGGTCTGCAGGCAAATATAATTCAGCGGAGGAGGAAATTATGCGGCGGTTTGAGTTAAAAGAATTATTTAGGCTCGGCGCTGGCGCGATCGTTGGGGTCGTGTTTGCAGTCCCCGTTTCAGCAGCAATCCTACTGGTGGGACCTACCGAGGTCTATAAGACCCCCTGCGCAGCGATTGCCGCCGCGTCACCCGGCGACGTCATCGAGATCGCTCCCGTGCTTTACCAGAATGATTCATGCGCTTGGCAGACTAACAATCTCTCCTTGATCGGCATGATCGGCCCGAATGGCACCCGGCCTCATATCGATGATTCGGGGATGACCGGGGAAAACGGTGAGCCGCACCTCGCGCAGTATAAGGGCATCTGGGTTCCTTACGGCAATAACACGGCGGTTGAGAACAATAGAATTTTCAGGCGCGCAGATTCCCGTTGAAGATGGAAACAATGGCGCGGGAATTCGTATCTCCGGCCAAAATATGACCATCAAGAACTGCTACTTTCATAACAATCAGGACGGAATTCTGGAGAGCAACATTGCCGGAAGCCACATCGACATTGAATTTTCAGAGTTTGCGAACAATGGAGCAGGCGACGGGCAGTCCCACAATCTTTACATCGGGAGTGTGGCTGCGCTGAAGTTTGCATTCAATTATTCTCACGATGCTATCGTTGGGCATCTGCTCAAGTCGCGAGCGGCTGTGAACTATATTCTTTACAATCGGCTCACGGGCGAAAACGGGACCGACAGTTATGAAATCGATCTGCCCAATGGCGGCACTTGTCGTTCGCCAATAACACGTCCGAGACTAAGGCCTGTCGCTGAGTTTCTTACCGGCCGATTGAGCTCGCCCAATGCCGAGTACGACGGCAGGTAACAATGTTACACGATCCCCTTGTGGCTGCGTTTAACATGCAGTTAACGTGGTAGTATCATCTCCCAAAACGCCGGTTTAGCATTGGATCTATTTTGGCGAAGCACAGCCTGCCGCATCCACCAGTATTACTTCTACGTCTAACTTTCGAGGCTCAGTCTTCTAACTTCCGATGTTTAGCTTAAAATATTTACGATCTGTTCTTCTTGCAGGAGGGCTTGTGCTGGGAACGGCAAATGCCCAGACCGCAACCGATACCGCCAGTACTGCTTCAGGCACTAACACGAGCAGCACTCGCCCGGATGACAGGCGAGGCTTCGATTACGGTTGGCTAGGTCTAATCGGCTTGGCGGGACTCCTGGGATTACGGAAAAGAGAGAGGATGTCCCGAGCTTAGTTGAAGGTTAGGGCGGCTGAGTTTCATGTTACGCCACTTTCTCAGAAGAGGCGCTGGATTTGTGTTCTCTCCCGAGGGCGACGGCAAGAGCCCAGAGGTCTCGAT
>JBPCLH010000019.1:0-4433 GCA_051003475.1 Bryobacteraceae bacterium
CGCTGAAACTTCCTGCGGCAGGATCTGCTGAAAGGAATCGAGAAGCGTGTTACGCAACTCAGATCCGGTGCTGGCGAACAGCTTAAGCAGCAGAAGTAGGAGCAGAACGGCGGGCGATATTGCCAGATAATAGAACGCGAGCCGGGCTGCTTGTCCGAAGACTTCATCGTGCCAACTTCTGCGACATGTTCGTCTGATCCACTCGCCCCAGGAAAGCCCCCGAAGACTCCACAATTCGGCCATAGCTCCAGTTTGGAGGTCACAACGTGACCGGGGCACTGCGAAATCAACGGATCGGTAGGTTCTGCCTAATGCTTGGGTTCTCCCGAGCGGAAACGGAGCGTCAAACACGAGTCGCGGTGTGTTCGACGGAACGAATGACCTCCCGGGTGGTGCGCTTGAGCAGAAATTCGTCGGCGTCAAGGACAGAAGAGAAGGCGGCGCTAGCGCGGGAATTCGGGGCTGATTTGTTCAATCCGCCAGATGGGGCCGCCTTCATAGAGCGGACCCTCTTCGCGAATGAATGCCGGCGAGGTGCCCGGAAGAATCCAAATGTGATAGTCGGGGGGCTGCTTGCCAATGATAGGAGCAACTACTCCGGTTATGCCGCCGAGTTCAACATGGAGCAAGAAGTCGACGGCCTTTCGCTTGGTTCCGCCGATCGTGAACGGAACCTCGCCGGCAGGCTTGATTGAGACATGGATGAGCCGGGGCTTCTCGGTTGGAGCAACAAAGGATAGTTTTGTTTCAGGCGTGGAGGGAAGGACGTTCATCAGGAGATTGGGCGGAAGGCCATTTGAGACGTCGGGCGGAAGATCGAGATGATCTTGCCTCACTTTTCCGTCTTCCATGCGAGACGTAATCTGCCCGGTCGAAGCGTCGATGAGGATGTCGATGGGCTTCCGGAACGAGGGGCCGCGTTGAATGTGGTGATCGCTGATCAGACGGAAGACGCCGCGTTGGGAGAAGACGGTGGTGTCGTCGTCGATTGAGCCGTCGCGGAAGCGGAAGATGACGCGCGACGTGACGCGATCGCCATGCACGATCTGAGTCGCGTCGCCAGTGGCGATGTGGGTACCGTTGACGGTTTTCAGGGCGAGAAACCCGTGGGACGAGCCCTGCCGGTGCCGAACGGGGACGGGGTCTGCATGCACATATACGGGAAGTAACAAGAAACTTACAAGAAGAGGCCACAAGTTGCAGCCCTTTGGCTGCGTACCAAATGATCGTACTAGCCTGCACTAGATCGCAATGTAGGTTTCCCACTCAGGTCAGACCACGATGACTGCTTGTCTGCTTCCACTTGGTCTTGGGAGCGGATCCTCTCTCCGCAGCGAAGGCACACATCTCGCTTCCCGGAATTCTGGTTTCGAAGCCCTCGTGTTCAACAATGTACTCCGGTGCATCCTGAGACATGCCGGGGAATCCTCCGCAGCCCGCATGTTTACTAGAATCTGTTACTATCCGTATGATTTCCATAGGTAAGCTCCATGATAGTAGACAGACTGATTCGCGGCTGCGCATACAGCGCTCACATCTCGGAACTCTCAGCGCTGAGAGCGTCCCCGGGGTGCCTGCCATCTTCGTCTGAATTTGCGTAAATCCGTTAACTAGCTATGCGCAAGGCATGCAGTGACGCATGCGGGCTGCTGTCGCTGATATTCGGATTAATGGTGAGTTCCAAAACTAAGGCGCCGGTCAAGTTCACTCGGTAATCCTCGTCTTCCCGCGTGGACCCTTGAGGACTGAATGTCCATTGCTGGGGGACGATTTCGGTCCGCTCACCGTCAATTGATCTTGGCCAGTGCAGCGTGAACTCTTGGGTTCTTTCGGAATGCTGCTCTCTGAAGCCAAGCTGAATCCGTCGAATTGTCTTCCGTTCATTGAGGAATGAGCTGGATACCTTGCTCTGCCGCCGCCAACCCGTCTCGCTATTCGGACCGAACACAGATTCCACCGGAGCGTCTGGGAGTTCAGAGGTCACTCCGATTCCCGCAATGGCATCGCTGCCAAACCACTGATCCTCTGATGGGCTCGCCGCTGCCTCACTGCGGTTTCATGGTATGGGTTTTCGCATTATTTGTTTCCGGCTCCTTTGGCTGCAAGCGACGCAAAGAACGAAGGGTTGAGCACCCTACAAAAAAGCAGCTAAAAGTCCACAGGTACGAAGTCGCTCCTTTGGAGAATAGATCGACTCTTGGACTTTGATTGATCTTCATTGGGGCCATTCCTGCGCTCACCGAATTGAGTGCTGATCCTGTCCATACAATCCATTCTGCGACTTGGACACAGAGCGACAGTAGGCAATAGCAAAATAGGTGCTTTTTGGCCCGGACTGTCGAACGTGCAATGATCGCGCCGTACCTTTAGGGGCCATGTCATCGAGCGACTTGAGTGTGTGTAGAGAAACGCACGGCGTCTTCTTTGGAATGGATGTTGTTGAACATCACGTAATTCGGGCCCGGCAGGTGCGCTTGTGTGTTTACTTTGGCCTCCAGTATCGCCAAGTCTTCGTCCGCATAGCGGTATCGATAGCCCGTTTTGCCGTGCAGCCGCCAGTAAAGGCAATTCCCATAGACAGAGTCCGATTGGAATGGATCCACGCAATGAACCAGATTGTTTTCGGCGCACAGATCTCGAATCAGGTCAGGGTGCCAATCATCCCCTCTCGGCTCCCAGGCAACGGTGTGGTAACTTCGGTCGATCTGCTGGAAAAACGTGATGAGGTTGCGAGTATTTTGACGTGTTGGCAAGAAGGATTTAGGGCACTGGAACACGATCACACGTGCGTGAAGAATTTCGGCTATCTCTTTGGTGCGCTGCCAAGCCAGCGATACCTGCTCAGTGGGGCGAAAGCTGCCGTAAAGGTCTTTCTCTGTGGGGCTCACTGCTGATTTCAACCGGCGGTACGTGGGGCTTGTAGGCGTGTGTGTTATCAGTTGCCATGCCTTCATGCAGAAGTGAAATTCGGGAGGGGCTTCGGCCTTCCATCGTTTAGCCACACCAATCGACGGCGGCTGGTAAAACGTTGTCTGTAGCTCGATAGTTTTGAAATCTCGGACATAGCGAGCCTGTGCCTCGGTCCAGCCGCAGCAGCCGACGAAGAGCGGAGCTTGTCCCATTCCGACAAGCGTACAGGGTACTCCACGGTCCGACCATCTTCCCGGTGTGGGAAGTTGACGTTTTGTAGCTAAATGTCGGGCTGGTGGTTCCAGTGCCAAACGCAAAAGGTGGATGGCCCGAACGCAAATTCACTTGGTCGTATAAACGCGCAAATCGTAGGTGTGAAGACTCGGTCGCGGTAGATCATCTGTGACGTTAGGACTCTATCGGGTGTAAGCGGCGGAGTGAAAATAGACCAGTAAACGCCGCGTGAGTGGCGTTTGTGGCGGAGCAAAAGTAGGCCGCCTGAAGACTGGTTTCAACAAACATTTCCATAAGGCACTGTCACGGCGGGCAGATTTGATCCTGATGATGTGCCAGCCAATTCGTATCGTGGTTATCGATTTCCGAAGGAGATCATTTCTCAATGCGTCTGGCTGTACTTCAATCTTTCCGTCAGTCTGCGCGAAGTGGAACTGATGATGGCGTATCGAGGAATCCAGTTGAGCTACGAAACGATCCGCCGCTGGTGCGATACGTTCGGAGCCGCGTATGCGGCCAAACTGAAGCACAGAAGGCCCAAGCTGGGTGACAAATGGTTCCTCGACGAAGTATTTCTGAAGATCAACGGAGTCCAGTTTTACCTCTGGCGTGCAGTCGATCAGCAGGGTGCCGTCATTGATATTCTTGTGCAACCTAAGCGGGATCGCTTTGCTGCCATGCGGTTCTTCCGGAAGCTGCTGCAGAGCAGTCGATGTCGGCCTCGTGTGATCATTACGGACAAACTGCGAAGCTATGGAGCTGCGAAGAAAGTGGTTCTGCCGCGAGTCGCTCATCGACAGAGCCTGTACTTAAATAATCGAGCAGAGAACCCCCACCAACCAACCCGGCAACGAGAGCGCCGGATGAAGCGCTTCAAGTCGCCTGAGCATGCCCAGCGTTTTCTCGAAGTACACGATATCGTGGCAGCTCACTTCCGACCGAAACGACATCTCCTTTCTGCGAAGGACTACCAAGCCGAACGGGAGAGTCGATTTGAAACATGGCAGACGATCATCGCAGCCTGAAGTCCTGATGAGCCCATCGGATTCAGCCACCACACTTCTTCTCTAGCAGACAGTTGTTGCCCCAGGTAGCCTTTCTTCAGCCAACGTGACAGCGCCTGCGGTTCCCCTCCCTGCCTCGCTCGCCCGCTCCGCAACCTGCAGTTAACTCCGCAAACGCTGATTTGTTCCCTGTTACGGCATCCCTGCCGAGTGCCGCAGAATTCCGCATTGAGCGCGCTAACTCGAAGGAAGATCCTTTTTATGCCTAAGCGCAACTGCGATGAC
>JBPCLH010000020.1:0-77820 GCA_051003475.1 Bryobacteraceae bacterium
GGGGCGGCATGAAAGAAGATGGTGCCCAGGGATTCTATGCATTCGCGAGCCAACGGTTGTGGCTCCGCAAGCCGGGCGTTGACAACAGCGGCGTCACCAGCTTTTTCCAATTCGGCATGAATGAGTCCAAGACGATGATTGTCCACAAGTATGCCGGAGGTGGGTTCACGGGCTTCGGCCTCGTGCCCAAGCGGCCCAAGGACTCTGTCGGTATGGGTGTGGGAGTGTCTCGGTTGAACGAGAATTTCGGATTTCGCAGGAGCGAAGCAATGCTCCAAGCGTATTACCAGATGCACGTAGTGGATGACATCTATTTCCAGCCCACGGTGACGTATGTTCCCAACCCCGGCCAAAGCCCTAGCCTGTCAGCTGCAACCGCCATCACCATGCGGGTCACGTTCTTGTACTGAGAGATCGGCATAACGCGATGAATTGAACACAGTCACCGAGTCCGGCGTCCCCCCCTCTCTACTTCGCCTGCCTCTCTTTTTCGATCGACCGCCTCAGCCCAATCTCCGACGTGCGCGCGCATACCGTGCACCAGCACCACGTGCGCCGCTTCGGGTCCGGCAGGTCCTCGCCCGTATCGCTCAAATGCCCCGTGCCCGCCGCTTTCTCCCGCTCGACCGCCGCAAGCCACGTCTCGATCCTCATCTGCTGCACGCCCCATTTCCTCGTCGCCCGCAGCTCATCGCCTCGAAACGCCCACCCGTACTCCTCCGGAAGGCCATCGTGAAACGTGAAGCGCCGGCGCACCTCTTCGGGCGGCGGCTTCATCGTCCCGCGATCCTCGAATAACTGCTCGTTCGACGGCTCAAGCTTCGTCACCGTCCGGCCATCCTCAACCGTCACATCCACCCATTGATCGAGCACATGGATCGCCCCCACCTCAATATCCGGAATCTTCGGCTTCACTTCCTTCACTTCCTCCACTTCCTCCACCGCCTTGTCCACCTCGCGCGCCGCTTCCTCCCGTTCCTCCACCCGCTTGCGCCGCCGCTTCACCGACTGCTCCAGCGCATTCGCCGCCCGCACCGACGACCGCTCTGCCGCCGTCTTATAGCGCGTGAACCGCTCCATTTTCTTGTGCTCTTCTTCGGTCCACTCGAGCGCATTCTTGCCTTCTAACGATTGCTCCAGCTCGTGATAGCGATTCATGTTCCGCTTCAGAATCCATTGCGCCTCCGCCGCCTGCTCGACCAGCAATCGCGCGCTCTTGCCTCGCGGTCTGTAATCGTCCAGCCAGTCTTGGTGCAATTCGTTGAATTCTTCTTCGCTTTCACCTTTGATCAGAGGTTTCTTCGAGCAGCACCCATGCGTCGTCGAATTCTGGCTCGATTTCGCCTTCCCCTCGGGTGTTCTCGGACCGGTTGAGCCTCGCGCTTCATCTGAATCTGACATTGCCGTTTTCGAGCCCGAGTATGGCTCACTGGCTCACAGCGCACGCCCTTCTATTTCTTCTAAGTAGATGGTTCTAAAGGCACCAAATTGATGGCCTGCTCTTGGCAACCCCGCCCCGCCCATCCCCAACTGCCGCGCAGTTCGTTTCGCAAAACAGCCATGTTATGCTTGACGAACATAGGTGCCAACCGCACCCAGCTTTCGCCTGCCGTTCGCAGAAACCCGTGACGCCTAACGATCCATTAGATAACCCGAAAACCGTTGCCTCGGTCATCGATCACACCCTGCTCAAACCTGAAGCAGCGCGCGCCGACGTGGCCCGTCTCTGTGACGAAGCTCGCCAGTTCAGCTTCATCTCCGTCTGTGTAAACCCATACTGGGTTCGGTTCGCTGCCGAACTCCTCACTGACTCATCGGTGAATGTCGGTACAGTCGTTGGCTTTCCGCTGGGCGCGAACACTGCGGGCGCCAAACTCGCCGAAGCACAAATCGCCTTATCTAGTGGTGCCGAACAGCTTGACATGGTTCAGAACATCGGCGCATTGCGCTCGCAAGAGTTTGAGGTGGTTCGCAAAGAGATCGCAGACGTCGCCGCTCTCGCGCACTCCCGCGGCGCAATCTTGAAAGTTATCCTTGAGACCTCTTTGCTCTCTGAAGAGGAGAAAATCGCGGCATGCACTCTGGCTGTGGAGGCCAAAGCGGACTTCGTGAAAACATCTACAGGCTTTGCAGTCGCCGGTGCCACGCTCGAAGACGTGAAGCTGATACGGCAAGTCGTCGGCCCGTCCCTCGGTGTGAAAGCTTCCGGCGGAATTCGCACGCTTGAAGACCTGCGCCTCATGGTTTCGGCCGGTGCGAATCGAATCGGCACGAGTTCCGGCGTGAGCATCGTGCGCGAAATAACAGGTCCCGTAACCGGCGCTTTCAGCCAAGGCTCGTCCTGATGGCCGTTACCCGCAAAGCACCTCGCCTGAGCGCCACCACTCCGAAGACTCGTTTCAGCGAGCGTGCCGAACTTCTTGATTTCCTGCTCGAAGTTAGCGCGATTACCGCCGAAACGCTGGATCTTGATCGTCTACTTGCAAACCTTGCCGAAATCATAAAAGAAGTCATCCCCTACGATCTGTTCGCCATTTTGCTCTATAACGAGCGCGCTGGCGGTCTCACAGTGCGCTACTCGATGGGCCACCGCGATGAGATGGTGAAGAACCTCGTGCTTCCGCTTGGCGAGGGAATTACAGGCTCTGCTGCCGCCTCCCGCCAGCCTCTCCTCGTGCCCGACGTGCGCGCGGATTCGCGCTATTTGAATGCTCTCGATGCGGTGCGCGCTGAGCTCGCCGTTCCCATGCTTGTTCGCGGAAAGCTTGTGGGAGTCATCGATCTTCAGTCGACGCGGCTGAACGCCTTTTCCGTTCAGGACCGGGCGCTTCTTGCCCTGATTGCCAGCCGCGTGGGCGTTACCATCGACAACGCCCGCTTGTATCGCCGCGTTGAGCAGCAGAACCGTACTCTGCGGCTATTGGCGCATCTTTCGCAGGAGTTCAGTTCCATCCTCGAAATCGACGAGCTACTCACGAAAATTGCGATTAGCGTTCGCTCGCTCATTAACTTCGACGCCTTCAGCATTTATCTTGTCCAGGAGAATCGGAATCTCCTTCGCTGCCGCTTCAGCCAGCGCTACGACAATGAGAAGGCTTCGGATGAAAATATTCAAATGGGTAAAGGAATCACCGGCGCCGCGGCCGAATCCTGCCAGGTCATCAACGTCCCGGATGTAACGAAAGATCTGCGATACATTCCCTCGCATTTCGACATACGCTCCGAAGTAGCCGTGCCGCTCATCCTCCGGGACCGCGTGATTGGCGTCATGGACCTTGAAAGCGTTCGCTTCGCCTTCTTCAGAGAAGATCATGTCCGCGCTCTGAAGTTACTTGCTCCTCAAATTGCCACCTCCGTCGAGAACGCCCGCCTTTACGAAGAATTGGCCCAGCGTGAGCAGCGCATGGAGCAGGATTTAAATGCGGCTTACAAACTCCAGTCCGTTCTGATGCCGCGCACTGTATCCGGCGTGGTCGGACTTGAAGTTGGCCTCAAACGAAGACCTGCTCGTGAAATCAGCGGCGATCTCTACGATTTCTTCGAGCATATGCACGAATCCACTCTGATCGCCTTTGGAGACGTGAGTGGAAAAGGTGCGGCGGCTGCCCTCTTCGGCGCCCTCATCTCGGGTCTGTTGCGCACTCTAGGCCCCGGCCATCGCAACCCTTCGGAGCTGATGCAAACGCTTAATGAAGCACTGCTGGAACGAAAAGTAGATGCCCAGTACGCCACCTTATCGCTCCTGTTGTGGCACTCGCATCAGCGTACCTTTACGGTTACCAGCGCGGGAACGCTTCCGCCTCTGCTTTTTCATAAAGGCGAAATCATTGAGCCTCGGGTCGAAGGCGTTCCAATAGGGCTCCTCGACGAGCAAGAATACGACCAGGTCCAGATAGTCGCTCAACAGGGCGATTTGCTGCTTCTCTATTCCGACGGCGTAGAAGACCAGATGCACGACAGCGACGGGGACTACGGACACGAGCGGCTGAAAGAACTCTTGAAATCGACCGGTGATCAGGAGCCGCAGCAGGTTGTCAACGCCATCTTCAAAGATCTGGACGCGTTTCGTGGCGCCACTCCGCTCACCGACGACCAAACCGTCATCGCTCTCAAAGTTCTTTGATGCTCACGCAAGGTGAATTCGCGTACGTCGGCGGCATACTTGCGTGCGAAGATATCGAGCTTCCGGCGATTGCCGAAGCGCACGGCACTCCTGCCTACGTGTATTCCAAAAGGGCCATCATCAGCCGCTTCCGCGAATACGAGAACGCTCTCGCCGGTCTTCCGCATCGCATCTGTTTTTCAGTCAAAGCTAATTCGAACCTCGCCGTCCTCAGCACACTGGCCCGCGCAGGTACAGGGTTCGACATCGTTTCTGGCGGTGAACTCCATCGCGTCCTCGCGGCCGGCGGCAAAGCGGATTCCATGGTGTTTTCGGGCGTGGGCAAGACGCAACCGGAAATCCGTTTCGCCCTTGAAGCAGGAATTCACAGCTTCAACTGCGAATCTGAAGCGGAAATCGAGCTTATCTCAGAGATCGCGATATCCCTCCATCGCACTGCTTCCATCGCGATCCGAGTAAACCCCGATGTGGATGCCGCGACGCATCCCTACATCTCAACCGGCCTCCGGGAACATAAGTTCGGGGTCGACATCGCTGCTGCGGAAGCGATTTACGATCGCGCTTTCCGTCTGCCCGGCATCGCGTGCGAGGGAGTCAGTTGCCACATCGGCTCCCAAATCTTCGATCTGGAACCATTGCTCGAAGCCGCGGATAAAGCACTCGCGCTTGTAAAAAAATTGCGCGCACAGGGTCATCTGATCCGTAGCCTCGATCTCGGCGGCGGTCTGGGCGTTCCCTATCGCTCGACTGATCGAACTGCGCCGGTCGCCTCTTTCATTGAGCGCTTGCGCGAAAAGGTGCAGGGCCTCAACCTTACGCTGATGCTTGAGCCAGGCCGTTCCATTGTTGCCCAAGCCGGTGTTCTGCTGACTCGCGTCCTGCTGGTGAAACAAAGTGGCGAGAAGACGTTCGTCATTGTGGACGCCGCGATGAACGATCTCATTCGTCCCACTCTCTATCAGGCGCATCACGAGATTGCCCCCGTAGCCCAGGTATTCGGCGCCGAACCGATCACCGCGGACGTCGTTGGCCCCATTTGCGAAACAGGAGACTTCTTTGCACGAGGCCGAAAGCTTCCATCGCTCCAATCAGGCGACCTGCTCGCCATTTTGACTGCTGGCGCTTACGGCTTCGTAACAGCTTCAAATTACAACTCCCGCCCGCGCCCCTGCGAGTTGCTGGTCGATGGCACCCGGGTCTATCTCGCAAGGAAGCGCGAGACCTATGAAGATCTGATTCGAGGTGAATCCGCCATCCTCGACACTGAGCGAAAACATGAACGACTCTCCTGCAATATCTGTCCAGAACCTCCATAAAAACTACGGCGCCGTCGAAGCGCTTCGCGGAATTGATCTCGATGTTCCCAGCGGCGAAGTATTCGGGCTGCTCGGCCCGAACGGGGCAGGGAAGACCACGACCATAGAAATCCTCGAAGGATTGCGTCCGCGCACCAGCGGCAAGGTCTCTGTGCTCGGCTTTGACCCTGGGGTAGAAACCAAGGAGATCAAGAATCGCATCGGCGTTTGTCTCCAGGCTACGAATCTACCCGACAAAATGAAAGTTCATGAGGCGCTCGAGCTGTTCGACGCGTTTTATACCCGACATTGCGATCGCGATCAGCTGCTGAAACGCCTTCAACTTTGGGACAAGAAAGACGCCTTCTACAAAACGCTCTCCGGAGGTCAAAAGCAGCGAGTCGCCCTGGCCCTTGCTCTCTTGAATGAGCCTGCGCTTTTGTTTCTCGATGAGCCTACGACCGGTCTCGATCCGCAGGTGCGCCATGAAATTCACGGCGTAATTCAGGAGCTGAAAGAGAACCGCCGCACCATCCTGATCACTACACACTACATCGAAGAGGCGGAGCGGCTTTGTGATCGCGTCGCCATCATGGACGCTGGAAAGATTATTGAGCTTGGAACTCCCCGCGAGATTCAGCAGCGTGTGCTGGGGCATTCGCTCGTTGAGGTCACCACGAACCACCCCATGCCCTTTGAACAGCTTCCCGAGGCCTTGCGGAACGAGAAATATACGACCCGCGATGAAGGCCGCACCCTCTCGATGCAGACGGATGCTCCCGCCGCAAGCATCGTCGAGCTGGTGAAATGGATTGACCAGCACGGGTTGCGCCTTGTTGATATTCACCTGAAACGCCCCACCCTCGAAGACGTGTTCATTGAATTGACTGGAAAGAGACTCCGCGAGTAATGAAACCCTATCTTGCCCAGATCAAAAGCAATCTGCGGTTGATGGGACGTGACCGCTCGGTGCTGTTTTTCAGCTACATGTTCCCGCTCACGTTCTTCTTTTTGTTTGCCCAGTTGTACAGCGGTTCACAGAGTCCCGCAGCCATGGCTCAGATCTTTTCCATGGTGTTGATCATCGGTGTGCTCGGAAACGGCTTCTTCGGAGCCGGTATGCGCGCTGTGCAGGATCGCGAAACCAATGTTCTGCGAAGATTCAAGGTCGCACCGATCAATGCCGGACCTATCATCGTCGCCTCCCTCGTTTCGGGACTCGTCGCTTTCCTGCCTACCGTTCTTCTTTTCCTATTGTTTGCGACAACCATCTATCACATGCCCTTCCCGCATAACGTCCTCTCCATGCTCGTCTTTGTAGCCATCGGGGTGGTCGCATTCCGTTCCATGGGCATGATCGTCGCAGCCGTCGTGAACTCAGCGCAAGAAGGCGGAATTTTGATTCAGCTTCTATACCTTCCCATGCTGTTTCTGAGTGGGGCGACGATTCCAGTGAGCGTTATGCCGATTTGGGTTCAAAGCATTGCCCAATTTCTGCCGGCCACTTATCTCTTCCAGGGAATGCAGTCGATCATGATCGCCGGCGACAGCCTTGCCGCAAATATTGGCTCCGTTGTCGCGCTCGTGGTCACGATGCTCGTCGCCCTGTTTGTCGGCGTCAAGCTGTTCCGCTGGGAGAAAGACGAAAAGATCAAGAACGGCGCGAAATTGTGGATCCTCGCCGTACTCGCGCCATTCATTCTAATGGGCGTCTACCAAGCCCGCACAAAGCAGAACATCGAGAAATCGAAGATCCTGACTCGCAGCGCCATGCGCAATCGATCCGTACTCTTTCAGAACGCGAAGATTTTCGTAGGTAACGGCCAGGTCATCCAGAATGGCGCGGTGCTGATAAGGAACGGCAAAATTGCCGAAGTCTTCGACACCCCTCCCAGCAACGCGAAATCTTTCAACGCGGAGGTGATCGATGCCGCTGGCAAGACGCTCATACCGGGCCTGATCGACATGCACGTCCATATCGGCGCACCCGGCGGTGTCTATCAGGACGCGCGCAAATACATCGATCCGAATGCGAGCAAGCGCCGGCTCGCGGCCTACCTGTACAGCGGCATCACCGCGGTACGCAGCACCGGCGACTGGCTGGGCAACTCCCTCAAGCTGCGCGCCGTAATCAGTTCAGGCGAATACCTCGGCGCCGAGCTCTTTGCGTGCGGGCCTTTATTCACCGCCGCCGGTGGACATCCAACCGAGATGCTCAAGTATTTCCCGGAATCGCAGCGGAAAATGGCGGAAGAGCAGTTCGTCCGTTTGCCCAAAACCGCCAATGACGCTCGCAAACAAGTGGATGATCTAAAGAACGCCAGGGTGGACGGCATCAAAGCTGTACTGGAATCCGGCAATTCAGAGTGGGGCGTGTTCAACCGACTGGATACCGGCATTTATCGCGCAGTCATCCAGGAAGCTGCAAAAGACGGATTGCCTACCGCCACGCACACCGGCAGCGCCGCCGACGTGAAGGACGCCGTGGACGCAGACACAAACAGCGTTGAGCATGGCTCAATGGTCGACCTGATTCCTCACGACTTACTTCTTGAAATGAAGCAAAAGGAAATCGCATACGATCCGACGCTTAGCGTTTTTGAAGCGCTTGCGGACCTGAGAACTGGCAACTTCGAGCCGCTGAACCGTTCACTCGTGCAGCAGGTAGGCCCGGCTGATCTTCTCACCTCTACACGCGCCGTGCTGGGGAAGGAAAAGGCTCGCAAGACCCTGGAAGATTACAAACCCATGCTCGATCGGGAGAATCAGAACCTTCTAAACGCTTATAAAACGGGCGTTCTGCTGATCGCCGGCAGCGATGCGGGAAACCTGCTCGTGATTCACGGGCCTACAATTCAGCACGAGCTCGAACTTTGGGTTAAGACCGGCATTCCACCCGCGCAAGCCCTCCAGGCAGCAACGTACAATGCCGCCAAAGTGCTGCGCGCCAGCGATCGTATCGGCTCTATTCAGAAAGGCCGCGCCGCCACGCTCGTTCTTCTCGATGGAGATCCCCTTCAAGACATCTCGAACACGGAACGCATCGCGACTGTCATGTTTCGCGGGGAACGGGTGGATCGTTCCGATCTCTTCGATCAAGACAAGGAATAAACAGGCTTACAGGAAGGTCTTGAACTCGATCACGTCGCCATCTTGGACAACGTACTCTTTGCCTTCCGTTCGAAGTTTCCCCAGTTCGCGAGCCCGGGCAAACGAACCCGCCTGGACCAAATCGTCATAGAAGACGCATTCGGCTGAGATAAAACTTTTCTCGAAATCCGAATGAATCACTCCTGCCGCTTGCGGCGCTTTGTCCCCGGCGTGAATCGTCCAGGCGCGTGTTTCTTTTTCTCCAGTGGTCAGATAAGTGCGTAGACCGAGTAAATCATACGCTTCGCGAATCAAATTGTCCGTTCCGGTCTCGGTCACACCTAGACTCGCCAGATACTCAGCTCGTTCTTCTGGCGGCAACGTCACGAGTTCAGATTCGATTTCAGCGGAAACGACCACCGCGCTGGTGTCGTGATGCTCTTTCACGTAGGAGCGAACTCGCTGGACGTACTTGTTGGTATCCGCTGTGGCGAGATCTTCTTCTGCCACGTTGCAGGCGAATAAAGTCGGTTTTGCGGTCAGCAGAAAGAATCCCTTCACCAGCGCCTGTTCGTCGGACGTGAAATCGAGCGTGACCACGGTTCTTCCCGTGTTCAGATGAGTTTCCAATTTCTTTAGTAGCTCTACTTCGGCAATCGCCTTCTTGTCGCCGCTTTTGGCCGCTTTCTCGTGCTTCGTTTTCCGCTTTTCGACCGATTCCAAATCCGCTAACGCCAGCTCTGTGTTGACGATCTCAATATCACGAATCGGATCGATCGTATCCAGCACGTGCTCGATATTCGAGTTCTCGAAGCAGCGGACCACCTGGATGATCGCGTCCACTTCGCGGATGTGCCCAAGAAACTGATTCCCCAATCCCTCACCTTGACTTGCGCCCCTTACCAGCCCAGCAATGTCCACGAATTCGAATACAGCCGGCACGACCTTTTGTGAAGCGCTCATCTTCGCGAGCACTTCCAGACGCTCGTCCGGCACTGTGACCACGCCCGTGTTTGGCTCGATGGTGCAAAACCGATAATTTGCCGCGAGTGCCTTGCGCGTTTGCGTGACTGCATTGAACAACGTGCTTTTGCCTACATTGGGAAGGCCAACGATCCCTGCTCTCAACATTCACTTCTCATCTTCGCGTAGACTTGTTTCCTAAAACCGGATGCCATCATGTTGATGTGCAGTTCGATCAAGAACTTGCGCGAGTATTGCCTCTGGATATTCCGCACCGCGAGCGCCTGATTGATAAGTCGGCCCAGCACCTGGCGCTGATCGTGTCAGTGAACGAGTACATGAATCTCACTCGCATCACCGATCCGCAGCAGGCTGCGATCAAGCACGTTTATGACTCGGTTGCGCCGTGGCGTCATTTCCACGGCGTAAAGAAAGTGTTGGACGCAGGTACCGGCGCGGGCTTCCCTGGCATTCCGCTTTCACTCGTATTGCCAGATGTACGATTCACGCTTTCGGAATCAGTGCATAAGAAGGCGCGCTTTGTCGACTCCGTCGTAGAGTCCTTGGAGTTGCCAAATGTGCACGTGGTTGCCCAGCGCGCCGAGGAAAGGGCGGCTAATCGCCACCCAGATATCATTACGGCTCGGGCGGTGGCGCCAATTTCTCGACTCCTGGACCTGTTCGGCAACGCCCTTAAAGAGGGCGCGCGTCTCATTTTGTACAAAGGCCCAGACGTTGAGGCTGACTTTGAAGAAGTTCAGAAAAGATGCTTTGCCGCGGACGTGCTGTGCCGTTACGAGTTGCCGGATGGCTTGGGCACGCGAACGCTCGTGCAAATACAGCTTCAGCGTTTCGCCCGTACTGCCTCGTAAGCGAGTAGCAGCCACCCCGCAATGAACGCAATTCCACCAATTGGTGTGATTGCGCCAAGTATGCGCGTGCCTGAAAGCGCGAGCGCGTACAAGCTGCCGGAAAAAATGATGATTCCGGCGAGCAGCAGCCATGCCACGCGTGCTTGTCCAGGAATCGAGATCGCGTTCGCGCGAGCAAGTAACGATACCAGCAGAATTCCGAGCGAATGAAGGAAGTGGTAAAACACGGCTTTCTCGTACACAGACATTGAATAGGCATCCAGTCTGTTCCTCAATCCGTGTGCGCCAAACGCCCCCATTCCGACAGCCAGTGCCATCAGCAACGCCCCGATCGCAGTCCAATTCATCACTATGGTTGTACCAGCTATTCCATTTACGCTTTGGCGAAAGGCTCTTCGGGCGATGGGCTCTGCGGAGTGAACAATTCCGCTCCGTCTTTGGTGATGTGCATATCGTCCTCCAGCCGAACCCCGAACTCGCCGCGAATATAGATTCCGGGCTCGTCACTGAACGTCATGTCAGCCTCGAGCGGAATCCGGTTGCCTCGCACCAGGTACGGCCACTCATGCCCGTCCATGCCCATGCCGTGCCCCACGCGGTGTGTGAAATATTTATAGCCCGGTCCATAGCCGGCATCCGTGATCACCGCGCGGGCGGCCGCATCCACTTCACCTGCCGCCAACCCTGGACGCGCCGTTTTCACGGCCTTTGTTTGGGCCTGGTGCACGATCTCAAACACTCGTTTCATTTTGTCCGTCGCTTTCCCAAGCACAAACGTGCGGCTGATGTCCGATTGATAATCTTCCACGCTGCACCCGCCGTCCATCAGAAGAACCGTCCCGTCCCGAATGATTTGCGGATTAATAGACCCGTGCGGCAGCGCCGAATACTCGCCGACCTGAACGCTTGCTTCACCCGTGAATCCAAGCTGCTGGTGAGCCGTAGCAACCAAGGCCGCAAAATGATTCTGCGTCATGCCCGGTTTCAAGCTCTTCCAGGCTGCTTCGTAAGCCGCGAGTGAAACCTGCGCGGCCAGTCGCATCAGAGCAATTTCCGCCAAACTCTTAATCATCCGGCATCCTGCGGTCACTGGAGTGGCACTCACGATTTGCGCCCCGTGATTCGCCTTCGCGATTCCATCGGAAAAGACAAACGTAGTCCGCTCCTCGATTCCGATTCGGCCGGTTCTCGCGCCCGCATCAGCGAGTCCCTTCGCCACGAGCGAGTACGGATCCTCGTCTTCTTGCCACGTAAGAATCCTTGATGAATCACCTTCAGGCGCGTTCAGAATTTGTTCTTTGGCCCGGTCTTCTTCGAATGCGGGGCTTACGTAAAACGGATTCCCTTTTAGCGGCAATACGAATGTGAAGAGGCGCTCGCTGTTCCACCAACGAATCCCGGTGAAATAGATCAGCGAGGTTCCACCAATCATGCAAACGGCGTCCATCCCGTTTTGCTGCATCAATTGCCGGGCGCGCTCCCAACGCTTGTGGCGCTCGGCTTTCGTGATCGGTTTCGCCTCAGCGTGTCTGCTTTTCAATGCGGCGATAGCCAAGGGCAGAGCTTGTTGCGCGGTAGCCTCCGTTTGTCCCTGCCGCCCTCGAACGCCGACTGCAGTGCCGGCTCCCAATGCAGTAGTTAAGAATTTTCGCCGCTTCATATGATTCGCTATGGTATCGGACGCCTAGCAAGATTGCGGGTTCTGGTAACTGGCTGAAAGTATGGTGTGAAGGCATGATCTAGATATGGCGCGGCCGGGACTTGAAGATCAATGCGGGAGCAGCGGTACATCAGGCGGCGTGAAGAAAATTTGGACTGGCGCGGTGGCCAAGGCGCGTAAGGGCATCAGCCCACAGAGCTCATACGCAGCGGTTCGAGTCCTGCGTTACCTCTAAGTTCCCCTGTTACGATTGGGCGTTCACAAAACTGAAACAAAAAACTACTTTCCCGGGTTGCCTAACCTTTCACTTACTTAGGCGAATAGGCCCCACTCAATGAATCCCAAAGGACCGGGCTGCGTGCGATGACTTTGTGTAGACAGAAACATCTTCACTAGGATTGAGAATATGAACCGTCGCGGAATACTCGCTGCACTCCTTTGTACTCCGGCGTTGCTCCAGAGTCGGCAACAAACTGATAAACGCGCAGTCGTTGAGTTAGATGATGATTTCGTACTTGAAGTGCGGTACGGGAAGGACGTAATCAAGTTCGGCGCAAAGGATATTTGGGCAGAACTGCATCCGAGTAAGCCCTCTATGTTCCTGTTTTCGGCTTCAAGAGGTCAAATGCACAACGAATCGGAACAATGACCGTTAACCTGGAATTGCCTTCTGGTGCAGGCCTATATTGAACGACCAAACCAATCACCGCGCCGTCTGAGTCGAGATAAGCCGGACCGCCGCTGTTTCCGTGATTTACTTGGACATCGCCCAGATATAGGAATCTTTGCCTCTCATCAATAAAAAGTCGCGTCGCTAGCCAGCCCGTTGTCGTGACGATTACCGGTATGCTGAGAGGAAAGCCGGAAACGGATATCATCTCTCCCTCGCGCGGTGAGCCTAAGTGGAAGCGCGGTAACTTTGGAAGCGGTCCAATTCCGTTGAATTCGCCCCGGAATGCGTTGGGCCTGAGTACGTTCTCACCAACGCTCAGAACCGCGACATCAGCGTTGTCATCTTCGTCAACCACCGAGGCGTCGAGATCTACAAAGTTCCCATAAACTGAACCTCGGGTGCCTGTTCTCTCACTCGGGGCCGCGAATAGAACCAATAATTCGGTCCTCGAAATTGAGCCAACATCAACGTCTGCGTGCCTCCTTGAAGTTTTCTTCTTTCAATTGTTCCGTTATGAACGCCTTATTCACCAGGTGAGCTGCGGTCGCAATGTGACCTTTTTCATCCATAATGACGCCGGATCCAGAAAATTGTGCAGATAGAGTCACGCTCGGTGTCTGTGTCACACGGTATTGATAAGTCGCAGTGATTTTGACGACAGATGCCTTGACCCGCTCAATCACGTCAGGCAGACTAACCGTGGTCGGACGTGAATTGCTATGGCGTGACTGCGCCTGAGCGGATGCGATGACAGCGATCCCTGTGAACGCCGAGACGAAAAATAAATGTCGCAAGATGCAACTCCTCTCGTGATGTGCGCACCTTCCGACACACAGCGTCAGCGCGCTGGTCACTTACTAGTTGACGGGGAATCCGGGTGGAACAATACGATAGGAGTGTCTAAATCTACCATGGCGTTCCGCCAACCAAACAAAAAAGCCGCGCCTGCTGAGCTCGGCTCTTTCATTTTAGTGTTCAGTCAGCAACGCTCGGTTTAGCGCACTACTCACCATCTCGCTCTCATACTTTCTTCTTCGACCGCCTCGCCCGAGCCCTGCTTTCTTCGCGCGTGCGCTTCATTCTGCGGCGTGAGATTTGCAGACGGCGCGAACTCCCTCTACTATTTGTTTCGCATCGCCTTCTTTAGTTTACTGACGATTCGACTCGCGACCTTACGCTCTCCGTTCCGATGCATGATAGGAAAGGTCAGACTTCGATCGCCGGCTTCGTCGGACCAGAGTACCGCACTCTCTGAGTGGTCAAGCACCGAAATCGAGGCCGTCGTGTTGTCGTGTAATCCCAGATAACGACCCGTAATCGTCGACCCGATGCGGCGGTCGTGCTCATCGACACCAGTAACGATTGCGTCTGCCTCTCCCTTGTCCATCACAACAGTAACGCGCTTCGGCATTTGCTTGAAAAACTCAGCGCGCAGGTATTGGTCAAAATCGTTCGGGAGCTTCTCAATGTAGATACGGCGGACTTGAGACAACGACAATATGGATAGGGTGTGAGCGGAGCCAGTCTTCAACATTGGGCCGGTCGCGATAAGGCCGGGTCTGGTCTCGGATTCCTTACGCCTCGCGCTTACGGCGACGGGCGTAACTGAAACGGCCAAACCGTTCTCCCGGGCCGACATCGCTTTAATGACGTCCTCCGAGACACCTACTTTGAGAAGGGCATCCGTTGAAATTGGTCTGAGATCGAAATTCACGACCGAAGCGGAGCTGATGATCCGCTCAATTTCGTTCTGACTTACGCCGGCAATCACCAGATCGCCGATTCTCTGGTTAGTGAGCGGGCCTTGAAACTGCTGTGCTAACAGAGTGAAGGTGGAGACGCAGCATATTGCAAAAGCTGCGAAGGAACGGTTTTGCATCGAGCCAACTAAGTCCGCAGATCTGTGGCCAAATCACAGCTCGATACTCTTTCAGCTACGTAGAAGGTTTGCCGGGCAGTTTCGTAAACAGCCGTTTACACGGCCGATTCGGAAGGTTGCACTTTTTTCTTCGCCCAGCGGGCTTTAGCCGCATCGCGCACCACTGCGCTGCGCGATTGCCGCGTAAGTTTCGACTGGCGCGCCTCACTCAGCATCTTGACGTGAGCGTGCGACCCTGTCAGGAGGAAGACGAGCGCATGGCGGTTCTAGCGCGCCGTTTTCTGTTTAACGCACCTTCCAGGCATTACCCGGGTTCTGGGCTACTCGAAAAGATCTAACCTATTTGTTATGGATCGAAGACAAGCTTTGAATGTGATCGCCGGAGCAGGAGTGGCGGTCTTCGCCCGCGGGCAATCGACCGAATCAAATGGAATGATTTATCGCAAGCTCGGCAGCACGGGAGAACGCGTGTCTGCTATCGGACTCGGCGGGGCGCATTTGGGACACCCGGATGAACAGGAGGCAATTCGTATCGTTCGCTCAGCCTTGGATCGCGGCATCACGTTTCTCGATAATTGCTGGGATTACTCAGACGGCGAATGCGAAAAACGCATGGGAATGGCGCTCCGCGATGGCTATCGTCAAAAAGCGTTTCTCATGACGAAATTTGATGGCCGCACGAAAAAAGCCGCTGCCCAACAAATCGATGAATCACTAAAGCGCCTGCAGACGGACCACATCGATTTGATTCAGTACCACGAGAACATCCGGCTGGACGATCCTGATCGTTTCTTTGCTCAAAACGGTGCGCTTGAAGCCGTGGCGGCTGCCAAACAAGCAGGTAAGGTCCGATACATCGGGTTTACAGGACACAAGGATCCGCTTGTCCATGAGCGCATGCTGGAGGTTGCAAAAGAACATAATTTTCACTTCGACTCATGCCAGATGCCCCTGAATCCCATGGACGCGCATTTCCGAAGTTTCCGGAATAACGTTGTGCCGAAACTCGTCGAGCAGGGTATTGCTGTACTCGGCATGAAGCCTATGGGCAGCGGCATCATCTTGCAGAGCAAGACCGTGACTCCCATCGAATGCCTGCATTATGCATTGAACTTGCCGACTTCGGTCGTCATCACGGGATGCGACAGCATGAAGATTCTCGACCAGGCTTTTGATGCCGCGCGAACGTTTGCGCCAATGACGGAAGCACAAGTGATAGCGATCCTGGACAAGACACGCGAGGCGGCGGTGGCCGGCAAATACGAACGATTCAAGATCAGCACTCAGTTCGACGGCACGATCCAGAACCCGCAATGGATGGGCTGAAAATCCTTAGTATCCCGCTTGGCCTAATCTCAGGCTCGGCCTTCCTGCCGTATCATACGGATCTCCAAATCCGTCAGACGTTGTTCGACGACTGCGAGACGTTCTGTACTTGCTGTGTCGATATTACTCACGTTAGCCTCAAGTTTGCGCATCCGCAAGTTCGTAGTCTGTCCGTGCTTTTCAAACCCAGGCAAAAGCCGAGTCTCGGCGTCGAAGGTTCGCTCGTCGATGTATTCCCTCAGTTGCTTAGAAAAACCAGCTAATTCCGCCTTTAATTCTGACTTTAGCTCTGCGCTTAAGTTTGCTAGTTCTGCGCTTAATTCTGCCTTAGTCACTGGAGCATTCGCGTCAGTGTTCATGTGTGTCTTGTTGACATATTAGCGCCCTCGATAAGACGTGGCGACTCAACGCGCGACAAGCGCATGTTTCTCACGGCAATCCGACGAGCAGTAATAGAACGTTTGCCCGGCGCTCTGGCGTCGAAACGGGGTCGATTCGGCAACGTAGGTCCCGCATACAGGATCTTTGTGCAGCTCGCCTCCGGCTTGGGGCGCGGGGGGCGGGGAACTGGAAGGGGACCGCGGAGCTGAACGAGGATCCGCAGCTCGAGTTTGGAATGAATTCGATGAAGCCCTCGAAATGCCCTTCAGCACGGTGCTCAGCAGGGCGCGGGCCACGGTAATGGTCAGAATAAAAATCAGCAGTTCGAAGATCAGGCGAAACATTGAGTTGAAAAATTCAGTGCGAGCAAAAGGTGATCTAAGAGGAGCGCCCGAGCGGCCTGCTACTCACTCTTCTTTTTCTTTGCGCTGGGAACCGTTACCTTTGTCTGCACGGTTTGACCCAGCGACGCCAGCATATCTTTAGACGATTGAGCGTTAGGCCCGTCAGGCTTCAGCTCAAGGTACTTTTGAAATTGTTCGGCGGTGCCTTCAGGTGGCGAAATCTTCCCGGTCTTGTTATCAACCTGCGCCTTGCCCATCAAACAAATGCCAAGTTGATAATGCGCATCGGCGTAGTTCGGGTCTGCCTGGATCGCCTTCTGAAAGAAGTCAACCGCCTGGTCCGATTGGCCGCCATTCACCAGGTTGGCTCCCATATTGTAATAGGCCTTCGCCGCCATTGCTGGATCTCCCTGGGCCGCCTTTGTTAAGGCTGCAGTGGCCTCCGGGATCTTCTTCTGAGCCCCATAGATGTTGCCCATCTGGTTGTAGACACTCGCGTCACCTGGTTTCAACGCCAGCGATTTGTTATAAGCAGCGATGGCGGCATCATATGATTTATTCTTGTCATCGCCCTTCTGAGTACCAGCAAGCCCTGTGTATGCCTCAGCCAGGCTATTCCAAACCGCGACTTGGTTGGCATCCAACTCACCAGCCTTGTTGAAGTTGTCGACCGCAGTCTGATAATCGGCGGCTTTCTTAGCCGGGTCTGGGTCAGCAGCCGCGCCCTTTAGTGCCGTCTGGCCGGCATTGAAAGCATCGTTCAGAGCTTTGTTCTTCTTCATCTGCTCGGATTGCTTCTTTGCCGCCTCTTCGAACTGCTTCTTCTGCTCAGGGGTCATGCCGCGCGCTTGTTCTTTCGAAAGCTGGCCGGTTTCCGCTGCCTTCTGTGCTTCGGCCTGAGCCATCTTCCCTCGACCCGTATTGAAGTCGACGGTCGTGGATTCGCCGTACTTGGATTTCACTCCCTCCATTTTGTCAACCACTTGCCCGTTGATTTCGCACGTGAGGTTGTACGTGCCCAGCGGCAGGCCGGTGTAGAACCAATGGCCCTTTTTGTCCGATTTGACTTGATAGTGCCCTTTGATATCGGTACGTTCCAGTTTGACGACGGCCTTGGGTATGGCCTGCCCTTTTTCGTCTTTCACGTCGCCTTCCAGCGTCGTAACCTGAGCCCAGGCAGAGCTGGCCACGAGGAGAACGAACCCACTCAAAAGAAGCAAACGGCGCATAGGCGCTAGCATAAATCTTCACCTCTCCTATTTCGATATTCCAGCCTAACCATACTATAACCATTTTGGAACGGGTTACCTGGGCTTCGCTATATTGAGTAATCCAGAGTACAGCCAGGTGCCATCGTAAGTATCCAGGATCACACCTTCCGATTACTCCCGCACTGCCGCAACCTCTGGTCCTCCTCTTGCATCTCGTTGATAGTGCCGTCTTAAGAAGATAAAATCGAGTTACAGGGTAAGGGGAGTGTTGTTGCGATTTTCTACAGTAACCGTGCGCACGGGAGCCATTCTTTTATGTGCTGCCGGTCTTTTTGCGTACACGTTGACCAGGGCGGAAGACCTTTATCGGCACACGCAATACGGGGCATCTCTGGCATTGTTGAACGGGAACGCTGCTGACGCGCCAACCACGTTTCTGATCGGCCGGAATTACTTCATGTTGGGAGATTTCAGGAAGGCTACCGATTACCTTCAGAAGACCGTCACTGCCGATCCGGGAAACAGCGATTACATGGACTGGCTGGGACGGGCTTACGGAAAACGGGCCGAGACTTCCAATCCTCTACTTGCGCCGGCGCACGCCTCAAAAGCTCGACAGGCATTTGAGCGTTCCGTGGCACTCGATCCAAAGAATGCCGAAGCGCTCAGCGATTTATTCTCGTACTATTTAGAAGCACCCGGTTTTCTTGGCGGCGGATACGACAAGGCTTTGGCTGTCGCGGACAAGATATCTGTTGTGAATCCAGCGGAAGGTTATTTCGCGAAAGCGCAGCTCGCTAAGAAGCATCGCGAATTTAACGATGCTGAGCAGCATTTGCGCCGAGCCGCGGCTCTCGCTCCGCACCAGGTTGGGCGCTTGATCGATCTGGCTAGATTTCTGGCAGACGAAGGACGTACCCGCGAAAGCGACGCTGTATTCGCGCAGGCCGAAAAGGTTGACCCGAACGCTCCGAAGGTTTGGTTTGCACGAGCACGTACGTTGATCAAGCAGAAACGCAACTTCGAAGAAGCCAGGAATCTTCTCCAGAAGTACATGCGTGCTCCAGTCACGGTGGACGATCCACCGAAGGACGACGCGCTACAACTGCTCAGGCAGGTTGGCGGAGCTTAGGCGATTCGATGCCAGGCTATCAAGATTTCCGGCCGGATTGAGGGGCTAGCGCTGCCTGATTTCAGATGAATCTATCCGAGGCGATTCGCTTCAGTTTTGAGGCGCTGCGCGCAAACCGGCTCCGAACTTTCCTTACGGCGCTTGGCTTGGTCATTGGAAATGCCTCGGTGATCCTGGTCGTCACGATTTCGCTTGCAAGCAAGAATTTAATCCTCGATCAAATCCGCGGCATTGGCTCAAACCTTGTTTACGCAAATTATGTGACGGGCGGCCGGAACGTCGCGAAAGTGGAAGCTGATTTTGTCAAGCTCGCCGATGTTCAAGCCATTCGCGATGCGCTCGGAAGCAGCATTGTCGCCGCTTCGGCAGTAATGCAGAACAATGATCAGATCGTGGTCAACGGGAAAGTGCGCGAGGTCACGATCAACGGCGTAGACGAGAGCTACGCGAGGGTGCGAAATCTGGTCATCCTGCGGGGGCGCAAGTTCGATCAGAGTGACATGACGTTGCGTGAGCGCGTTGCCATGTTGACCGACAAGCTTGCGGTCCGGATTTTTGGAAGTCAGGACGCGGCGCTGGGCCAAAGCGTCAAAATCAGCCAGCTTCAGTTTACGGTTATCGGCACCTTCCGCGAAAAGACCAGCACACTCGGAATAGGGGAGATCACGGACGAAACGATTCTGATACCGATCACGGTCATGCGGTACTTCGTGCAATATGAGCGTATCGATCCTGTCTACATTGAAGTTCGCAACGCCGCAGACGTACCGAGTGTTAGGCAGGAAGTAACAACCATTCTCGCCAGGCGCCACAGGCCGGGTGCCCAATACAGCGTGCAAGACTTGCAAGCCTTTCTTGATGCCGCCAATAGCATCGCCAACATACTAACGATCGTGCTGATCATTGTTTCCGCCATCGCGTTAGTCATTTCCGGGATAGGCATTATGAACATCATGCTCGTGACCGTAACCGAGCGGACTCGTGAAATTGGAGTGCGCATGGCAGTGGGCGCGTCACGGCGTGAAGTGATGATACAGTTTCTGGTCGAATCGGTGCTGATCAGCTTGGCCGGGGGAACAATCGGTATTGTGATCGGTCTGGTCCTGCCCCTCAGCGTCCGCCTGATAACGAATCAAGTACACGTGCCGATCTCTCCGCTCTCGGTTGTGGTTGCTTTTGCGGTTTCATTCACGGTTGGCGTCGGTTTTGGATTGTTGCCGGCGCGCCGCGCATCGCAATTGAATCCGACGGAAGCGCTGCGCTACGAATGAGCTGTCACCCGCGCTCTTTTCGTGAATGGCCTCGCGCTGCTGATGCTCGATTATTGCTTGCTCGGGCCTGGATTCGCGAACAGAAGTTTCGTCCCCGTCGGTTCGGAGCTACCGCCGCGCGGCTCATCGGTTACTTCGACGAGAGAAATGTCTGAGATAAGCGATGGATCCTCGAACTCAAAGACGACGCGGTTATCATCGCGCGGAGTGAAGACACCTGCGCTGACTATTTTGGGGTCCTTGTTTCGTACAATCCAAAATTGGAACTGCCGCTGCTTGTCGAGCCTTGGCAGGTTGCTTGCAATCAGAACGAGGTTTGAATTTTCCACAATCAGGGCGTACGCCGCGCAATGTGGGGCGGCTTTCGAATTGGTCATTAAGAACAACCGTGCCGCCGGAGTGGATAGAACATTGAGGAGGCTGAGATTGTCGGCTAACGTGCTCTCTTGCCGTTCGATAATGGTTTTGTATTGACCTGCCGCGGCTTGAAGTTCCAAGATCTGCCGCCGCATCTGGATTTGCTGGTCAATCAGACTGCTCTTCCCGGCAGATGTCAAGGCTCTCTCGGCTTCCTGGCGTTTTAACCTTTCCTCATCCAGCTGAAGCTTCATTGAGGCCAGTTGCTGTGTCACCTGGCTCAACGACGAACTCAATCCTTGGTTCTGAATGCTCGCTGACTGACGGCCTGCGTACCACGTTCCGCACACGAGAATGATTAGAATCGCGGTACCGAGAGCGACAATCCACCAGGGAGGCGCGTTTGACAAGTCACCGGGCAGCTGAAGGTTTTGCGTGGTTTTGAACTTTTTTATTTGCTCACGAAAACGCATGATCTTCACTTTTTGAGGAGGCCTGCTGGGCCCCAATCTGCGGGTTGGGTGACGCGGGAGCGGCCGAAAGGCGGGTCCAGCTCTTTAATCTTGAAATCTACTGAGTTGCCCCGCACCGTTACAAACGTGTGTTGAAAAAACCAGCCGTCCTGATAGCGCTTTGTGCTGCGTAGGTGCCCGCCTGAGCTTGCGATCGACAGATAGGTAGCGCCGTCAAGCTGAAAGTGCAACATCTCGTGCACGTGGCCCGCGATCACATAGTTGACCCCATACTGTTTGGCTAGACGCTGCATCGGAAAGTGCGGATTTCCGAGAACCGCCTGCAGAATCCACGAGGGGCGGTGCGAAAAGATAAATTTCACAGGTTGCTTTTCATGGACCTGCAAATCCTTTTGCAGATACGCCAGCTCCTCGGCAGGCATGCGATCACTGCGGCTATTGTCGAGCACCGTGAAATGCGCCTGCTGGTAGTCGAAGCTGTAGTGCAGAGGGCGCTTCGAGTATTTTTCGAAAGCCTGTGCAGAGGCTTCGGACCAGACATCGTGATTGCCCGGTGTCAGGAACAAGCGATAATGGCGATACGGTGCCAAGGTGTGCATGATCTGCTGCCATTCGGCGTCGGCATTCAGGTCGTTGCCGCCTTCAATTGTGTCTCCTACAGAGATGACGAAATCGGGATGGTCACGATCCGTTTCGCGCCACGCTTCCTCATATACCCCAGGAGCCGCGCCACCGGTTCGATCCCCAAGAATTACAAAATGGAACTCATCTCCAGAAATCGTGTAAGCTACGACAACCCCCGCAGCGACCAAGACGAGAATGGACAAGATTCGCATATAGCGACGTTATCTAAGATACTTGCGCTTGATTCTGAAAAGATCCTGAAGCGCAGTGAAGAAATCCTTCGGCCGGACCTTGGAACCCGGGATGTCTATCCATGTTTCCAATGGATATTCGTAGATGATCTGCTCCAAACGCTTCGGGTTGTTTCCATAGAGCTTCAAATACCGGGCAATTATCTCTACGTCGAAAACCCACTTGGACAGAAAAGGCTCTGCGAAGATCTGGCGGATTTTAGGTGTCACGCGAAATAGCTTCGCTCCGCATTGGGTGTCATAAATTGGCAGGTCAAGCATTTGGGAAACAAACGTGGCGAATACGCGGCCGAGATAATGACGCATTGGCCGCCGCTCGACACATCGGCCCAACAATTTGACTCGCGATCCGAAAACCATCTCAATCTCTGGCCGGCTGTCGAGCACGGTTAAAAAATGACTGACCGAATCGAGCGGCGTTGCGAGATCGGCATCCCAGTAGCCTAGGATCTCCTGCTGAAAATTGTCGAGCGCATACGTGAGCCCCAGTCGAACCGCCTCCGCCTTGCCTTTGTTCTTACCGCATCGTAGAATTTCTACGCAATGTTCATGACCGCTCCTAACCTGTTCAAGAACACGGTGAGTGCCATCGGTGCTCCCGTCATTGACAAACAAAATACGTGCGTCACTATTTTCGGCGAAGTATTGACGAAAGCGCTGAACATCCAATCGGAGCGCCTCGTTGTAGCAGGGAACAACGAGCGAAACAGGACGCTCGCCACGAGGGATTTGCTCGTCTGTCATGAGGAAAGTCCAAGATACACCCGCCGCTGAGTTTTACGCGCTCGACCGGCTCGGGGCCGGGGTCATGCAAACAAAGACAAATCCGCCTTTTGGCAGTACAATAGAGGACAGATGGCACTATGGGCAGGAATCGCCGAAATTTTGGGGGGTCGAGCCGTGCTCGGGCACCTGAACAAACCTGAAGACTTGCGGGAAGCTGTACGCGCGGGACTGCCGCTGATTTCTTTGCACTCGCTGCAGGAAAGCTTGCAAATTAGCCGTGAGGGCTTATCGCGTATGCTATCGATGCCAGAGCGCACCCTCGCCCGGCGGCAAAAGCAGGCGCGGCTTACGGCGGACGAGTCGGATCGTCTGATCCGTGTGGCTCGTGTGATGGCCCATGCCATAGAGGTACTTGGTTCCCGGGACAAGGCAGCGCATTGGCTGCGTACCGCCAACCGCGCTTTAGGCGGTACTGCTCCTTTATTGCTATTGGATACCGATATTGGGACTGAGCAAGTGAGCGAGATTCTGGCGCGGATCGAACACGGCATCTACAGTTAAGTGACTGTTTGGAGGGTTTGCTCACGCCGCTACGCGCGCCGCGCATTTTCGGGCGAAGGAGCGAAATTGTACGCAGGCCGATGGAATTCATCCGGAAAACCGATCGTCTATACCTCCGCAACGCTCTCGCTGGCCAGCCTCGAAGTTCTGGTGCACGTTACAGAGGAAGATTGGCCAGAGGACTTGTGCGCCATCCCGGCCGAAATTCCGGCCCGTATCAAAATGCAGGAGGTGACTGTGGATCAGCTGCCTCGAAATTGGCGCCGCTTTCCCGCCCCGGCAAGCCTGCGAAGGTTTGGAGATGCGTGGTTGCAGACTGGTCCAACGGCCGTGCTTGCGGTGCCCTCAGCAATCATTCCGATTGAGAAAAACTATCTGCTGAACCCCTCTCACCCGGAGCTGAAAGGCATTCAAATTGGCGCACCCCAACGCTTCCAGCTTGATTTCAGGCTTCACAAATGAAGGCCTGTCGTAATCTTCACGCCTTCGCCCAACCGTTCGGACTCAGCGCCAGCGCAGCGGTCTCAGAATTTGAAACAGATTATTGTAATCGTCGGTCCACGGACGCAGGCCGGCGCGCGACGCAATAGGCCCCGAATGCAGAGTCACGTCCGCATTTTTCAGAACTGCACCATTTCTTGTAACAAGTACCCAATCGGTCGGCAAGACTAGCTGGTCCTCATTGCCCCGGCTCTTCACCAGCACTGCCGGATACCCAGCACCTTCAGCAAGCTGGCGAACGACGGGCGATAGATCCAGATACTGGTTCGAAACGTGGAAAGCCAGCACGCCCTCCGGCTTGAGGTGTTTGAGGTAGAGACTCAGGGCCTCCTTTGTGAGCAAATGCACGGGAATCGCGTCTCCGGAGAACGCATCGAGCGCCAGGATGTCATAAGGCGGCACATTCTCGCGCTCGAGAGAAAGCCGTGCGTCGCCCTCGATAATCTGCGCCTTTGAGTGCGTCTCTCTTAAATAAAAGAAGAGCGACTCGGCGATATCGACTACCTGACGATTGATCTCGTAAAACCGGAAACTATCGCCCGCCTGGCCGTAGGCGGCAATAGTACCCACGCCTAATCCCACGATCCCGACGCGCCTCGGGCTTTTAAGGCACTCACGTAGCACGATGCCGATTCCCGAATCAGGCCCGTAGTAAGTAGTCGGCCGAAACCGGGAAGGAGGCAACAGAAATTGTGCTCCGTGCTCGATGGTGCCATGAAAGAGCGTTCTCGTCTGCCGATCGCCTGCATGGGGCGACTGGACGACGCGCAGCGATCCATAGAAGCTGCGCTGCACCGATAATGCATTGTCGTGATATGCCTTTACGTTGGCAGCAAGGACCACAACCATGCTGGCCGTGACCCCAATCCATAAAAGTCTAATGGGCCATGCTCCTTCGCACCACGTGAGCAGCGACGCGAGAACCGCAGTGAGTATCAGCGCAACCGGCAGTTCATAAATGCCGCTAAATATCCGGGGCGCTACGAGGCCGACAAAAATGGCGCCGGCTGCGCCACCGGCTGACAGAATGACGTAAAACTCCGTAAGGTTCCGGGCGTCAGGCCGCAATCGGCTCAGCTCGCCATGACAAAACATGCAGCATGCAAACAGCGACAGCAGCGAAGTGGGCAAACCAACCTGGACGATTTCCACAATGCGGATGTCCCAAATTGCGTACCCAAACGTTCCCAATGCGAGCGCCAGGATGCGCAGCCACATTGCGCGCTTATATGCGCCTTTGGCGCCGAAAGCCAAAACAAACGTGAGCAGGTAAATGGCGAGCGGCAGTACCCATAAGAGAGGCACGGCCGCGACGTTCTCAGTGATGTGATTGGTTACGGAGAGCAATAGCATTGACCCGCATGCCGCGAGCGCGAACCAATATGCTTTTTGACTCTGCGGCGACTTGTCAAAGCTCGTTTCGATGCGAGTTTGCCGGAGACTCGTTCGATTTTGCCATGCAGTCATCCCGCAGAGTAGGGTGAAAACCACATACGCGGCCGACCAGTACGCGCTTTGAGCGTGGGCGTCCAAGACTGGCTCAATCGCGAACGGATAACCGAGAAGCGCCGCGAAGGATGCGAGATTTGACAGCGCAAACAAACGGTACGGAGCTTGATATCCGGAACGGGCGAGCCAGTGCTGCAGCAGTGGACTAGTGGCGGATAGCACAATGAAGGGCAAGCCGATCGTTACGGTGAGCATGCCCAAGATAAGCCACGTGGGATCTTGCAAGGCTCCGGGCTTCCACCGCTCGCCCGGGCCAATCGGCAGGAGGATGAGGGAGGCAGCTAAAAGCAAAATGTGAATCGTAGACTGCGCACGTGGTTCGAAGTAGCGCGTCAAGCAACGAGCGTAGAGATAACCAATCAGCAGAGCCGTCTGATAGAACACGAGGCAGGTAGACCACACTGCCGCGGAGCCGCCAAACCAGGGCAGGATTCTTTTCGCAACTAGTGGTTCAACGGAGAATAGCAGGAACGCGCTGATAAATATCGTGATCCCGAACAGGGTTGCAGTGCGTTCGGCGAATGCGGCGACTTGAGGCGGCGAATTGGGTTTTGATGAATCGCTCAACAAAACCCTAGGCTAGCGGAGAGCGCTCGAGATTCCGGCTGGTATACTGACGCCACATCCGCAGGAGTCCTAGAGATCATGGCAAAAGCGACCCAGCCAGCGGAAGCCGGCGCGACACTCGAAACAGCCGGGAGATTGGAAACAGACGCGCCGCTCATCGTCACGGCGGAGCAGCACATCCTTCGACAGCAGCAGACGCATTTCCCTGACGCTGGCGGCACATTCTCCTCCTTGCTGTCGGGCATTACGCTCGCCACCAAGATGATCCAAGCGAAAGTTCGGAGCGCTGGTCTCCTTGACATCGTCGGTAGTGCCGGTGGGAAGAACGTTCAGGGCGAAGTGCAACAGAAACTCGATGTATATGCTAACCAGGCGCTGTTGCATTGTCTGGGCCTGCGCGATACCGTGGCGATTCTGGTTTCAGAAGAAAACGAAGAGCCCGTCACGTTCGACCGCGCACCCGAAACCGGCAAGTACGTCGTGTTTTTCGATCCACTGGATGGCTCGTCGAATATCGACGTAAACGTGAGCGTGGGGACCATCTTTTCCGTTTTTCGCCGGCAGGGGAACAGTGATATTAACGCCGCCCTTCTGCAGCCCGGCTCGAAACAGATCGCGGCCGGCTATGTCGTTTACGGATCGTCAACCATGCTCGTGTACTCGACCGGTCAAGGCGTGTTTGGTTTTACTCTGGACCCCGGGGTTGGCGCGTATGTCTTGAGCCACGAGAACCTGCGTATGCCCGATCATGGCAGCACGTATTCGGTGAATGAAGCGCAGGCGAATAGCTTCCCGAATCCGTATCAAGAGTACTTGGCGCGCCTACGCGATGGGGCGTTAGGGCGCGAATACAGTTCCCGTTATGTAGGTTCGCTTGTCGCCGATTTCCATCGCACGCTGCTTAAAGGCGGGGTGTTCTTGTATCCGCCGACGAAAGGGTATCCGAGCGGAAAGCTTAGACTTCTCTATGAAGCCAACCCGCTCGCGTTTATCGCGGAACAGGCCGGCGGATCGGCCATCGATGGGAAGCAACGGATTCTAGAAATTCAACCTCGCGAAATCCACCAACGTACGCCCCTCATTTTCGGCAGCACAGCCGAGGTGGAAGAGTTTCAGCGCTGTTGCAAACGCACGAGTTCTGACACAGCGAATTATTGACACTATGAACCAATCTCCCCGAAGACGACGTTTCCTCGCATCGTTCGGTGGTGCGGCGGCTCTGCTGAGTGGAAACCGAATGCTCGCTTCGCCCGACCAAACTGCACACGATGCGAGTGGCGTTGCAATTCCAAACTACGCTCGCGCGCAAAATTACCAGACGCTGAAGCAATCCACGTATGACCGAAGCGGGGGCAACCAGGATTTTCGTAAGATTGCCCCCGGCGCCACGCTGGAGGTGTTCCAGTCATCGGGGCCCGGCGTGATTACCCATATCTGGTTCACGATTGCCACCGAGAGCCTGCATCACCTCAAAGAGCTGGTTCTTCGTGTGTACTGGGAGGGCAATGCGAAACCGAGCGTTGAAGTGCCGGTTGGCGACTTCTTTGGCCTGAACTTAGGCGAGTACTTCGTCTACCAGTCCGCGTTTCTGAACTGCTCTTCCGTGAAGGCATTGAACTGTTATTTTGCGATGCCGTTCCGCCGGTCGGCCCGGATTACCGTGACGAACGAAGGCGATTTGACAGTCAATGCCTTTTATTCGAACATCGATTATCAACTCGTTGCCAGGCTGCCCGAGGACGCCTTGTATTTTCACGCGCAATACCGGCAGGCGACTCCTAATAAGCCCGTGACATTTGCTGCCGGGCAAAACGAAGTGAATCTTCAAGGAGAGCGCAATTACGTTTTTCTGGAAGCTCGCGGTAAAGGGCAGGTGATGGGCGTCACGATGGGCGTCTTGCAAAATACCGAACGCTGGTTTGGCGAAGGAGATGAGATGATTTTCATTGACAACGAGTCCAAGCCTGCCATCACTGGTACGGGAACCGAAGATTATTTTTGTGGAGCCTGGGATTTTGCAGGCGGTTCCGATGCCGTGCCGTTTCACCACCTCTATAACGGCGCGCCCTATATAGCAATTCATGAGCATATCGGCGGACGCTATTGCCTGTATCGATGGCACGCAGACAATCCCATGGCGTTTCAACGTTACGCCAGGCACACGATTGAACATGGCCATGCGGACGATCGCGCGGACTGTTTCTACTCGGTCGGATATTGGTATCAATCTGAGCCATACACGGATTTCCCCGCTCTTCCTGAAGCAGCGGCCAGAATACCCACCATTAAATTGAAATAGCTTCGATGTCCGATTCCAAACTGAACGAATCAGGTGATGACGCGCTCGGGCTAAATGCGCCCATTGAACGCCGCGATCTGTTGAATTCAACCCTGATTGCCGCGGGCAGTATGCTGCTTGGTTCGATCGCGCCATTCCAGCTCCTCGCCGAAGAAGACTGGACCGGATACGGCGGCGTCGGTGATTATGCTCGCTCGAACGGCAACACCTACGAGGTGATGACTGATGGGCACAAGATTCGCGACCACGTTTACGAGCGCGCCTCCGCGGACGCGATCGACACTGGCGAAGAATTTGACTGCGTCATTGTGGGCGGCGGGATCAGCGGCTTGGCGGCGGCACTCTTTTTTCAGCGCGAGGGCGGCCCGAATCGAACCTGCCTGGTGCTCGACAATCATCCGCTATTCGGTGGAGAGGCCAAACGAAACGAATTCAACGTGGACGGGCAGCGCTTGATGGTTCACCAGGGCTCGGCCGCTTGCTTCCCGCCTCTTCCAGGCACATTTCTTCAAAGCTTCTACGATTCCATCGGCGTAGACTGGCGTCAGTTTCAGTACCAGGAATGGACGGGAAAAGACCCAGCAATGCCACTCGAAACCGCGCCGTATCCGGGGGGCGGCAAAACGTTGGGCTTCTTCTTCGGGGCAAAGTTTGGGCATCCCGAAGGCCTTTGGTTGACCGACCCGTGGGGCAAGAAACTAGAAAACGCGCCTATTTCTGAGAAGGCTCGCCGAGAACTGCTCAACATGCGCGAGGCTGATCGGAAGCCTTTCTCAGCCCACCGCTACCAGCCCAAAGAGCATGGCGATGCAGCATCACGTCATCTGGACAGCATCACGCTCGAGCAGCACCTGACGGAAATATACGGGTTGAGCCCTGAGACCATCCGGACCTTCTTGTCTCCCATTACGGGCGGCGGCTCAGGTCTGGGCGCAGATGTATTGTCCGGATATGCCGATTACGCGGCCGACGTGCTACTGCCCTGGGATTACAAACGTGGCGCACAGATGTTTCCCGGTGGCAATGCAGGCATCGCGCGCCACATTTTGAAGGGGTTGATCTCCGATGCCATCCCAAGTGCTGCGACAATGTCCGCCATCTGCCGCAGCCGGGTGCACTTCGCCGCGCTCGATCGAAAGGGCCAAAGTACGCGCATTCGTGTGGGTTCAACCGTGGTCTCCGTGAAGCATGAGGGAGAACCGGAGCGGTCGGAAGCCGTCCAGATCCTTTACACCAAAGGCGGGAAGCTCTATCGGCTTCGAGCAAAGAGCGTTGTCATGGCTGGCGGAAGCTGGACTACCAAACACATCCTACGCGATCTGCCCGGCACTTGCCGGGATGCTTATGCGCAGTTCCATCGCTCACCTTGTCTGATGGCCAATGTGGCCGTACGGAACTGGAGATTTCTTTACAAGCTCGGCCTTACCGAATGCCAATGGTTCGAAGGAATCGGGAATTATGTTGTCGTGCGTAAGATGGCGACGCTTGGAACGGATCCTACGACCATCAACCCTGATACGCCGACTGTATTGACTCTGAAAATTCTGTTTTCCTATCCAGGGCTTCCCATCGACGCACAAACGAGGCGGGGCCGCGCGGAATTGCTATCGACTCCATTTCGTGCCTATGAGCGCCGCATTCGCGAACAATTTACGGCAATGTTCGCCCGCTCTGGTTTCAATGCCAATCGCGATATTGCCGGCATCATCTTGAACCGCTGGGGACATGCCTATCTCAGTCCTCAGCCTGGCTTCTTCTTCGGCAAGGATGGCAAACCGGGTCCCGGGGATGTTCTTCGGCAAACGCCCTATGGCCGTATTACCTTCGCAAATTCCGACCTGGCTGGAATCATGGACCATCGAACCTCGATCCAGGAGGCTCACCGCGCTATTCAGCAGATTCTTCCCAAAAGCGTAGCTTAGTGTAAGAGTAGTGAAGCGCTCTGGATTTGCGGATCTGCCTCTGCACGGTGGTCGAGTGCCGCCGTGGCTTTCCGAGCGAATGCAGAAGCTCGGAACGGCAATTGTCGAGAGCATCGTTTACCATTACGGGGCGGCGGGAGTCCTCTCCCGATTAAGCGATCCATTCTGGTTTCAAGCCCTCGGGTGCGTGATGGGTATGGACTGGCACTCGTCCGGAATCACCACCTCCGTTCTGAGTGCTCTCAAGCGAGGCATGAATCCGCGCGCGCATGAGCTTGGCATTCACATCTGTGGAGGCCGCGGCAAACAGTCTCGTAAGACCCCAGATGAATTGCTCGGTATCGCCGGAGACAGAAACTTGGACGGAAATGCGCTCGTTCAGACGAGCCGCCTCACAGCGAGAATCGACAACAATGCCATCGGCGACGGTTTCCAGATCTATCTACACAGTTTCGTCGTGAGCGCGTCCGGAGATTGGGCCGTTGTTCAGCAAGGCATGAATGAGCGAAGTGGTTTGGCCCGGCGTTATCACTGGCACTCCGCATCAGTTCGCGATTTCACCTGCGAGCCTCACACCGGCATCGTTGGCGAGCATGAAGGCACGATTCTCAATCTTGTCGACCGGCGTGCAAAAGCGGCCCAGGACGCGCTACTCGCGATTGCGGCTGAACAGCCTGAGAAGACAATTCGCGAAATTCAACGCCTCTCTTTGCCCAAGCACCACGACCTTCGCGCGGAAAACGTGGATCTAAAACGCCTCGGCGCGGTGCTCGCGGTCAGCTACGAGCGCCAGTTGCACGACTTTGCTTCACTCTTGTTACTTGAGAAGCTTGGCCCGCGCACGCTTCAATCTCTCGCGCTCATCGCGGAGGTAGTGCACGGTTCGCCAACGCGATTTTCCGATCCTGCACGTTTTTCTTTCGCACTGGGCGGCAAGGATCGCCACCCGTTTCCCGTGCCGTTGAAAACTTACGATGAATCTCTTTCGGTACTGCGGCGTTCCCTCGACACCGCAAAGCTAGGCGATACCGAAAAGATAGACGGGTTCAAGCGGCTAAGCAACTTTGTTCAGAGCGTACAAGATCAATGCGAGCCCGAAGCAAATTTCGAACGTATAGTCGAACACGAGCACGCCATTTCGCCACACCTGGATGGCAGATCGGTGTTTGACGATCCTAGCAATAAAGCTCGAATCAAAGGCGCTCAGCTATCACTTTTTTGATGCGGGCTTGCGCGCTGCTCCTAGAATGCGCAAACCGACCGTGTGCCCGGACATAGCTGCCACGATCAATGCTGCTGATTGGCCGCTTGATGAACTTCCAGGGCCTTAACTTTCTGAAATTCTCTTTGAGCATCTTCTAGCCGTGCCGCCTTTGCGTATGCTCTTCCAAGTTGGTAATGAGAATAGACCTTCGATGGTCCATACTGAGTCGCTAATTCCAATTCGGCGATTGCCGTCTGCACTTGACCCCGTTCGAGCATCAATTTGCCTAAGCTATAGTGGGCTTCAGCGTAGTCAGGCTTTTCTCGCACGACCTGCTTGAGAAGAGGAAGCGCTTCATCTGCCTTATTCTCTGCGAGCAGGACAAACGCAAGATGATACCGCGCACGCGCATTCTCTGGATGTGCGTTCAGCTCTGCGGAAAATTCCTGACGAGCTTGATCCAGCTGATGTTGGTGGATTTTCAATAGACCGAGATCGAAATGCACGGAGGGAAGCGTTGGAGAAAGCTCGAGGGCACGACGAAATTCTCGTTCGGCGTTTTCATCCTGAGACTGGCTCGCGTACGCCTCACCCCACAGAAGATGGAGATCTGGAGAGTCCGGCTGTGTTTTTAATAGATCGATGAAAACATCTTGCGCCTTTTCCCGCTGGTGCGTACGAGCCAATGAGGTTCCCAAAGCCAGGAGAACCTGCGGGTCACCGGGCTGCTCGGCTCTAGCTTGCTCAAGCGGGGCAACCGCGCCATCATACTTGCGCATCTGAAACAGTGCCAGTCCCAGCTGCTTGTGAACCCGAGGGAAACCAGGATTGATCCTTAAAGCTTCACGAAACTCGCGAGCCGCGCTTTCAAATTCTCTCTCTTCGGCTGCCTTGATCCCGGCGCTATAGTGCGCGCCTGCTGCTTGAGCGTGATCCGGTTGTGCCTTCGCGGGCGAACAGACCAACAGAAACGTAAACATCCACGGAGCTGACCGCATGCCCTGATTGAAACCGCACAACAATACAGAACTCGCAACTGCTATCAGAACATGAGTTTCAGGGCGACTTGAATTTCTCTGGGCGCAGCTGCGCCGGTTACTGTCCCGAAGCCGGATGACGGGTTGGCTTGAGCGCCCGCGACGTCTGCGGTCGGCACAAACGTCAAATTGAGCCCATTGAACTGAGTGTGATTTAACACGTTGAACAGCTCGCCACGGAACTGCAATCTCGGTCCCTCGTCGCCGGAATGACCCAGGAAATGCGGCAAAACGAAATTCTTGAACACCGAAAAATCCAGGTTGTTGATTCCGGGACCGCGGACCACATTTCGAGCCGCATTCCCGAAGGTGCCCGGTTGCTGCAACACGAACGCGTTCGTGTTGAAGTACTCAGCGACACTTTGCTTACTGCGATCGAAGTTGGGGTTTGCAATCAGGTCCGGCCTTTGGCAGACCGTCCCGCCGTCTGAAAGGCCTGCTACATCATGGTCCAGACACACGTTCTGGGGAAGGCCGGAATGCGCAATGTAAATGCCGGCGAGTTCCCATCCGCCAAGGCTGCCCTTCAGGAGCTTATTGGAAGTCTTCTTGAAGAACGGCAATTCCCAAATATAGTTGACAGATACCGCCTGGGGCTCGTCCTGGTTGCCGAGCGCTTTTTCCGCTCGCAAATTGAACGCGTCTTGCACTGGACTATCTTTGCCTTCTGTATCCCGATTAATCGTGTCAGATATCAGCCGGCTCCAGGTGTAAGCGACCTGAAATTCCACGCCTGCCGTAAAACGATGGTTCGCAAAAAACTGAAGAGCATTATAGCGACTGGTACCGTCTCGGCCGTTCACGTAGATATGGCTGAAACCAAGGTATGGCCGGAAAAGATCGGGGTTCACGATGCCCTGATAAATGCTCGGAAGAATGATATTGGGGGTCTGATTGATGTCGCGGTTCCGACCCTGATGGATCTGATGACTCCCCACGTAGTCCAGTTCGAGAACGGTGTCGCGCGCAGCTTGGTACTGAACGCCGGCACTATATTGATAGGCCAAGGGATTGTTGTAGGTCGGATCGAGGGCCTGAAGCAACGTTGGTGGTTGCGGAGTGTTTGGATTGAATGGTGAAAGTTGGCCGGGCACAAGCTGCGAGAAAGTAATGTTATTCAGACTCGCTGTGCGATTATTAGGCGGAAGCTGGCCCAAGGCGCTGGTTTGTGAAATCGCATCGCGACCGTGAAACGTGCCGGCGCCCGTGCGAAACACGAACTTCTTCGCAAGGAATCCAGGCGCCCAGGCAATCCCGCCGCGTGGCTCCCAGTCGTTCTTATGATTGCTCACGAGCGCACGGCTGGGCAGATTGGGGGACTGTGGCGTCACGATTCCGTTCAGCGTGTCGCATAATGTCGGATCTACCAATCCGTTCGCATCAAAAGCTGCTGCCGAACATCTCGAGGGATCGTAGCGGTTCGGATAGAAGTTGGCGATGTTGTTGTGAGCTGAGAAGACTTGGCCTAAATACTGCCATCGAAGTCCGAAGTCCAGTGTCAGGCTTGGCGTAGCCTTCCATGTGTCCTGAACGTAAAGCGCTCCATCACGCCAACGATCGTAAACCGGATTCAGTGCCCGTGGCTCTTGATAGGTGGCAAGGTCGCCGGTAAGAAGAGCGCTGAAACTGTGGGAGGATAAGCTGCCCGCAGTGTCGTCATCGCCGCCGTTGGCTGGCTCTCGCTTTCGGCTTAGTCCAAGAAAAAAGCCAGTTTTCAGGGTATGCGAGCCGAACGTATACGCTATATCGTCCTTAAACTGAACGAGTGCCTCGCGGTTGGTAAACGGAGCCTGGTGGAAAATCGACCCGAAACCATCGACTGCGTCAACACTTGGAAATGACCCGCTGGTCTGTGGAAAAAGTTCTGTATAGGTGAATCCGGCGCGCGATGCAAGCGTCGGATCAGAACTCTTGCTGGTTTGGAAATGGATGAAGTTCTGCGTATAGCCGACTTGGAAGTCGTTGATCAGATGCGGCGTGATCAGGTAAGTCAGTTTTGCCACCGTATTCCAGGCCTGAAACGTCCAATCGCTGCTTACGGAGGGGAAGTTATCGTCGCCCCAAAGCTGGCCGTTGATATTTCCTAAATTTTGCTTTTCCTCCATCGTGCGGACCATCAGCATAGCCTTTTCGCTGAAGTTGTGATCCCAGCGATACAACTGAACGTCATCTACCGTACCCTTGTTCTCGCTAGCGATGAAGTTGAAGCCGTTAAAGTTTGCATTGGGTAGTGGGTATCGCCCCAAGATGGCCGCTGCGTTAGGATCAATCAGCGATGCGGGCACATTTGCTTCACCCGCGAGCACTTGTTCCTGTGGATCGAAGGGTTGCGGTGTGCAGGGTGCGGCAGTGACCAGACATGTGGGATCAAGAATGCCCAGCCTCTGGCGTGCCGTGGGAACAGTATCGGTAGCAACGTTGCCCCGTACTTCTCGCCTCCCCTCGTAGGAGGCGAAAAAGAAGTCTTTCGTTCTGTCCTTGTTGTACAGCCCGGGAATCCAGAACGGACCTCCTATCGCGAAGCCAAAGTTATTGAAGCGCAGCTCACTTTTCGGAGAACCGGAAGAGTTCAGGAAGAAATCATTCGCGTCTAGCTTGTCGTTGCGCAGGAATTCATAAACGCTTCCGTGAAAGTTGCGGGTACCCTGCTTCGTTATGACGTTGATTACTCCACCCGTCACTTGACCGAATTCAGCGCTGAAGTTATTCCGTAGTACCTTGAATTCTTCGAGAGCATCGAGTGGCGGTGTTACGACGTTCTGGGCATTTGAGCCGATATCCATGTTGTTCTGGCCATCGACCAGCCAAAGGTTGGAGTTGCTTTGATTTCCGTTGATGGAAACGGCCGTGTCGCTATCGAGTCCGGTGCCGCCGCCGACTCGTCCGTTCTCCGAAACGACTCCGGGTACTAGCTCGACGAGCTGGCTAAAAACACGCCCGTTCAGCGGCATGGCCTGTGTCTGGGCGGCGCCGACCAGGTTTGAGACCTCACTCGTTTCTGTCTGCAACTGAACCGCCGCGGCAGAAACTTCCACGCGCTGATCGAGAGCTCCCACTTCAAGCTTCACGTCGAAGTTCAGGCGGTCGTTCACATCCAGGCGAATTCCCGTCGTCTCGAATCGCTTAAAGCCGGGACTCTCGACGTGAAGAGAGTAATTGCCAACCGGCAACGCATTCACGTTGAAGGCACCTGTGGACGTCGTGTTCGTTGTACGGGAAACACCAGTTCCAGTGTTTGTCACGCTGACCGCTGCATTCGGAACTACCGAGCCGGTAGGGTCGGTAACCGTACCACCGATGTTTCCGGTAATCTCCTGACCCCGGGCAGGAATCAGGAGAGACGCAAGCGCGACTAAGGCCGCGAGACTAAAGCGGAGAAAGTTCAAAGCACACCTCGTTGAAATGGATTTCAGCATTCCGTCGTTACCGTTCTGAAATTTGTCGCTTTGTCGGCAACTATAAGCAGAATTACACTTCGCTGTCAAGTCATGCCGGTAATCAAGGCTCCCGAATCGTGAGGATCTGATCGGATTGGACGTTCTTCAGCATCTGCTTAGCTCTACTCGGCCAGCGAATCTCGAGATCGGCCGTAACTGCGCTTCCAAGCCCGAAATGCAGGCGCGGATCATTTGAGGAATAGAAGCTCGACTGCGCCACATGTTCCTGCGCTTGGCGCTTGCCGCCATAGTGGCACGTAACGCGCGTGCCGATGGCGCTTCGATTCGACTGCGTGCCGATCAGCTTCACCTTGAGCCAGTGATTGTTGCCTCGAACATCGTTGCGCAGCAGCGACGGAGGCTCGTTCAGATTAACAATCAGAATGTCGACATCACCGTCGTTGTCGAAATCGCCGAAGGCGCAGCCGCGGCTGCAATGTGCCTCCGAAATGCCCGAACCACCCTGATCCACCAGTTCTTCGAACTTTCCGGCGCCAAGGTTCCGAAAAATGACGCGCGGGGTTTTGAGCTGATATTGCGGACGTTTCCGTTCGACTTCGGGGTAGACGTTTCCGGTGACGTAAAAGAGATCAGGGTTGCCGTCATTATCGAGGTCCACGATTCCCGCACCCCAGTTTACGAACCGTGTCTCTACCCCCAAACCCGCCGCGATAGTGCCGTCATCGAAGTACCCCTTGCCGCCGTTCACATACAGGACGTTCGTGTCATCCATGAAATCCGTCTTGAATATGTCAAGGTTCCCGTCCAGATTGACATCGCCGGTCCCCACTCCCATGCCTCCCTGCTCCACGCCATCATCGCTGAGAGCGCAGCCGTTCGCGAGCCCGACCTCCTCAAACGTGCCGTCATGTTTATTCCGGAATAGGAGGCTCGGGCTGGTATCGCACGCGACGTAGATGTCGGGCCAGCCGTCGTTGTCGAAATCAGCGGCGACGACAGTCATGCCGTATCCAGGAGGAACCTTTGTGATTCCGGCTTCTCTGCTGACATCACTGAATACGCCGTTCCCGTTGTTCCGGTATAACGAATGGTGGGAGTAAGGCAGGCCGCGCGGGCCGCAATTCACAGGAACGCCCACCCACGAGCAGTTCAAGCTAGAACCCGGTCTCGGCGCGGTAGCAAGATTGAAATCGAGGTAGTTCGAAACGAACAGATCGAGATGGCCGTCGAGGTTGTAATCGACGAAGCTGCATCCCGCGCCCCATCGCGTTCGTGAGTCGAGCAGCCCGGCCTCTTTCGTCACATCAGTGAAGGTTCCATCTCCGTTGTTGCGGTAGAGTACATTCTGGCCGTAAGCGGTGATGAACAGATCATCGAAACCGTCGTTGTTGTAATCGCCCACAGTGACGCCCGAAGCCCAAAGAGTTCGCAGCAGCCCGGCCTTCTCGGTGACGTCCGTGAACGTGCCATCCCGATTGTTCCGGTAAAGGCGGCTGCTCGTATCTTTGGGAACGTCCGCGACCCGAGAGCCGCTGAGAACCAAAAGATCCATCCAGCCATCGTTATCGTAATCGAAGAAGGCGCAGCCGCATCCAACCGTCTCGATGATGTAGTCCTTGTGATCGACCGGACCGTAGATGCTTGGATATCGAAGTCCAGCCTGAACGGCGATGTCTGTGAAATGCGCCTGAAACGGGAGTCCGGACGGCTTAGGCCGAGCGGTTGCCTGAATATTACGTGATGCTACGCCTTGCCCGCGCAGCAACGGGGCGGCGAAAAGGCTCAAGAACTCCCGGCGGCGCAACTTCATTAGACAGCGGAATCGATGATCGAAGCGAGAGAACTGGGCCCACAGGCGAACAACAATGCCCTTGGGCCCGTCAGCGTATCAGAACAGGAACTTCATCCCGAGCTGCAGGATGCGCGGATTGTGCGCAGCAGTTGGATGCAGGAACGTCGAACCAGCAAGGCAACTCGGGTCGCCTGCAGAATTGTTTGCGCCGGCATAGCATGAAGCGTTGTGGTCAATGCCGTTCCATTGCGTGTGGTTGAGGACGTTGAATGCCTCAGCGCGGAACTCGATAGCGCGTGTTTCCGATTTAATGGGAAAATGTTTGAACAAACCCACATCCCAGTTCGTGCGCGTGGGATTCCGCATAAGGTTCCGTCCGGCGTCGCCGAATGTCAGTCCGGTGGGTGCTGCAAAAGCGCCTGGACTATAAAGAAGGGGACCAGCGATTCCGGCTACATTCGTTACGGGCGGTGATGCGTTTGGATTTCCAATGACGTCCACGTAGGAGCCGGTGCCGACACCGTTGCCAACCCCAGCGTTGTCCCCAAAAGTTCCATTCGTAACGCTGAAAGGCGTGCCGGTTTGGAATGTAACCAGTCCCGAGGTTTGCCAACCGCCCAGAACGGTGTGCAGGAATCCCCTGTGCGTAAAGAAGGGCAGATCGTACACGTAATTGAAGGTTAACAGGTGGCGCTGGTCAAAGTTGGAACTGGCGCGATTGCGCGCTAGATCATAGGAGTTAACGAAGTCACCGTTGTAACGATCCGAAGAGTTGTCGATAGAATGGCTCCATGTATAAGCCACACTTACGCTTACATGTCCAATATAGTGGCGCGCCGAGACCTGCAGAGCGTTGTAACTTGAATTGGCCTGATCTTCGAGTCCGGTAATATTGCCGAAGCCAAAGTAAGGGCGATAGGCATTCGGATCGGCTCCGCATGCGACATTCAAGTTAACCAAAGCTTGCCCTGTTACGGGAGCTCCGTTTACGGTCAAACTGCTGCAATTGCTTTGAGTGATTGGCTGGCCCGCACGGAACGGGTTGAGAGAAGCGGGGGTGGGGAATAGCTGATTGAGGTCCCTCTGATCTGTTAAGTGAGTACCTTTGCTTCCGACATAGGAAACCGTAGCAACGGTGTTTTGCCCTAGATCGCGTTGCACGTCGAAATGCCACTGTTGCATATAAGGCCAGATCGCCTTGGTAGGAATGGACGTTGGACCCAAGGGGAAAAGCAGACCACCTCCGAGGGCGGTGTAGCCGACGATATTGTACTGAGTCGAAGAAAGATTTAGCGGCGCACTGCCTTCCAGCGATTCGGTGTTCCCTTCGTTGCCGTTTGTGTGCTCAAAAAAGATGCCGTACCCGCCTCGAATCGCGGTCTTGCCGTCCCCAATGGGATCATAAGCGAAGCCAACCCGAGGAGCGGGATTAAAGAGATGTCCCGCGAGACATCCGCGGGGAATACTCGGCGCACCGCATTGCACATATCCGTCGAAGGTATTTCCGATACCCGGGACCAATGCACCAGATTGGCCAGTGATGTTACCCGTTACATCGACGAGGGGAGCCTGTGCAGGGTCGTAGGCCCGGGCTTCCCAGTTATAAACTTGTTTGTATTTTTCGCGATACGTTCCGAAGAGGCTGACGCGCAAACCCAGATTCAGCGTTAATTTCTTGGATACATGCCAATCGTCCTGGAAATACGGTTCCAGAATCTTATACCGGTTATAGTACTTGATCTTGGCCTTGTCCTGAGCGTAGGACGCAATACGCCCGCTCAGAAAGTCGGCGAATGCGTTCCCAGTGGTAACAGCAGAGGTGTTGCTGAAAGTAAGTGTGCCTTGAAGGTAGGGACTGTTTTGCTCATTCTTCTGTCCGGCCACAAAATATGCCCCGAAATAGAAATTGTGAGGACCGACAATCTTCGTTACTTGATCTTTATAGGTGTAAGTTGGATTTGCGTTATTCCATGGGAAGTAGCCTACGCCGGCCGTAAAGCCCCCACCGTACGGAGTCCCATTAGCTATTTTCACGTCCGGCAAAAGACCCCCGAAGCCATTGTTGAAGAGCCCCGTGGCGGTGAAGTTGGACGGACGGGCGGTATTGCCGAGCGCGGTTAAGAAAATATGATCCGTGGTATAGCTGAAAACGGTTTCATTCAACAAAGTCGGGGAAGCGCTAATCGCAAGGTTTGCAACCATGGAAACGCCCGGTCCAACAAAGTTTGTCTGAACAGTCGGGAAATCGCTGCCATTACCCCACAGCGGCCGCGGAACTATCGTGTTCCAAGAATCGTGAGTAAATCTGTAGAAAAACCGCACCTTGTCGCTGAAGTTCTGATCGACTCGAACTAATTCCTCACGAAAGTTTGTAGGAGTGACCGGCGCAGCGTTGAAAAAGGATTCCCCACCGCTTCCAGAATTGGGAGGAGGAATCGTGGTGCCCAACAGGATTTGCGCATTCGGATCAACCGATACCTGGTTCCCTGGGAAGTAGGTGCCCGTCAGCGGATTTATAGGGCAATCCGGAAAACCGGTCGTGTTCACCGCGCCCCCTGCTGCCGGGCAGATGTCTGAGAAATTTCCGCTTCGTTCCCCTGCCGAGGGGACCTGGCGATGAAAAGTATCTCCTGGAACGCGATCCCTGCGCCACTCTTCCGAGAAGAAGAAGAATGTCTTTTGCCGACTGGTGTTAAACAGCTTTGGAATGAAAACCGGTCCGCCGATGGTGTAACCGTAATCATGCTTCTTGTATGACGGGCGAGTATCTTGGAAGAAGTTCCGCGCGTTGAAATCTTCATTGCGAAGAAATTCGAACAAGTCGCCATGAAAGTCGCGAGTGCCGGATTTCGTAACAGTTTCTATGGTGCCCGATCCATTGCGCCCATACTGCGCACCGTAGTTTGACGTCAACACTTTAAATTCAGCGATGGCGTCCACATTGGGATAGACATTCAGTGTGGAGTTACTGCCGTTATCCATGTTGTCGCCGCCATCCAGTTCCCAATTGTTGTACTCAGTGCGGCCGCCGTTGATGCTGTAGGCCACGTTGCCGTTCACGCCAACCTGACCTTCGTCTTGACCGGTTTGGTTACTGACGCCGGGCACTAGCATGACCAGTTGCGTGAAGTTCCGTCCATTCAAGACGGTTTGATTGATCTGCTTCCCGGTTACCACTCCGGACAGCTCGGAGGACTCTGTCTCTACCGGAGCCACATTCGTGCCAGCAACGGTAACTTCCGTACTTACCGCGCCCACCGTCAGGGTCGCATCCGCGCGACCTTTTTCGGCAACGCGCAGCACCAGCCCTGTCACCTGGTACTTTTGGAACCCGTTGGCAGTAACCGTTACGTTATAAGAACCAGGAGGCAATCCTGGAACCAGATAGTCACCGCTGGCATTCGACGTGGTGGTTCGAGTGAAGCCCTGCCCAGTGCTCGAAATTTCGACTGTAGCGTTCGGGACGGCGCCGCCGCTGCTGTCGCTCACGCTGCCTGCGATTGAACCGTCTCCCGCCTGCGCCCAAGCGGCCGCAGTAAGGCTGAGAGTGATTACTCCTAAAAGGAAATACCTGACCAGAGCCCTCATGAAAATTCCCCTTCCAGTGTCTAGCAATATAAGAAATGTTACGGCTCCTGTCAAGTCCCCTGTTATCAGAGTTTACGTCGTGAGGACGATGCTGTTACAAACGTCTGGGGTTCTTTTTCCCATTTGAACTTTGTACTAAACGGCACACGGGGGTTCCACTGGGTAGAGTAAGATAACCAACGAAAGACATGTCCAACCAGGGAAAAGTAAAGGTCGGGATTATCGGTTCCCAGTTTCAGGCAGACATTCTGGCCACTTCGTTCAAGATCATGCCGGAAGAAGCCGAAGTCGTCGCGGTGGCTTCGCCGAGCCCAGGCCATGCGGACGAGTTCGCGAAAAAGTTCGGTATTTCGCGCGTGTTCCGCGATTACCGCGAGATGCTGAAAGACCCTGATATCGAGATGGTCACGATCACTGCGCCGAACTACCTGCATGCGCAAATGACCAACGACAGCGCTAAGGCCGGCAAACATGTGATGTGCGAAAAGCCGCTTTGCGTCACGCTTGAAGAAGCCGACCAGATGATTGACACCTGCAAAAAGCAAGGCGTGCTGCTGATGTACGGCGAAGAATTATTCTTCACGCCAAAGTACCTGAAGGCGAAAGAAATGGCTGATCAGGGAGGACTGGGGAAGATTTACCTTGTCAAACAGAGCGAAAAGCATTTCGGGCCTCACAGCGATTGGTTCTGGGACGTCAAACGCTCGGGCGGTGGAGCGCTCATGGACCTCGGGTGCCACGGGATTGCGTTCTGCTATTGGTTTCTGGGGCGTCCGCGAATCGCGAGTGTGCTTAGCCATCTCGGCACTTACGTTCATGCCGACAAGACCAAGGGTGACGACGACGCGATCTGCATTCTGGAATTCGAAAATGGCGCAGTAGGTATGGTCGAGAATAGCTGGGCGCGCCGTGGCGGCATGTTCGATCGCATCGAGGTGTACGGCGAAGGCGGCGTGACGTACGCCGACTTGCACATGGGAAATGCTCTCCCGACCTACAGCGAGTACGGCTTCGGCTATGCAGTGGAGAAGGCGCCGACAACTACGGGCTGGAGTTATCCGGTTTTTGAAGAACTGTGGAACTATGGCACGCCGCAAGAGCTGCATCATTTCGCCCGCTGTGTGCGCGGCAAAGACACACCGCAAGCCACGGGTGAGGACGGGCGTGTCGTGATGCAGATCCTCTATGCTGCCTATGCATCTGCGGGTTTAGGCCAGAAGGTGAAACTCCCCTACCAGGCGCAGGCGAAAACGCCGATTGACGAGTGGTTGAGCAGGAAGGAGAAGTGACTTTTCCTCTGGTCGAGAACATCCTCGCTCAACCGGAGGCGATTCGAGCCGTAGCAGCGTATCAGTTTGGTAAAGGCAAAGACGCACTGCTCGCGTCATCTGCTCTGTTGCGATCTCGCCGCCGCATCATCTTGAGCGGAATGGGCGGCTCGCTGTCCGCGTGCATTCCCCTGGGTCACTTTCTCGCTTCTAAAAGTGTAATGGCCCCGGTGATTGAAACGTCGGAACTGTTGTATTCGTACGCTCCGACTCTCGATGAGAACAGTGCGGTGATTCTCGTGTCGCGGTCCGGCGAGACAGTCGAAGTGACGAAGCTGCTTTCAATTCTTGAGGAGCGGAAGGCGGCCGTGATAGGCGTCACCAACATACCCGGGAGCACGCTCGCATCGCGGTCTACGCAATCGGTGTGCGTACACAGCCCGCCCGATCAGTTGGTGGCTATACAAACCTACACCGCCACGCTGATCGTGCTTCTGCTTCTCGGCGCGGCTTTCTGCGACGAGTTCAATGCAAATCTCCGATCAGAGCTGGATGCTCTTTCGAATGCGCTTTCCGCTTGGATACCGGAGTGTTTCAAAACCAGCAGCAGCTGGGAGTCTTTTCTCGAAGCGCCCTCGCCGCTGTACCTGCTGGGACGCGGCGCCTCTCTCGCGTCCGTTGCCGCAGGTGTGCTGGTGCTTCACGAGGTGGCGAAAGCACCAGCGGTCGGAATGTCAGCGGCTAACTTCAGGCATGGGCCTGTAGAGGTGGTTGATGAGCAATTTCACGGAATCATCTTCGGCTCGGAGCGAAACACGGCAGATCTGGATGCAGCTCTCGTGCAGGACCTGGGCGGCATGAAGGCCGACGTGCGCTGGATCGGACCTCCTGTAAACGGTCGCAACCTTATCCCTCTCTGTCCCTGGCCCGCGAGTGTGCCGGATCGATTTGCTTCGGTTTGCGAAGTTATCCCGCTCCAGATCGCTGCCTACCAATTAGCAAAAATACGCGGCGTTATCCCGGGCGAATTTCGGCACGCTCCGGCTGTCACCGTGTCAGAAACCGGTTTCAGCACCGTAGGCGCGACATAGATCTGATGACTGTTCTGTGCGCCGACATCGGCGGAACATCTACCAAGGCAGGCCTTGTCAATGCCGCGGGCGAGTTAACGCTGCTTGACTCTATTCCCACGCTTGGTCCGGACGCGCACGTGTTTGCCGACGCACTCTGCGAACTGATCGACCGCGTTCGCAAACCCGCCGTCGCGGAACAGCATCAACTCGCAGGCCTTGCCGTTGCGATAGCCGGATTCTTGGATCCCGAGCGCGGCCGCATGGTGTACAACTCAAACATCCCATGGCTCGAAAACTTCCCGCTTCGTGATCGTCTCGCGCAACGATTCGAAATGCGCGTTGAGCTTGAAGTCGATTCGAATGCGGCTTGCATGGCGGAGTATTGCTTCGGCTCCGGTCGGGGCTCGCACCGTTTCCTTTGCCTTGTGGCAGGCACCGGCTTGGGAGTAGGCATGGCAATTGATGGGCACCCGCTGCGATTTGCCTACGAGTGTCTCGGTGATATCGGGCATATTATCGTCCAGCCCAATGGACCTCTTTGTACCTGCGGGGGGCGAGGTTGCGCCGAAATTTTGATCTCGGCCCCTGTATTGGTGGAACGCTATCGGGAACAACGCGCTGCAGGCTCAAATGTTTCATTGCGCGACGTGATTTCCGCAGCCAGAGGTGGCGACGACCTTGCGATCTGTATTCTTCGGGAAGCCGGTGAATGGCTTGGAATTGCAGCCGCATCAATGGCGAATGTGTTCCTGCCGGACCGAATCGCGATTGCCGGCGGATTATCTGCGGCAGGCGATCTCGTACTGAAGCCTGCCGAGCGTGCTTTTTACAGCTCCGCCAGCGAATTCGCGCGATCGCGCGCGTCTTTATGTCAAGCTGCTCTAGGGCCGATGGCGACGTTGACCGGTGCCGCCTGGCCATTCTTGGCCGAACCGTCAGGGACCGGCGCATTGTGAGCGGCAACTTTGAGACTTGATGTTAGAAAGGAAGAAATGGAATCAATCGTTCGTCGTCGCGAATTCTTGGGAATGTCTCTGGCATTCGCATCTTCTTTGAGAGCGGCCGAGCCCCAAGCGAACTTTCCGACGGAGCCGCGTCAGAGACTGTCTGTTTCAACCTATCCATTTCGGTCCGTCATCGAATCTTCGCGCCGCCATGATCGCGACCGCCGTAAGCCCGGTATGACACTGGAGCAGTTTGCTGAAACTGTGCAAATTAAATTCCAGGTCTCAGGCATCGAACCGTGGAGTCCGCACTTCAAATCCGTTGAGCCGGATTATGTGAGCGACTTAAACGGCGCATTCAAAAAAGCCGGGCTGCGCGTCGTGAATCTACCTGTAGATGAGCCAGTGAAACTCTGCAGCACTCAAGCTGGCGATCGGGGAAAAGGCCAAACGGTCTACAGGAAGTGGGTGGATGCGGCCGTGATCCTCGGCTCGCCGGGAATTCGAGTTCACGCGCCCGAAGGCGAAATAAATTGTGCTGTGCAGGCTCTCAAAACCCTCTCGGAGTACGGTGCCCAAAAAAACATCGTCATCAATTTAGAAAACGACGATCCCGGTAGCGAGGAACCGTTTCGTATCGTCAAAATACTCGAAACTGTGAATAGCCCCTATTTGCGTTCGCTCCCCGATTTCTGCAACTCCATGTTGATCAAGGACGATCAGCAATATAACGAGCGCGCGCTGCAGGCGCTATTCCCTCACGCATTCAACATCAGCCACGTGAAAGACATGGAGGTCGATAAAGGCAAGGTTTACCGGGTCGACGTGGATCGGATCTTCGCCATCGCGAAAAAAGCCGGTTATCGCGGCTATTTCTCCATGGAGTGGGAAGGCACCGGTGATTCATACGACGGAACGCGGGGGCTCCTGCAGCAGTCTCTAAAAAATTTGGCCTAGCTCTGGCGGACCGCGGAAAGCGGCTAGAATAATCGAAGCTTCGAGGTGATAAATGTTCAACCTTGCCGAAATCACAGAAGACGTTTATCGCATCTCTATATATGTTCCGGAGATAAACCTTCAGTTCAATCATTCCTGGTTAAAGATGATGAGCCGCTTCTGTTTCACACTGGGCTCCGCTCGATGTTTCCTCTCGTTCGGGAGGCATTGGCGCAGGTCGTCGATCCCGCTACAATCCGGCATATCGGATTTAGCCACTTCGAATCTGATGAATGCGGAGCTTTGAATCCTGGCTTGAAATCGCACCGCGTGCCGAGCCTGTGTGTGGCCTGGTGCGCGCCATGGTGAGTGTTAATGATTTTTCAAATCGGCCGGCTCGGCCGCTAACGCGCGAGGACATCTTAACCACGGGCAAGTACCGCTTCCGTTTTCTGCCAACTCCGCACGTTCCGCACGGTTGGGACGCCGGGGTCATGTTTGAAGAGACGCAGGGTACGTTGTTCTGCTCGGATCTGTTTCACCAATGGGGCGAGCGCGAGCCGCTGTCGACGGAAAGCATCATTGACCGGTCCCGAGACGCGCTCGTCCAAACTCAAGCTGGGCCATTTGCAAACTACGTGCCTTATACGCACCATACAGGGCGGGTGCTGGAAGATCTTGCGGCATCCCGGCCGCGCATGCTCGCTGCGATGCACGGATCCAGTTTTTCGGGTGATTGCGCGCAAGCTTTGTGCGATCTAGCAAAAGTTATGGCGGAAGTTTTGGGCCCCCGAGCTGAGGCTGGCCGAACGCCCTCCGAGGGCATCGTGACAGCCTAGGGTCGCCTTGACGCACATACCCTCGAACGGCGCTATTCAAAACCGCATATACTGACGTCTCGAAAGCCCACATTGCACGCCAGCATGTATGCGAAACCTGTTTGGAAATCCTCGTGCATCAGTATCCGCATGAAGCGAACGATGAAGTTCCGCTGTGCCCTCTTACTTTTCCTGGCCTTCCCCTTTGCGGCCAAGCCAATCGAATTGCGGAGCGACCTTGATATGGGCCGCCGTTCTTACGCGGCAGGCGATTTCAAAAAAGCCATCTCCCATTTCAAAAAGGCCCTGACCGCCGAGCCGAACGATGCGGCCTCTCACTTTTGGCTTGGTAAATCTTATGAAATGTTTGCGGATATCGCTGGGCCTCTTCTTGGCGGTCGCGCTTCATCGAAGGCGCGCCTGTATCTGGCAAAAGCCGTACAGTTGGCCCCCGCCAACCAGCAGTATCGTCGCGAGTTCTTTGAATTTCTTGTGACTTCGGATCATTCTCCCGGCGCGTTGCGTCAAGCCGAAAGCATTATCCGAATGACACCACGATCAGAGCCTGATTATCCTTTTATGTCACTTCAGTTGAAGGAAGAGCGCAATGCACGCTCTGCTGCCGAAAGCCGGATACAGGCTGCTTTCGCTCTAATGCAGAAGGAGGTGGTCCGAACCACTCTGCCATCTGCACCCACTTTTCAGCGGGTGGGCTCGATGACACTGCTCGCTGAATCGGGACGGTAGCAAATTCCCGGCGCTCTAAAACGGCACATCATCATCCGTGACGCCCATACCCCCGTACGGATCGGCTTCCTCCGCGGGTGCGCCTGCTCCGGCTCCTTTGCCGCGGACCGGCGCGCCACCGCGAGCTCCAGCTTGACCTCCCGCCTGAGCCCCGGCCTCGAACCCTGGAGCAGTGTCGCCTCGGCCCCCTAGGAGAATTACTTCTTCAGCAACGACCTCGGTTGCATAGACCTTCTTGCCGTCCTTATCGTCATAGCTGCGCGTCTGCAATCTGCCCTCGATATAGACCTGCTTGCCTTTAGTTAGATAATTGGCGAGGTTCTCCTGGCGCCACACCACTACGTTGCTCCAGTTCGTCTCCTCTTTCCACTCATTGCTTTGCTGATCTTTCCAGCTGCGTGTCGTGGCAATCGCGAACCGCGTGACGGCAGCTCCTGACGGCGTGAATTTCGTCTCTGCATCCCGGCCCAGATTTCCAACCAGGATGACCTTATTAACGCTTCGAGAAGCCATGATCTCTCGCACTGTAACACAGGAATCTGCTTGCGTACCGGTACGACTGAGAATTCGCGTGAAGCCCAAGCACGCATTGAACAAACTCGCGCTGTGTCATCGGCTGTTAAATTTTCTGTTGGATCAGCGCACTTTAGGGGATAATAATGGAACTACCGGGTAGCCGCCCGGCGTTCTTTCCGCACAGCAGTTCACTTGGGGGAATATGGCATCGCGGTTTTTTCGATCGTGTGCGCCTGGCAGAATAGAGTGCCATCCGCCGTTTGCTGCAACCGGCAAGTTGTCGCCGCTCTTCTGCATCCTCCTTTGTTCTCTGTTTGCACCTCCCGCTACTTCGCAATTGCTTCTTAAGCCCGCGCATCCCGGTGAGCCTATAAGCCTCATGCCGTCAGATGTAGCCATTTTGGAAACTGGTGAAGCTCGCAAAGATCTTGCCTGCACCGTTACCCAGCGAAAGGCGGATTTGGGATTCGATTTGCGTTTTCATGCCGGTTATGACGCTACTATTCCGCTGAACGCGCTCGAAGGGGGTGAGCAGCTCCTCACGGTTGTCTTCCGCGTTTATGCGGCCGACAACCAGCTCCATCCGGCTTACTTCGTCCAACACTTTCGTGTGCCTCACATTGAGGAAGATGCCAAAGGCGATGCGGCACTCCTCGGCATCATCGACCTGGGAGAGGGTAAGTATCACGTCGACTGGCTCATGCGTGACCGGGGAGAACGAGTGTGTTCGTCGAGTTGGGATGTGGAAGCAGCGTTGGCCGCTAAAGATAAATCGATCAACTTGTTTATCGGCCCCGAACAGATTTCCGAAACAGCGCCGGAGCCGTTCGTCAACGAGCCTGTTATACGCCCACCCAGCATGGGTCGCAATGATTTAAATGTGAAGCTTTTAGTGAACTTTGCTCCGCAAGCCGCAAATTCCTCATCGCTTCAGCGCATGGATACCGATCCGCTAGTTAGCATTCTGAAGGCAGTTGAACGGGATCCGCACATCGGTCGGCTGTCGCTCGTGGCCTTCAATATGGAGCAAAGCCGTGTCGTGTACCGCCAGGATGCCGCGGAGCAGATTGATTTCCCGGCGCTCGGAAAAGCGCTCGAGACCATGAAGCTTGGCACAGTCAACCTTCAGCAACTGAAACAGAAACACGGCGAGACCAATTTCCTGCAAAGCCTCATCGAGAAAGAAGTCGCCAATACCAGCCACCCCGACGCGGTGATCTTTGCGGGTCCAAAAGCCATGCTCGATGCCGATGTACCCCAAGACGACCTGCGCCGCATCGGAGATATTGAGTGTCCCGTGTTTTATTTGAACTACAATCTGAACCCCCAGGCAGTTCCGTGGAAAGATTCCATCAGCCACGCCATACGCGTGTTCAAGGGCACTGAGTACACTATCTCTCGGCCGCGTGATTTGTGGTTCTCAACGTCCGAAATGGTCTCGCGGATCCTTCGCTCCAAGCGGCAACACGCTGTGGCATCGGTCGCCGCCGGTGATTCGCACTGACCTGCACGGACCAATCGAAAACCGACTGACGGGTTTTCAGAGAAATGTGTTTCGCGGTAAGCTAAAAGGAATCAGGGAGAGTCACTTATGGGATTCCGGATGCTTCGCTTGGGCATTCTAGCCTCGGCGGTGCTGTTTGTTTCAACCGTTTCAAGTTACGGCCAGCAACGCAATCTATCCGACTATAAAGACAATCTCGCGCCCTATGTCGTGTCTCCCGAGCATGCTATTGACAAGATGCTACACATGGCGAACCTCAAATCAGGTGAGACACTCTATGATCTCGGCTGCGGGGACGGCCGCATCCTCATCGCGGCTGCGGAAAGATATAAAGTGAAGGCGGTCGGTATTGAAATCTCAGACCATCTCGCCAGGACAGCTGCCGAAAGAGTAAAAAAGGCCGGACTGCAAAGTGAAGTAAAAGTCGTGCATGGCAGCTTTATGCACATGGATCTAAGTGGTGCCGACGTGGTAACCCTCTACCTCGCTACCGCGGCCAACGAAAGCTTGCGACCTAACCTCGAACGCTATTTGCGCCCTAACACCCGCGTTGTGTCTTACGACTACCCCATCCCGGGCTGGAAACCAGTTGATACCTCTGAATCTGAGGGGCGTCACGGGGCAAATCACACCATCTACCTTTACCAGGTTCCGAATTCCATCACGAAAAAATAGGTCCGGTTCACGTTCCGTGAGCTGCTTGGCGGAGCCGCTATCAAATTCGATACATGTCGACTCCGTCCTTTGATGTGCTCGGCATCGGCCTCAACGCTACCGATACCCTTCTGCTTCTTCCAGAATTCCCCGCCTACGCGGGAAAAGTTGCGTACCATCAGGAGTTGCTCAGCCCTGGCGGGCAGGTCGCGACGGCTATAGTCGCTTGTGCGAAGCTCGGCCTCCGGGCCAAGTACATAGGCACGATCGGTGACGATTTTCGTGGAAATGTTCAGCGCCAGAGCCTTCAAGAAACAGGGGTAGACATCACCGGGCTTATTCTGCGCCAGGAGTGTCCCAACCAAACCGCCTACATTCTCATTGACCAGCGCTCCGGTGAGCGTACTGTTCTCTGGCATCGCGCCAATTGCCTTCGCCTCATGGCCTCAGAGATTCGGCCCGAAGACATAGCTGGTTCTAAGCTGTTGCACATTGACGGATACGATACTGAAGCTGCCGCACACGCAGCGTCTTTAGCGCAACAGCAAGGAATTCCCGTTTCACTTGATGTTGACACGATCTATCCTGGTTTTGATCGCGTGCTTAAACATGTCGACTATCTTGTGGCGAGCTCTTCATGGCCTGCTAAATGGACCGGCGAGAAGGATCCGTTTCTTGCGCTGGCTCGCCTTCAGCGCGAATACTCACTGCGCGTCGCCGCCATGACGCTTGGTGAGCGTGGCTCGCTCGCACTTGAACAGGGCTGCTGGACGTACTCGCCAGCCTTCGAGGTCCGCTGCGTGGATACGACGGGCGCCGGGGATGCCTTCCATGGTGCTTTCTGTTACGCCATGCTCGCCGGTATGCAAATGCAATCAGCTCTCGACTTCTCAAATGCTGCGGCGGCTCTGAACTGCACGGCCATCGGAGCCCGCGGACACATCCCGGCCCGTTCCGAGGTCGATTCCCTCATCGCGCTCGCATCCGCCGGCAAGCTGCACCGTCGCGAGGATCGCAGCATTGCCGAACGGCTGAATGCGCACGCTTCCGATTCTGTAACTCACAACCAATGATTCCACTGCGCGTGCTTCTTTTTCGAAAGTCAACGCCTGCCATGACCCTGCTTATCATTGCTGCGAATGTTTACTTCTTCCTGTTCGAACTCGCCCACCCCATCTATCTGCGGGACCGCTTCATCGAACACTACGCTCTAGTTCCTGACCAAGTGCATCTAACGGCGTTCATCACCTCCATGTTCCTGCACGGCGGTTGGCTTCATCTGCTTGGCAACATGTGGTTCCTCTGGGTCTTCGGATCCCATATCGAGGCTGCGATGGGCTCGGCCAAATTCTTGATCTTTTATCTGGTAAGCGGCGTCGCCTCAGCTATGGTTCAATTTCTGGCAAACCTTGGCAGCCCGATACCAACCATCGGTGCGAGCGGAGCGATCGCGGGCGTCATGGGCGCATTCCTCATTGTTTATCCTCGGGCCCGTGTGGTAACGCTGGTGTTCATCATTTTTTTTATAACCACGATCGAGATCCCGGCCGCCTTCATGCTCATCTACTGGTTCGCCATACAGCTGCTTAGTGGGTTAGGTTCGCTGAGCAGTGTGTCTCAGGCCCAGGGTATCGCTTGGTTCGCTCATATCGGCGGCTTCATTGCGGGTATTTTGTTCTTGCGAATTTTTGTGGGCAACCGTCCGCGGTACTCGTACTGACTCCGTCATGCACGATCCGAATGAGCCTTTCGAGAATCTCCGCGCACTTGACGTCTTGGCGATCGCGGCGCATCCCGACGATGTCGAGCAAACCTGCGGCGGCACGCTTCTGTCCATGGCGGAACTCGGCTACCGCACCGGCGTGCTCGACCTCACTGCGGGCGACATGGGCAGCCGCGGCACTCCGGATCTGCGCATCGAAGAATCGCAAACAGCGGCTCGGCATCTGCTTCTCGCCTGGCGACAGAACCTGCGCTGGCCGGACGCCCGTCTCGAAAACACCATCACGGCTCGCATGACGCTCGCTGGCGTTATTCGTCGCATTCGTCCGCGTGTTGTCATCCTTCCGTATTGGGCGGGCCGCCATCCCGATCATTACCGCGCCTCCGAGATAGGCTATGAAGCATGCTTTCTCGCGGGTCTGCGGCGGCTCGAAGAAGAGACCGCTCCGCACCGGCCCTTCAAAATCCTGTATTCCTCTCTCTACGCCAATGTCACTCCGTCGTTCGTCGTCGATATCTCGCGATACTTCGAGCGCCGGATGGCTGCTCTGCTGAGCTACACTTCGCAGTACGGCGACATTGAAAGTGCATCTTACCTGTTTCCTTCGCAGGAGGAGATAGAAGAGCGGCTCGCCGCAATCGCTCGTTTCTATGGGAACCTGATTGGCGTAAAATACGGTGAACCTTTCGTTGTAAAGGAGTCAATGCAAGTCGATGACATTGTCAACATGTCGGTGCGAAGTATCTAACGTTTCAAACTCAGGAGACAAAACTTGATTAAGCCTTTCATAGCATTGCTGCTATGTGTTCCCTTTGTCGCGACCGCGGAAGTTCCCGCAAAGCGCTTGGACGCTGCCGCTGGAGTCCTCTCAGAAGTAATGTCTGCGCCTGACAAAGGTATTCCCCTAGATCTTTTAGCGCGTGCGCAATGCATCGTGATCGTGCCCGGTCTGAAAGGCGGCGCATTTGGTGTGGGCGCCAAATATGGGAAGGGTTTCTTCTCATGCCGCAAAGGGGCCGATTGGTCCGCGCCTGCAGCCGTGCGCATCGAAGCCGGGAGCTTTGGTTTTCAGATTGGCCTTGTTGAAACGGACCTCATCCTGCTTGTTATGAACCGAAAAGGTGCGCATCGCCTGCTTACTACCAAGTTCACGCTGGGTGGCCAAGGTGAAGTGGCGGGCGGTCCTGTGGGCCGATCGACGACAGCCCAAACCGACCTCAGCTTGAGAGCGGAAATGCTTTCCTGGTCCCGCTCCCGAGGCGCGTTTGCCGGAGTCTCCTTACAAGGCGCCACCTTGCGCCAGGATCTCAGCGACAATGAAGAGATCTACGGACGCCGGCTTAACAACAAGCAAGTCATTTACGGCAACATCAGTTGGCCGCAACAGGCAAGCGAACTGCATGGCGTCCTCAATCGGTACGCCGCCCGCGCGCGTCATCGCCGAATGCATCGTCGCTAACGAGATTACTGCGGAATCGGAGACGCTAGTGGCCGCATTCTGGGAGACGGATACTCGCCGACGTGAATTGCCAGTAGCCGGCTAAAAGTATCCGGATGCCGTGCCAGGAATGTCAGAACTTGTCCCCGCAAGCGTTCGTGTTTTCCGAGCCTCAGCAGCAATGCCCCCATGAATCGCGGTCTTCGGCTCAACGCCCGATGCGCTCTTTCGTAACTCGCAAGGTTTTCAATCTTGAAAGCTCGGGCAAGTGCGACAGCTTGCCGGAACGACGAGCCGATGCCTTCGCCTGTAATCGCATCCACCGATCCGGAGGCATCTCCTATCAAGGCTAATCCAGGACGGCACACGCATCGTAGCTTTCGTGACATGGTTAGAGACCCGGTCTCGCTCGACGAAGGCTCGGCAGACGCGAGACGGTTCCTGATCTCTGGAAACTCCACCAGCGCTTCATCCAACCGCAACTTAGGATCGCTCGACAGCAATGCGACGGAGATTTCATTCTCTGATACGGGAGTGATATAGAGCTGACACAGCTTTCCCCAATGAAGCTCCATGTACGCCGACCATGGCTGCAGGCGATAGTGGCGTCTGAAGCCGAACCGGCGTATCTCGCGCCTCGTCTTATCCAGACCGGCATCCCTTCGGATTCGCGAATTCTGTCCATCCGCGCCGACCACGAGTTGTGGGTTTACCACCTTGCCATCCACGACAATGCAGGCCTCTCCTAGCCGTATTCGCTTCGCCCCCCATGAAAACGAAACTCCTAGCTCGTTGGCACGCTCGACCAACAGCTCGTGGAGAACGGTCCTGCGCAAACCGATTCCAGTTCCATTCGGAAAATCGGCAACAACCGAACACTCCCGATCAGTGAAACGAACTCCTCTGAAGTGAAAGCCAAGCCTGGATGGTATCGCCAGACCCAACTCGTGCAGCCCGGCAATGCTGTCAGGCAGCAGACCTTCGCCGCAGGTTTTGTCGATTGGAGGAACAGCACAATCCATCACTCTGACCGTAAAGCCTCCACGACGCAGCGCTATAGCGGCTGCAAGTCCTGCAGGCCCGCCCCCAATTACGCATACGTCCGTGTCGGCGCTCATGTGCCTAGACTTACCTTCTTCAGTTCGTCGCGATACAGCTGATTGCCTGGAAATTGCGCCGTCAAGCGGGACAGCAGCCGCTTAGCCTCGCGCTCGTTTTTATCGCGCAATGCAGCCACTGCCAATAGCAGTTCCGCAAAAGGTTTAAGATAATGCCCGTTCTCAGCCGTTAGCCGCAGCTTCGCGATCCCCGTGTCTCTATCGGTCTGCGCTCCATTTATTCGCAAAAGCCATCGAAGAGGCGCTGGTTTCAAACTCAACACATAATTCTCAAATCCAATGGCCAGATATCCGTCATAGCAATCCGGATGCTTCGCAAGGAGCTGTTCGGCTCTGCCTCGCGCCTGTTTCACTTCATTTAACGACGCGAAATATCGCTTCTCAATCAGCGCCGTGTAATCGGCATGTAGCCCCAGCCGTAGCACCGTAGCGAACAAAGCAGTTTCATCATCGGGAGACTGCTTCAGAATCGCTTCAGCCAGTCCTTCGCTCCGTTCTAGCGCTGCCTCGAAGTCACGCCTCGCAATCGGATCGGGGTTTCCAATGCGCTTGCGAAAGAACGCGTTGTCATTCACGAAAAACTCCGACTGCAAAATTTTGAGCCTGTCGAATTCGGAGTACAGGTAAGCAGCCGCATCTGAAACGGGCCCCATGGGATCGCGCGGATGACTGCGCTCCCAATTCTGAAAACACCGGTGAGCATCGTCGAAGGCCAGGTTGTACATATCGTTGTATCCCTGGTCAAGCAACTCACCGGTACTCGCTTTGCTGTACACAGGTGTCACAACTGCTGACCCGCACACCAGAATCATCACCCATGTCCGCTTGGCCATCCATGCCGGTGCACCCACTGCCGCTCGCGTACCCTCGGATGCCTCCCCACGGCTCGAACCGTGGCTGGGCTTAGTCATTCTTCAACTCACGAATCCAGATGTTGCGGAAGTGCACTGGGTGATGATGGTCCTGCAGTTCAAGCGGAAGCCGGTCCGGTGTCTTCTTGTAAGCAGGCCGGCTCATGTGCGCTGTCGGCCCGGTAAGTGAAACGTGATCTTGCACCAAAACCCCGTTCTGCAGCAGCGTGACAGTTGCGAGCCGAGTCACCGTTCCGTCGTTCGCAAATCGCGGCCCGTGAAAGACGATATCGTATGCCTGCCAATCACCGGGCGGGAGCGTTGCGTTCACCAACGGTGGCCATTGCCCATACACGGCCCCCGCCATTCCATCCGCATAGGTTGGACTCTTGTACGTGTCCAGGACCTGCATTTCATACAAACCCATTAGGAAAATGCCGCTGTTTCCCCGGTCTTGATCCTTGCCGCGCGGCGGATTAGGTGCAGCCCATTCGACGTGCAGTTGGCAATCCCCGAACGCCTGCTTTGTCCGGATATCACCTTTACCCGGTGCCACCTCGAAGTAGCCCTCGTGGACAGTCCAACTTACTGGGCCACCCTTAGCGCTCTCCCATTTCGAAAGATCTCGTCCGTTGAATAGGACCGTTGAATCGGAAGGTGGGCTGCCGGGCTGTTGCTGTGTACTCGGCGTCGCTGGCGTGATGGCCGGGGGAACCGGCCTGCTTCGGTCGTTGGGCTTCCAGGGGATGACGGGTATCGTCACAGCCGCGAGCATTGGCAGCGCAGCTAACAAAAAAACAAATCGCCTCGGCATGACTCCAGTATGCGCTGACGTCGCCAAGAATAATCCGGGTGCCTCGATTCCATTTCCATCGATTGCGCCTCACCGATTTCCATAAAATTATGCGTGATTTTCTTAGAAATTCGGGTTAGAATTATCTCACTTGAAAACACTTAAGTAGTGTTCCCTACATCAGCGCTAAACATGCCATTTAGGAAAAGGAGTACCGCCTGTGGCAAATCATGAAGCACTGTTTAGTGCCCTTTTCGCACCAACCTATCGATTGCCTAACACCATAGCGGCCATTCAGGCCTCTGGTGCAGGCAGTGGCGGACCCGAACTCGGGGCGATTTCCCACCTGCCCGAAGGCGCAGAATTAACTCTTTGTGGAGACGGTTTCAACGAAACCACCACGAAGGTTCGTTGGGAAGGCCAATTCTATTTTATTTTCCTTCAAGATATTGCACCTGCCTGCCCAGCCCTCGCTTCAGAAATTTCGGACGTATTGAATGGAACACCGCGGAAGCCATTGAAGTCTCAACCCGTCAAACACCTGACCGCCTCTCAGGTCGCGTGAGTCGCGTCACATTGTCAGTCCCGCCCGCGTAAGCGACGACCAAGCTGGAACCCAATAACCGGACGCTCTCCTCGCATAATGTAGGTGATGCAACTCCTCCGCTTGCCCGTGGCTGCTCTAATTGCAGTTAGCGCTGCGCTGTATTCCCAAACACCCTCAGCTCCGCTTCGCGTCGGTGTCGTTGGTCTGGTACACGGCCACGTTGCCGGATTCTTTAGCGCGGCCATCGGTCGGTCAGACATTCAGATTGCCGGCGTTGCGGAGCCCGATCGCCAACTTTTCGACCGTTATGCCCAGCAATACCGCCTCGACCCCAATCTTCACTTCTCAACGCTCGACGAAATGATCTCTCGTGCTCACCCGCAGGCCGTCCTCGTATACACAAACACCTTCGATCACCGCAAGGTTGTCGAGGAGTGTGCCCGTCGAGGCGTCCACGTGATGATGGAAAAGCCGCTCGCCGTTAGCTACGAAGATGCCCGCGCCATTGCCGACGCAGCTCAGAAGGGCAAAATCCATGTGCTCGTGAATTATGAGACCACCTGGTACGCAAGCAACGAAGCGGCCTACGAGCTGCTTCAACAAGGCGCAATTGGCGACATTCGGAAGATCGTCGTTCACGATGGACACCCCGGCCCGAAAGAGATCCACGTGCCGCCGGAGTTTTTCGCCTGGCTTACGGACCCCAAACTGAATGGCGCCGGTGCTCTTTACGATTTCGGGTGCTATGGCGCGGACCTGGCGACGTGGCTGATGCAAGGACAGCCGCCCCGCACCGTTACCGCCGTGACCCAGCAGATTAAGCGGGACATCTATCCGAAGGTGGACGACGAAGCGAATGTAATTTTGACGTACCCGTCGGCGGTTGCCATTCTGCAAGCCTCCTGGAACTGGCCGTTCGATCGAAAAGACATGGAACTTTACGGCCGGACCGGCTATGCGAAGACTATTGTCCGCGATAAGATTGAGTTCCGCCGTGAAGGCCAGAAGGATGCCCAGACGGCACCCGCCCGGGCTTTGCTAGCTCCGTATGATGACCCCCTGCACTATCTCGCTGCTCTCATCAACGGAAAAGCGCACGAAGACAGTCTGTCCTCCTTAAACACAAACCTGGTCGTCAGCGAGATCCTCGATGCCGCGCGGCGTTCCGCCGAATCAGGCAAGACCGTCACCTTGCCTTTGAGCGAATAATCATTCTGCGCGGCCATGTGAACCCCGGCGACCATACCCTAGTACAACGATCGAGTTGCAGCCTTAAACCTCTCGGTCTTATTTCTCCGAAAACCGCCGAAATGTTGATAGGGCCCGCTTAGTGAGGCCACTAAATGCCGGAGGGATTTCCATGACAAACCAGACTATTTCGAAGGAAGTGCAGCAATGCATCGACGCTTGTCGAGAGTGCCAGAAATGCTGTGTCGCGCTCGAGACGAGCGGCGGCGTGGATTCGAGGACGATCCAGACGGCGAAAGACTGCGCCGAGATTTGCCAGACGTGTTCCAAATTCGTAGTGCGCGAGTCGCATTACGCCGCTGACATCCGCAAATTGTGCGCGGAAGTGTGCAAGGCCTGCGCCACTGCGTGTGACAAAGCGTCGCAAGGAAGTATTGCAAAGGAATGTGCCGCAGCATGCCGCCGTTGCGCTGAGACGTGCGCGACCGTAGGCTCGCCGGTCCACGCATAGATCCATTTTTACTGAATCTGCAGCTTTGCCGGTGGAGATAGCCAATCACCTCCATCCGGCATAATCTGACGTGACGCACTTCGCGAAAGTGCGAACTTACTTCGACTTCAGGCCCATCCCAATGCCCGCTTCCGGGTACTCGGCTACTTTGAAATTTCTTAGTGCCCTGATTCAGATGCTCAAATTGAGCCACTACCAAAATTCAAAGTAGCCCACTACCTTGTTCCCGCGCTCGGCTTAGGTATAATTCATTCTTCCAACTCATGTTCTCGACCGTTATGATCCCGTAATGGCCCAACCATCATCCAGCCCGGTCTCACCTGGAGTGAGACGAGGCACAAAGCTGAAGCGGCGTTTGCTCAAGGTCACCGCTGGCCTCGTCCTGTTGTACTTCGCCGCAATGGCTGGCTTCGCGTACGCCATGCGCCTGCCGCCCGAAATTTTTTCGCGCGTGATGATGCGCGTCGGGCCGATCCCGTTTCTCCTGTTCCCTTTCGAGAGTATGTGGAAGAATGCCCGTCAGGGACGCATGCATGTCGGAGACCCCGCTCCCGATTTCACACTTCCGCTTCTCGATCATTCCAGTCAGGTGACGCTTTCTTCGTTTCAGGGCACGAAGCCGGTCGTTCTGGTCTTTGGAAGTTATACTTGACCGCCATTTCGCCGGGAGGTTCCCGCGCTCAACAAGCTGTACGCCCAATACAAGGAACAGGTCGCCTTCTACGTCGTGTACATAGCGGAAGCGCATCCAACCGACATCTGGCAGATGCAAAGCAATGTCAAAGAGGGTGTTCTTTTCCGCAATCCAAAAACCAACCTCGAGCGTGAACAGGTCGCGAACTCATGTGTGCGCAAGCTCCACATTGCCTTTCCCGCGCTGATCGATTCCGTCGACAACCACGTTGAGAAGGCGTATACGGGCTGGCCCGATCGTCTTTTCTTAGTCGGCGCTGACGGAAAGATACGTTTCAAGAGCGAGGCCGGGCCATTCGGTTTTTTACCAAAAAATCTCGAAGCGGCCTTGGCTCAGACGCGCGGTGAATCTTCGCTGAGCCGCCGTTCCTAGAGCGCCCACATTATGTGTGCGGCCTTAGGCGAAACCGAACAAAAATGTTTCCACCCACCGGCCGATCCTCATAGTAGGGCTTGATCGCTCCCGGGAGAGAGTACATCTCGAAATTTGCCCCCACCCCCATCTGCACATTTCTCAACCCATCCACGTTGCTAAAAACATCAATGTCACGCGTGTATCCGATTGTGTAAGCGCCAACCCGAAATGTCCCGCCGTAAATCGAATCCAGGCGTCTTTCAAGATCCGGTTGGTCTCGAAACAACTCGTCCTTGTCCACCACCTCGGTGCGCCCCGTGATGAAGTTTTTGCGGCGGATCGGAACAACAGATTCCACCAGATAGGAATTCGAGCTCCGTTTCGTTGCCGTGCTGTATTTTCGACCCCAGATGAAACTGGATGACCAGCTCCCGCCCGGCAGTGCTTTCGTATACTCAATCGATCCTGTGCTGCGGACCTGATCGCCCGGCTCGAGCGCTTCCGGGCGAGTGAGTCGCCCGATTGATACTTGCGCCGCCCAGTTCCGAGTCGGAAGCCACCACAGCCGCGCCGACCACGAGTCAATTGGACCAGCTTGAATACTCCACCGGTCTTCATTCGGCTCTGATCCATAGAAGCCGCTCGCCTCCACTTTGATCTTTTTGTAGGCGATCCCCCTGTCACCACCTCGTCCGCGATGTGCGTTGAATCCTGCCAGTGATGAGACAACGTCGCTTGCGGCAGTTCCGCTGCGGACGCACGGTGCGGGTAGGCCACCGGCCCGAGCGCCGGATCTCCAACCGGCGCAAAATAGAGTTCTAATGTCGCGTTCTCACTCACCGCCCGCGCATATTGAAATCCCAAACCCATGATGAAGTTATGCGGATGCTGCCCGTCCACAATTGGTTTACCGAACGCAGTTTCTCCGGTCTGAAACAGCAGTGGATATCGCCTGTCCGTGATGGTCGCTGGTTCGAGGCTGAGCATCACTTGTGTTTGAAAAGCGCCCTTTTCGCCCAGGCGGTGCTCGAAATTGCCCATAACCCAGTTCAATGAATAGAGTTTGTCACCGCCCCGTGGCCCTGACTGCTGCGTGTCCACGATGAAACCTTCTCCCATGAACATCGCGTTCCACGAACCGAAGGACTTCATGACCATCGGCATCGGCCATGCGGATGGGTTCATCGCGGTTCCTGAAGATAAATCCATCAGGAACATGCTGGCCGAGTTCATCTCTCCCATCTGCATTCCGGTATCCATGTGCGCGCTGTTGCGGTCGCCTTGCCCGTAAACATTCACGCTCAGAAGTGCCCCGGCTATCAGACCCGACAAGAACTTATTGCATGGGGAATGCCACACTCGCGGGCCTCATCCTAGCATTGGCCCTACGGGCGTTCGACGTTACATTTCGGGCAGATGAACACACGTCCTCATCGGCTGCCACGATAGACTGCTAATTGGGAACGTTTGAAAGGTTTTGCCAAAGCACTTCTCCTGACTGGCTTCGTTTCCTCTTTTTGCCTCGTACCTCCCGCATCCGCCAAAGAACGTTGGACCGAATTAAACATCGGCCCATTCTATGTCGATACGGCGGCAGATGCCGGTTCGGCCCGTGATGCCCTCACCCAGCTTGAACAACTCCGCTGGGTATTAGGTGGTTTACTCGAGTCCAAAGATCTCCCTAGCGTATGGCCCATCCGCGTTATGCTGACCCGAAATGAAAAAACGAACCCAACTCAATCTCAGGACCAGTTCGTTTCGCAAAACGGTCAGTACGTCTTTGTCAGCTTCTCCAGTACTAACCTTCCTTTGGAACAAGTTGCAGGAATCTTGCTCGACGCCAACACCCCCCGATTACCGCCTGAAGTCGAATCCGGTCTTCGCCAACTATTCTCGACTCTTGAGGCTCACGGCAGCCGCGTGACCTGGGGCGGTCCTCCCGCCCGTCCGGATCTGGACTGGGCGCGTATGCAGCTCTTCGCCACCAAATTCGAGTACGGCTCCAGCTTTCATATCTTCATCAACGCTCTGCGCGGCGGCAGCACTCTGCGTGCTGCCGAGCGTAACGCTTTCGGCAAGGATTCCCAAACCATCGAGCAGGAGGCGAACACCGTTCTAGCCTCTCATCAGTGGCAGTCCGTTCCTGTTTCGGGCCGTCCGCTGGATCCCAAGCGCGATTTCGGGGAGCACTCGCTTGACGGGGCCGTAGCTGCCGTTTACCTTGCCGACGTCCAATTTTCCAGCAATCCGAAAGCAGCCGAAGCGGCTTACAAATCTGCCATTGAAGCCGGCGGTCCAGCGGTCGCGCTCGGATATGAGGGCTTGGCTCAAGTCGCCAAGCGCGACGGAGAAGACCCCAAGCCGTTCTTCGAGAGCGCGATGAAAGCGGGCAGCAAAAACGCCTCCGTATACGTGGCCGCCGCCGAGGGCTTAGCAGCAGATCGGGCGACTCCGCTCTTGAAACGAGCCGCTCAATTGAATCCGCTTTGGGCCGAGCCAGTTTTTCGTCAAGCGCAGCTTACGTCTGATTTGGCTGAACGCGAGGTGCTCCTGAAGAAGGCCGTCCAGCTTGATCCTCGATCGACCCGGGCTTGGCTTGCGCTTGCCGACACTCAGACCGCGAACGGCCACGCTGCAGTCGCCCAGGGTACGTGGCTCCGTGCCGAAGAATCCACTGTGCCCGGACCAGAGCGGGACCGCCTCCACCAGCTTCGGCTCAGCTCGGAACAGGAGCGCCTCAATGCTGCTGAAACGGCCCGCCGCCGTGAAAGGGAGACCGCGCAACAGGACGACGAGCGCGCTCAGCAGGCTGAAGCTCACCGCATCCGTGCCGCCGAGGAAAAGGCGAATCAACAGCAAGAGGCCGCAGCAGGCGGTGTCAAGCCGGAGAAAATCGTTCCTTGGGAAGAGACGGTCCGCCAAAGGAGAATCCAGGGAAGATTGATTCGAGTCGATTGCCTTCGTGCTTCAGCTCGCATCTGGGTGAAGGACAAGGCCGGTAAGATCATACAGCTATTTCTGAAAGAGCCGGGTCAGTTGGGTCCAGCCTGCGGTCCACAACCGCAGCCTCGGCGGGTTTTGGTGGCCTACTCGCCCCGCGACGATGATCGCCTCAACACTGCCGGTGACGTGGTAAGCATTACTTTTCAGTGACTCCGGTCATTCGCAGCGCCACGCCCGCCGACGGTCCAGCGCTCGTTGAAATCGAGCAGCAATCCTTCGCTGATCCCAGCTGGGATCTCCCTAGCTTTTTCAACTACACCTGTTGCGTGGCTGAAGTTCAGGGTTCGGTAGTTGGCTTTCTCGTTTCCCGCGAAGTTTCTCCTGCGCTTGATGGCGCCCTGCCGGAACGTGAAATCCTTAACCTGGCCGTGGCTCCTAACCACCGCAAAAGCGGCTTGGCGACAGCGCTTCTAAAACATGAACTTAGCCTAGGAGCTACGCACTTCCTGGAGGTGCGCGAATCGAATCTCGCAGCCCAATCTCTTTATCACAGATGCGGCTTTGTCGTAACAGGCCGGCGTACGGGTTATTATGAGTACCCCCCCGAAGCCGCTATTGTCATGACGCTGAAAAAATGCTAATTTCTGAATGCGGTCGGCCCGCGGTCACCTGGTCGGCTCGTGAATTCATGCACTCTCACCCCACCTGGCCAGATTCTTCCCCCCACCTTCAGAACCGGACTCGGCGCGGCTATTCAATAAGGAGAATCCTTGATGGAGAATCGCACGCAAGATGAAGAACTGAAAGCGCATCTGCTCGAAACGAATGAACAATTCCGGACGCTTGCGGGGCAGCATGCGCAACTCAAACACAAAATTGAGGAAATCGAATCCAAACCGCATGTCACTCCGGCTGACGAAATAGAAGAGCAGCGCCTCAAAAAGCTCAAGCTCCACGCGAAAGACGAGATGAATCAAATCGTCGCCCGGCATAAACACGCAAGCGTCAGTTAGCCGTCTTCTCTAAGAACTGCAGGGGAACCTGGTTCCCCTGCTTATGCCGCTAGAACACTCTACCCGGCGGGTCTGGTCAGTTGATCTGAGGAGTGTTAGTCCCGGGATCAGTGCTAGTAGGGTTGTCTCCCGTGTCCGCGGGACGCCGTTTCAGCTTCGGACGGTCCTCGTCATCGCCCTTGGACTTCTTCGAAGGATCGGTTTCGTCTTCGATGGGCGCATTCGAGTTCGGATTCTTGCGCAAAGTCGGCTTGTTGGGATCTTGACTCGCCTGGTCGGGCCGGCGTTGGTTCTCAAGCATGGCCAACCGCGTCTTCACATCATTAAATTCAGAAGTGGTGACGACGTATTCCGGTTTTGCTTTCAAGTCCGAAATTTGTTTTTGCGACTTCCCGATGCGGTCGTCGGTCATAGGATGCGTGGAAAATAGTTTCGATACGCTGCCGGGCTTCCGTTTTTCATCGGTCTGAATTTTCTCGAAGAAATCCACGAAGGCAGTCGGATCATATCCAGCCTTGTACATGTATTGCACACCGAGGTAATCAGCTTCGGCCTCAAAACCACGCTGGAAGTGGAGGAACGTCATGGGCACAAGGAGCCCGGAGGCCTCGTAAATACCGTATGCAGCGGCTCCGCCCATGAAGATGAGGGGAATAGTTGCAAGCTGCGCAATTTCTCCACGTGTCGCTTGGCGGGTACCATGACGCGCCGCAACGTGTGCGATTTCGTGTGCCATCACGCCAGCCAACTCCGCCTCGGTATCAGCCCTCAAGATCAAACCCGAATCAACGAAGAAGAAGCCCCCTGGCAGCGCGAAGGCATTCACGGTTGGGTCCTCAATCACCTTTATCGTGAAGGGCACCTTGGCATCGGAATTCCGCACGAGATTCTGGCCGATCCGATTCACGTACTCCGATATGACTGGATCGTTGATGACTTTTGATTGCCGCTCCACCTGTTGCGCCAGCTGCTTCCCGATCGCAATCTCTTTTTCGAGCGAGTAGAAATTCACCTTGCCGGAGACGTTCCGGTCGCCAATGGCATCCGGATCCTTCTTGGTGTCGTTTGGAAAGGCGGTAAACGGCGTTGCTATAAAAAGGGCTAAGGTGAGGCTAGTAAATGACTTCAGGTGGATAAGTCGCCGCATAGAACTCCTTTTACGACCAACGAACCTCGGGCGTGGAGGGCAGCCCGCAAGGAAAACTTTGTACATCTCCAGTATAAGGCCAAATGACAGGTATGGGGTGCGCACCCAAACAGGAGACAGTCATAAGGCTTAACGTATGCTCGAAGGCATGGGTTACGAAAAAGTAACCAACGTTTTGGCCGAGCCGCTACATTTGCGCTATCGCGACGAGTTTCCGATCAGCCGCGAACTTATTTACCTGAACCATGCGGCTGTTGCGCCTCTTTCGCGGCCGGCTGCGCTGGCGATGAAGCATTTGGCGGATGACGTCTGCTGTTATGGTTCGCTTCATTACGACAAATGGATGGAAGCTTATGCGGGCCTGCGGACAGCCGCGGCAAAACTGATCAACGCCTCACCGGGTGAGATCGCGATTGTCAAGAACACATCGGAAGGGATTTCGACTGTGGCCGAGGGTCTCAATTGGAAGCCCGGCGACAAGGTGATCGTGTTCGAAGAGGAATTTCCCGCGAACTACTATCCCTGGCTCCGGCTCGAAAGACGAGGTGTCGCACTGACGAGGCTTTCGATCTACGATCCCATTGACAAGATCGCAACAGCGATACGAGAGGCACGGCTACTGGCGGTCAGTTACGTGAATTATCTGAGCGGATTTCGAGTAAATTTGCAGCGGATTGGCCAGTTGTGCAGCGACCATGGATGTTTCTTTTTCCTAGACGCCATTCAGGGGATGGGTGCGTTTCCCATTGACGTGGAAGCATGTCGCATTGACGCGCTAGCAGCCGACGGACATAAATGGATGCTCGGACCCGAAGGGAATGCCGTCTTATACGTGCGAGAGAAGTGGCTGGACGCCATTGAGCCGGTCGAGTTCGGTTGGACGAATCCAGTCAACTATGCCGATCACAACCGCCGTGACATGACTCTTCGCCCCGATGCGGGACGCTATGAGTGCGGAACGTTGAATACCATCGGGTGTTTCGGGCAGAGGGCGGCGATCGAGTTTCTCTTAGGAATAGGGATGGACAACATTGCTGCTGGTATCGACTCACTGGCGAGTCGATTGGAGGCGAGCGTTCGCGCTAAAGGCTACGAAGTGATCGCTCAGCGGACACGCGGCAGTGGTTCAGGAATCGTCAGTTTCCGGCACCCCTCGATCGATTGCCGATCAATAGTGAGTAATCTGGAGCGGAATCGGATTCTCGCGGCATCACGGCAGGGCTGGATCCGAATGTCACCGCACTTCTACGTCAGTCCAGATGAAATTGAGCAGGTGATACAAGTGTTGCCGGCAGTGTAGCTGATAGCCTGAGAATTGTTCTGCATGAGCACCGGAGTAAAAGCGTCCGGCAGGGCAGGCAATCGCGTTGCAGCGATTCTAATTGCGTTTTGCATAACGTTTGCGACTTCCGGCTGCTGCGGGCGAGCGAACCACGCGAGCCTTGCTGTCGCATGAAGGGTGCCTGTTCTTGCCACCGGCATACTTCGAGCGGAAAACCGGCTTGGTCCGCGCTGCCCCGCTGCTCGAACGATTGTCGTCAGCTACCAAAGGTGACGCCCAATTGGATTGGAGCAGTTTCCCTTTCAAGCCATCTCACTGCTGCGCTCCCGGATTACCAGACCGCGATTTATGACGGGACTCGCCGCCTCGAAACACAGCAGAACACATCGCTCTATCAACGGCCGCCTCCGACCAAGTCCTGACAAGATTTCCAGTTTTTAGATAAGGATTGTTATGTCTAAGCTGTCGTGGAGACAGGCGCGCCGCTGTGTCTGTTTCTGCTTGGTTAATGTTTCGGCTAGCTGCATGGCCCTTGGTGCGGCGGCTCGTCTCTCTCCGTGGGGTAGTGCATGATCCCGATCATTTGCCGATTCCGAACGCAAAGATTTCTGTGAAATCCATCACCTCGGATTACAAAGTGACGGCACAGACAGGTCCCGCCGGTGACTTCGTGCTTGCCGCTGTTCCGGTTGGTGAATACGTCATCAAGGTTGAACATGCCGGTTTTATTCCGCAGCAGCAGAGCATTGTTGTCAACAGTTCATCGATCTCCATTTTGCACTTTGCGTTGAAAGTTGCACAGCAGAGCGAGACGGTGCAAGTGTCCGAGCGTGATGATGCACTGAACGCTGCTTCCGCTACACCGACAACCACCATCACGCGGCTTGATATCGATCGCACGCCGGGAGCAGATCGGACGAATAGCCTCGCAATGATTACGGATTATGTACCGGGAGCATACCTGGCGCATGACCAGTTGCATGTGCGTGGGGGGCATCAAGTGAATTGGCTGGTCGATGGCGTGCCGGTTCCTAATACGAACATCGCAACGAATGTGGGGCCCCAGTTCAATCCCGAAGATATCGATACGTTGGAAGTGCAGCGTGGGGGGTACTCGGCTGATTTCGGCGACCGCAGCTATGGCGTGTTCAACATCGTGCCGCGCAGCGGATTCGAACGAGATCGCGAAGCGCAGCTAGTCGCGAGCTTCGGCAACTTCAACCAGACCAACGATGCATTCAGCATCGGGGATCATACCGAGAAGTTCGCATGGTACGGCAGTATCAACGGGAACAGAAGCGATCTCGGCTTAATGACTCCTGATTCTTCTGTCATTCATGATCGCCAGGACGGATTCGGCGGTTTCGGGACCCTGTTCTACAACTTCACACCGCAAGATCAACTGCGGGTCGTTGGCTCCGCGCGGCGCGACAACTATCAAGTTCCGAACACGTCTGACGATCAGGCGGCCGGCGTCCGCGACAACGAATTTGAAAGAGACGTCTTGCTGAACGTTTCGTGGGTGCACACACTGGGAACCGGGCAGCTGCTCACGATCTCGCCGTTTTATCATTTCAATCGCGCTAATTACCTGGGTGGGCAAAACGATCCCAGCCTGAGCACGCAAGCCAAGCAGGGATCTCAGTATGGAGGCGCGCAGATCAGCTACGGTTCGTTGACACAGCGCCACAACGTTCACGTGGGAGTCTATGGATTCGATCAAAGCGATTCCAATCAGTTTGCGGTGACTGCGACGGATTCCGGTGGCAAGTCGCTTGCGCAACATATCTCTCCCAGCGGCTTTTTGGCCACAGCTTTCCTGGAAGATCAGTTCAAGGCGACGGATTGGTTGACGCTTTCAGGAGGCGTCCGGCTCACTCATTTCAATGGTTTGCTTTCAGAGAATGCAGCCGATCCGCGGGTCGGCGCAGCGGTTCGAATCCCTCGCTTGCACTGGATCATGCGAGGTTTTTACGGCGCCTACTATCAACCGCCTCCTTTGTCTACCGTAGCGGGCCCCCTGCTGCAATATGCGGCCGAGCAAGGTTTCGGTTTCTTGCCGCTGCATGGAGAACGGGACGAAGAGTATCAATTCGGCGTTGCCATTCCGTGGCGCGGCTGGGTGCTGGATGGCGATCATTCGCACATGCATGGAACAAACGTGTTCGATCACGACGCGCTTGGAAATTCAAACATTTTCCTCCCACTAACCATCAGCGCAGCCGTAGTAGACGCATGGGAAGTAACCTTGCGCTCGCCGATGATGATGAGCAGGGCACAGGTCCATTTGGCCTATTCGAGCCAGCGGGTCGTCGGTTCCGGGAATGTGACAGGCGGACTGACGGACTTTTCGCCACCTGAGGGCGGGCTGTTTCTATTGGATCACGACCAGCGGCACACGCTCAATGCGGGAGGGTTTGTGAACCTGCGCTGGCGAAGTTGGATCGCCGGAAACGTGTACTATGGGTCCGGTTTTCCAGACGAGGGTGGTCCGGCACGGCTGCCGGAACACACGACGGTCGACCTGGCGATAGGCAAGAATTTCGGCGAGAGCTGGAGCTTTTCCGTCAATGCCATGAACGTCGCCAACCGTCATTTTCTGCTCGACAATAGCTTGACTTTTGGAGGGACGCACTATTTCAATCCGCGCGAGATATATGCGCAGGTGCGATACCGTTTTCACTTCTGACCGTTCGCATTAACATGGGTTATCCGATATGAATCCGTATACATTGCATTTAGGAGACCGCGATCCGCTGGATGTGATTGCGGGCACAAGCGCTCAGCTGCAGCGCCTTTCGAAAGCACTCGGTTCAGAGCGTATCGACCAACCGCTAGGTCCCGGGAAGTGGAGCCCCCGGAAGATCTTCTGCCACTTAGCAGATGCCGAAGTGGCGTTTGCATTCCGGCTGCGCCAAGCGCTTGCCGAGGACCATCACGTCATCCAGCCGTTCGATCAAGATAAGTGGGCGAGCACGTATATGGGCTACGAAGCTGGTGCGGCGCTGGGCGTTTTTTCGTCGGTCCGCCAATGGAATCTCGAATTGCTCCGGGCAGTAATACCCGGAGCGCTCTCCAAACCGGTTACGCATCCTGAGCGTGGGGAAATGACGTTTCGAACTCTGATCGAAACCATGGCAGGTCACGATCTAAACCATTTGCGACCGCTCGAAGCATTTTCAGGAAGCTTTACGTCAGCTAAATAGCTGTGGCCGCCATCGCATCGCCGAGTTTGTTCCCGGATAAAACAAGACCCATGAAACGTACATTGATCGCATTGCGCTCAACGGGCAACATGCGGGTAATACGAACTGGCGTACGCGGTTCGCCTCTGCGACGTCTGGTGTGCAGGCAACGTGAACCGGAAAGTTGCTCCTTCACCTAGTTGCGATTCGGCCCAGATCCGACCGCCATAATGAGCAATAATGCGTGCGCAAATCGCCAGCCCGATGCCGGTACCTGAATACTCATTCCGCTGATGGAGACGCTTGAAAACGCCGAAGATTCGCTCCGCATATGCAGGATCAAAACCAATGCCGTTGTCGCTAACCGAGAAAACCCATTCGCCTCCTTGCCGCGCAACCCAGACCCTGATTACGGGAGCAATATCAGATTTGCGGTACTTTATAGCGTTTGCAATCAAGTTCTGCAATAGTGCCAGAAGGTGAGCTTTTTTAACGGGCAATACAGGAAGAGGTTCCCAGTTCAGCTCAGCTTTACTCTCCTCAATGGCAGCGCCCAGATTCGCGAGCACTTGCTGTATAGTCTCGCTCGAGTCGGTGACGACGGCTTCCGATTCCGAACAATCGATGACTTTCGCGTAAGCCAGCAAATCTCTAACCATAGACTGCATGCGCTGAGAACCCTCGATGCAGGCTTGGCTCAGGTCTCTCTCCTCAGGATCCAAACGATTACCGCAATATCGCCGGAGGAGGCCTGCAGCATTGGCTACGTTGCGCAAGGGCTCTTGCAAATCGTGTGCGGCGGCATGCGCAAATTGGCTCAATTCGTCATTCGAATAGCGCAAGGCTGTTTCTGTTCGCTTTAGTTCGTCAATATCTGAGCAGGCTCCTAACCACTGCTCGATCTCCCCCCGTTCACCTCGCATCGAGCACGCTCGTATCAGAAATCACTTAAACACGCCATCATTGCGCCTGATGCGACACTCGGTTTCGAATAGCTGGCCCGTGTGGAGCGACTCCGATAAAAAAGTTTTACTTCGCCCGTAATCGTCAGCATGCATCACGATCTGCCAAATATCGGTTGGCTTGTGCTGCATTCGTAATCCCGTATACTCCTCGAAACGTGCATTCATTAACGTCACAGAGCCGTCAGCCGCAGTAGCGAAGAGCATGTCAGGAACAGCCTCCGTTAGCATGCGGAAGCGGTTCTCAGTTGTTATCAAAGCTTCCTCAACGCGCTTGCGCTCGCTGATATCGCGCGCGATCTTGGAAGCGCCAATAATGTGTGCGCCAACATCAATGATTGGCGAGACAGTGACAGAAACATCAATATCCTTGCCGTCCTTCCGGCGACGAACTGTTTCGAAAGGTTCAACCCGCTCGCCACGCCGAATTCGATCAAGAATATTCGGCACTTCATCCGAACGCTCCGGGATAACAAGCAACGATATATGCTTACCTACGGCCTCTTGGGCCGAGTACCCAAAGATCCGCTCAGCACCGTCATTCCAGCTTGTAATTACACCACTTAGGTCCTTACTGATGATGGCGTCGTCCGACGATTTAACAAGCGCGGCAAGATGCCATGCATCCGACTCCATCCGCTTACGTCTGGTAACGTCGAACGCCATGCCCTGCATGCACAGCGGAGAGCTCGAATCTTGACCGTTCGCGCGGCCCACTGCGCGGATCCAGTGCTCGGTGTGATCCGGCCAAATCACGCGGTATTCAACCTCGTAATCGCGGCCCGTCAGCAGGGTGTCACGCACGGCTGCATCTGTGCGTGCACGGTCCTCGGGGTGCACGGCTGAAAGAAAGCGACAGTAACTTACCGGTTCGTCGATGCGGAGGCCGAACAGGGCTTTGCACCGGTCGTCCCAAAAAAGCTCATCTTCTCGTACCTTCCAATACCATGTGCCCATCTCCGCCGCCTCGATGGCCAGAAGCCGATGCTGTTCGCTTTCGGCAAGCATGCGATTTGCTTCGGCAAGAGCCGCCGTACGCTCCACGACGCGATTCTCTAGCTCCGCATTCAGCCGCCGTACCTCATGTTCCGCACGCTTGCGTTCGGCTATCTCAGCACGGAGTTGCTGTGGCCGGGGTAAAGACACGGCCTGAGGCAGTAATCTTATGAGCAGAATCGCGGTCGGTAGGGAAGCCGATGCCGTGATGGCCTTGATCAAACCCTCAAACCGATAAATAGGATGCCAGAGCGTCCACACAGCGAGGACGTGTGTTAAGCCACAGCTCAGGATGAACGTGCCAAACAGCAAGAACATCCAGGGAAAGACCAAATCGCGACGTCGCCGGACCAACAGCACTAGCGACAACGGAATCAAAAAATATGACATCGCGATGAGTGCGTCGGAAGCCGCGTCAAGAATGACGAGACCGGGCTGCCGTAGACAATAGACATGCGGCATGAAGTCCGCTGCAAATAGTTTTCTAAGAAACTCGACCATATCTCCTCAGGGTCAGGCTGTCGAAACGAAAAAGGCGACTATGACCGACGCCAATTCTTCGCCAGCTCGGGCCGCCTATGGGCGGGTGGAGCAAACTTTGCTCGGCAGCGTGAAGAAGAAGGTCGAACCTTGCCCGAGTTGCGATTCCACCCAAATGCGACCACCGTGCCGCTCCACAATTCTCTTGCATACTGCCAGTCCCAGGCCGGTGCCAGGCACATCTCTACCGTGTAACCGCTTCAGCGGATCGAAAATTTGTTCGCTGTATTCGGGCTCAATACCCTCGCCGTTATCACCAACCCAGACCCGGCACTCACCTTGGCGGATGTCGGCTCCAATAGTTATGTGCGGCCGCTCCCTGCCGTGATACTTGATCGCATTTGTGATCAGGTTTTGGAACAGCTGCTGGAGCTGAACCGAATCTCCTTCGACCGAGGGAAGTTCCCCATACATCACCTCTGCTTCGCTTTCCTCGATACTGGCCGTGAGCGCGGCCAGCACTGCAGTTACTACCTCCCCGAGATGCACGGGCTGCAGCTTGGCTTCTTTGCTGCCGAAGTGTGCATGTTCGAGCAAACCTCGAATGAGCTGTTCCATACTCTGCGATCCATTGAGGACGAGAGCCACGAATTCTTTGGCTGTCTCGTCGAGCTTATCTTGATAGCGATCGGCAAGAAGTTCCGCACAGACTCGCACCGTATGCAGCGGTGATTGAAGATCGTGAGCCACGAGCTGGGCAAACCGCTCGAGATCCTGATTTGATCGCTGCAATTCTGCTTCGCTACGCTTTCGCTCCGTGATGTCACGCACATAACCTGCAAAAAGAGGCACCCCCCCGGTCGGGACTTTCACGATGGCCAACTCGACCGGAAATTCGCTTCCGTCTGCGCGCATACCACTAATCTCTATCCTCCGACCCAATACGACCGCTTCTCCGGTGGCAAGGTAGCGTGAGAGTCCGTTATGGTGTGCTTCGCGCAGGCGCGGCGGTACGACGAGATCGGCGAGTAGTCGGCCGATTGCCTCCTCCCGCTTGTACCCAAACATTTGCTCAGCGGCTGTATTGAATTCTCGAACACATCCTTTCCCATCCATGATGAGGATGGCGTCTAATGAGGCGCTCAAAATGGCTCCCTTGCGAGCCTCGCTCTCGCGCAGGGCTTCCTCCGCCTGTTTCTGCGCCGTGACATCCCGGACCATGCGGACCATACGGATAGGTGCGCCGTTTTCGAAATACACCTTGCCTTTTGCATGCAGCCAACGCGCAGTTCCGTCGGGCCATATCGCCCGGAACTCGCAGTCAAGGTCGCCCGTTCTGAGCGCCTGACGTGTTTTCTCTTCCACGAGCGCGTGATCTTGCGGGTCGATCTGCTGCAGCCATTCGCTGTACATCTCGGGTTCGCTCCGCGGCTCCTTGCCAAACAGTCGATAATGCACGTCGGAGCGCGTTACCTTGCTTGTGCGAATGTCCCAATCCCACACTCCAACGTTCGCCCCATGCTCCGCTAAGGTCAGGCGCTCTTGGCGCGCGCGGAGGTTTTCTTCGGCGAGCTGATGCTCCGTTGCGTCGCGCATGACCTTGGCAAAGCCCAGAAGGTGCCCGTCAGAGTCCTTCAGAGCTAGCATGAGGCCATCGACAAACAGGCGGCTTCCGTCTTTCTTAACGTGCCAGCGAACGTCGGCGGTCTGCCCATCCCGCAATGCGCGCTGCATTTCCTTCTGCGCCTCCTCATTTGCGCGATCCTCCGGCGTGAACAGGATCGTTCCTAGCTGTCCGACCCATTCGGTCTCGCTGTAACCGAGCAAGTTTTCGACGCCGCGGTTCCAGCTCTCAATACATCCCTCCGTGTCCAACAGGAACATTGCCCGGTCGCTCAGCTGCCGTACGAACAGCTCATAAAGCTTCGGGTGTTGCCGCTCAGAACGGTTGCTCTTGCGAGTCAGCTGAGCCATAAGGCTAGATCAGCGCAGTGAGAACTTTAAACCTCTCTTGCGGAGGCGCGTGAAGAATGATGATGCTGGGCTGCCGGAGGCAATAGATATGCGACATGAACGTCTGCTGCAAATAATTTCTAAGAACGTCGACCATCTCCCCAGAGTCGGGCTAGGGAAGACGAATCGTGGCTTGAGCCGATTCGCGAATGCGTGCATTTACCCCAAAGCGGTAATCATTTATGAACGGCCTGCTCGTAAAAACATCGGAGCGTGGGCCCAACCGCAAGAAATTCATCGGCGCCAACTGGCTTGGTTAAATAGTATTCGGCTTCCAGTTTCGCCTGTTGCATTTTGGTTCTAAGTACGTCCTCGGTTGAGGAACTAAACACGACCACAGGGAGGCCATATAGGTTGTTGGTAATTCGAATTACCTGAAGTACTTCCAAACCATCTCGCTTTGGAAGGTTTAGATCAAGGATGACAAAATCGGGTTTTGAGGTTTTGGGGTCCAGAAGGTAGTTGATTGCATCCTCGCCGTCCGCGGCAACAGCAGTCTCTATTACCCAATCCTGGACGGATTCCAAAGCAAGATGCAGTAGCCGTACATCCATCGGATTATCTTCGATGATCAAAATCCGTGTGATTTCCGTTTCGCTCACCATTAATGCGACCCCCAGGTCGACTTAAATGACAGCATTTTATCAGAAGTTAAGCGCTGATGACATAGGTTTCTGAGTAAGGACCTAGGCTTTATCCCTAGTGAATCAAGAACTGCGGCGGGACGTCTACTGTATTCAGAGATCGGGCTCACCTTCGATCAGGCTTTCAGTGGTGTGCCACCCAACCTCAACGGGCTGCGGAAACTGCTCTTTGCTTCCTCGCGGACGGCCACGGCTTCTTCGCTCACCGGTATGCACGACACCATTTGGCCGCTGCTCTTGGCCGATATTCAATTGGGAACCGGCTACTTCCTTCAACCAAGATGGCGGCCGTCCGCGCCGGTGTCCACGGCTACTCGCCAGCCGTTCTAATGTGAGAATTGCTTCGTCAATTCGCTCGCGTTCTTCTCGAAGCTCGACGAGCATTTTATTGATGTCCATTAGTAGATTTATTATAATGCATTTCTATAAAATACTTTTGACATTGTTAAAAAAGATTGGGTATTCGGACATACTCGCGCCCCCCCTCCCCTTTCTCCAAACCAAATCGAAAGGGAGTCATAAACTCATAAGTCCCCAGCTGATAACGTAGTAACTACACAACGCGATCGCCAAGACACCCTCGAGTGGAGGATTGCGAACGGCCTTCGCTATGATAGGAAGGTTCGCGCTATGTTCCCCAGGCGCTGGTACTGTGCCCCTCGCTACAGTCCGAATTCAAGGAAAAATTCAAGTTATGTACGCAGTCATTGAAACCGGCGGCAAGCAATATCGCGTAACGCCTGGGCAAACAATAGAAGTGGATACGATCGCCGGCGATATCGGCGCGGCGGTAGAGTTCGACCGTATTCTGGCCATTTCGAATGAGGCGAATGAGATGGTCCTCGGTGATGCACTCAAAACCGCTCGGGTACGGGCCAAGATTGCTGCTCACGGGCGCGGCGACAAGATCCTCGTTTTTAAATTCAAGCGCAAAAAGCAATATAAGCGCACCATCGGTCACCGTCAGAATTACACGCGAGTGGAAGTACAGGAGATCCTGCCCTAACGCGGATCTAGGCGCACTGGAAGGTATTTGCGATGGCACATAAAAAAGGATTAGGCAGTTCAAAGAATGGCCGCGACTCGAATTCGCAGCGGCTGGGCATAAAAGTGTTTTCAGGCGAGTTCGTAACGGGTGGGTCGATCATCGTGCGCCAGCGTGGGACGCGCTACAAGCCCGGCAGGAACGTTGGACTCGGGAAAGACGATACGCTGTTTGCGACCGTTCCTGGTACGGTCGAGTTTCGCGATCGGGGGCGGCTCGGCAAATTCGTCAACATCATCGCCCAGAGCTAAACTCTGACCAATTCCACCACACGGGCCCCTTCGGCCTGCCCTTTGCATTTTTTGGCAACACATAAGTTTCCGTCATCAGGTTCGTTTTGTTCATCGATCAAGTCACCATCTCTGTAAAAGCTGGCAACGGCGGCAACGGGTGTCTTGCGTTTCGCCGTGAAAAGTATGTTCCACGCGGAGGTCCGAGCGGCGGCGACGGGGGACACGGAGGCGATGTTGTATTGGTTTCGAGTGAGCACTACAACACCCTGCTCCATTTGCGGTTCAATCCGGAACATACGGCTGAGCGTGGCCGGCATGGTGAAGGCAGCAACCGAACGGGACACGACGGAGCCACGATTGAGGTTCCCGTACCGATGGGCACGATCGTTTACAACTCTGAAACCGGTGAGCAGGTAGTCGATTTTGCAGTTCCGGAACAGCGCTGCACCGTCGCTCGCGGGGGTCGGGGAGGACGCGGCAATGCACGGTTCGCTACATCGACGCACCAAGCCCCAACTGAACATGAAGAGGGCCACCCGGGTGAGTTTTTCAAGCTAGGACTTGAGTTGAAGCTGCTCGCCGATGCCGGGCTGGTCGGATTTCCTAACGCAGGGAAGTCCACGCTGATCTCACGGCTTTCTGCAGCGAAGCCGAAAATTGCGGATTATCCATTCACAACGCTCGAACCTGGACTAGGAGTCGTTCAGGCGGGCGATCATACTTTCGTGCTGGCCGACATACCGGGGCTGATTGCAGGCGCACACGAAGGTCACGGGCTCGGCATTCAGTTTCTGCGACATGTAGAGCGCACGCGTGTACTGGTGCACCTCGTGGATGTCTCAGATTTCAGCGGGCGGGAGCCGAACGAAGACTTCGACGTGATCCTTGAAGAGCTTCGGCAGTTCAGCGCGGAACTCGCGGAGAAACCTATGATCGTAGCGGCGAGCAAGACTGACGCTTGCCAAGATCGATCCAGGATCGAAGCTTTCCGCGCCAAAGCCGCCGAGCGTGGATTGCCGTTCCATGAGATCTCGAGCGTCACGGGCGCTGGCGTCGAAGAACTCCGTTATGCAATCAGCTTCCAGTTGTTCCGTGACGCGGAGCAGGATAGAATTTCGGTCGGAAGCTAAACTCTGCCGGTGCAGGGCCCGGTCTTCAAAACCGGAGTGCGGCACTTTTGTTGTCACGGGTGGGTTCGACTCCCATTAGCTTCCGCCAGCGCTATCACACGAATGCTTTACAGAGTTATCGATCTCCCCTGTTTCAATGTGCCGAAGGACTTGCCAATTTGCCAATCGATGTTTTCGTCGATGCAGGACAAATGGCATCGACACAGGCGATTCCTCAATTGCGTCAAATGATCCCGCAACTTTCGATGTTGGTCCAGCGACTCTCCGCTTCTGATCGGATCTTGAATGTGCCTTCAATGGGCCAAGCTGCCGGTTCAAATGCGTCACTTGCCGCTTTAGAGCACAAAAAATCTGTACGTTACAGGATGCAGGTGACCTAGACAGCTTCTACTCCCATCAGGTTCCGTGTTACACAAAGCTGTGTAAGCCATCCGAATCTCGCAACAGTGAGTTTCTTGGGCGCGAAAAGTTACAAAGCCCACAGCCGGGCCTGACAGTACCAAACGTGTCCGATTAGGTAACCGATCTCCCGATTCCAACTCTGTCAAAAAGGCATGCACAAATCAATTTGACTCGCGGTGGGCACTCGGAAAAGAACGATTTGCAGAACACAAAATCCCGAAGAGCACAAGCGTCCCGCAATCCACCCAGCGAGCTGACGTTTGTAGATCATGCGCAATGCTTGGCTGTGTCGGGCACACTGCGTGGCAAGTTGTGCGATCAGTTCACTGGACAGAGGAGCGTACAGCGCGTAGCTGCTGGGAAATGTCTCTATATCGCGGGCGACAGAGCTAAGAGTACTTACTATATGCGCAAAGGTTTGCTTCGAACCAGCATCGTTTCGGAAAATGGCAAGGAGCTGATTTTACGGGTGCATCAGCCGAGTGACGTTCTTGGAGAGCTGTGCTTCTGTGATGGTCTGAGAAGAGAGCAGGTGCTGGCTATCGAGGACAGCGAAGTTGTCCCGATTCCTTTTGAGGCTCTCATCTCAGGTTTGCAGAAGAATCGCGAGGCACTGTCAGAATTTATCGCTCTCATCAGCCAATACCTTGCGGCATCGTACGAAAGACTCCCGATTTTCTTCTTTCATACGCCCATGGAGAGGCTCGTTTCAACACTGCTGAAACTAGCTGATGAGCTCGGTGCGCCTTTTGGAGACGAGATCAGAGTGGTTCATTACTTCAGACAAGAGGACTTGGCTGCGATGATCGGCGCACCGCGGCAGGTTGTTTCGAGCTTACTCAATCAGTTGCGTGATCTGCAATTGGTGAGTTACCACCGTAGAGGATCTCTCACAATCAATAAAGAAGCCGTGAAACGTTATCTTCGTTCGATCAACGAGAATTCAGCCTAGGCAAGCGCCGGATTGTGATAGGAATTATTTATGTTGGTCCGACGGCTCTCAATGTCAAGAGCTTGACTTACAAAGAGGCGTTCGTTTCGTAAACTTATTGCGCGAGGGTTCTCCGGAGGCTTGAATGAATCGCAACCTGAAGATCACCACATTCGTTCTGTTTCTCTCACTTGGCCTGATTTTTTGTGCCGTTAAGGGCCTTCGACTTGCTGCAGACCAGATAGATGATGCGCAGAAGCAGTTATCAAGCGTCGACGCCATGATTCGCCATGCGCAGAAGCAAATTAGGGAAGGCCGGCAAACGTTTCGTTACGACACGTTTGGGGACCAAGACTACTGGGGTAACACTCTCAAGCTCCACCAAGCCACTGCAGGTGCCAAGCTAGGCGGCGTCGGACCAGGTGTGAGTCCAACAACCGCGCTGGCCGTCGGATTGAAGGTCGATGTGGATGCATTGCCATCCCCCTCGTTCAGCAATTGAAAGCAGGCAAAGTTAATCTGGACGATCCCGCTACGACGTTGGCATTGCTGAAGCTCAATGCCGTGCTGGGAGTAACGGCATTTTTCAATCGACAAGGAGGGTTGTCCTCATTGGGAATACAGTGCTCACTGTGCCACTCCACGGTGGATATATCCTGCCTCAGCTGGAAATGGAGAGAGCGTTCCGCCGTTAAGATAACGGGGAGA
>JBPCLH010000021.1:0-5085 GCA_051003475.1 Bryobacteraceae bacterium
CATATTGTGCGTGCGACGTTATCTCCGGTTTTCACTCAGTTATCGAAACTTGGAAGAGCTCATGGCCGAACGCAACCTTGCCGTCGATCACGTTACCGTTTGGCGCTGGGTGCAGCGCTACGCACCAATTGGAGTCTGTTCCTGCTTCGGGTGCGAGGAACACGCAATGAACGCGAACAAAAAAAGAACTACGGATACAACTTTCATTGCAGTGAACCTCCTGTGGCCAGCTCGAGTTCCGCATAGGAGCGAAACAATTCTGCTTGCGCATCGATGTAGCTCAGTTCCGTATCAAGAAGCCGTCGCTGTTCATTGAGAATGTCGATCAGCCGAAGCTCGCCGAGATTGTAGGCTTGGCGCATCACCGCTAAATTCTTTTCGGATTGATCAATTACATCTTTGGTCAAGGCAGTGGCTGCGGACTGGGCAGCGCGCCAGCGTTGGTAAGCAGCCTCGACCTGAGTGGGGATTGTGCTCTCAAGATACGCTCGCCGCAGCCTGGCACCACTTTGCCGAGCCACGGCGGCTTCGATGTTGCCGCGGTTCCGTCTGGCCGCGGATAGCGGTATGGAAATGCCGAGCCCGACAGAGTCGAGATGATCCCGTAACGGCGTCAACGCACGGTCCTGGGTCAAACCGTACTGATCGAAGGCAGTATCGGCGTGAGCGTACTGGCCCGACAACGTCACATTTGGCTTCGTTTCCACTTTGGCTAGCCTGATCTGCCCTGCTGCCTGCTCTTCTGCGTGGCGCAGGACAGATAAATCGGGCCGCTGAGAGATGGCCAGAATCTTCAGTCGTGGCAAATCGGCGATAAGCAGTGGCGGCTCTAGCGAGGACACTAAGGAGACTGTTTCTGTGCTCGGAAGGTCTAAGACTGCTTTCAACTGGAGGACCGCATTCTGAAGGCGCCCCTCGGTCAGGGTGCGCTGGGCTGCATCGCGGTTCAGCTCGACTCGTAACAGATCTGCTTCCAGTGGTGCAGCGTCCCCTTTTTGTACACGTGCTTGTGTGAGTCGCAGGTACTCTCGGCTCACATTCAGCAGCCGGTCTGAAACTGCCCGCTTTTGCTGTTCGGTCACGGCGTCGGCGTATCGAGTCTTTACCTCGAACGCCAATGCTTTTCGCCGGACATCAAACTCAGCCTGTGCCAACTGTCGAGAACGAAAAGATACCTTGCGTGTCTGGCTCCAGAAAAATATCTGCTCCGGTTCCTTTCGCGTTCGAGGCTGCGTCTTGCAGCATGCCCCGGCTGAGGCCGATGAGCGTGAGGATCGACATTACTTGAACGCCCACTACCAATGCGCTCAGTAAAGTCCGAACCCAGCGGTACTTCAGATTCTCCAGAACGAGCTTGTTGATCATTCGGAAACGCCAACTGATTATGACCTGCCTCGATTCTTTCAACCAGTAATACGCTGGCGGCCTATAGAGCTTTAGGGAGCCCACGCTATCCGACTGAGGGCCAGGTTCAACGCTTGAACGCCGCGACGGCGCTTCAGCCGCCTGCCCAATATCATCTCGATGGAAACCATCTCGATCTGGAACTGCAGGCCAACGCGCTCGTTGTCGTCGAAGTGCAAGGCGGCCCGTGATTACGAACTTGGCGGGCGGGCTCGACCCACCTCTAATTAAGCCGCGCGCGTCAGCAAGCCGTTAATCGGTACTAACGAAATTACCGGGATAGCTCACCAGCCCGAGTCGTGCAGCAACTCGAATCCAAGGCTTCTCGTAGAATTCGATGGACCGAGCCATATCACGAACGGCGAAGGTCACCCTCGAAGGATATATCCTCAACCAGTTGCCGGTACGATTGTCACCCGTGAATAGTCGCCGACCCCAGGATCCCCAAGGGGAGTTCGGATAGAATGTTGACTACCTCAAAGGAGCGCCATGCCGAAGAAGATCGATCCCCTCAATAAAAAACAGTACGGCGCGGTAACTGCCATGCTTACCGTGACCGACGTGAAGGCCGCAGTCAACTTCTATCAAAAGGCTTTTGGTTTCACTAAGCGTGGAATCATGAACGGGCCAGACGGCAAACCGATGCATGCCGAGCTGACGCTGCGAGATACGACCTTGATGCTGGGGCCGGAAAATCAGCAGCGCGGTTCCCGGAGTGCCAAGACGATCGGTGCCTCGCCAGTGACCTTATACCTGACAGCCGAGAACGTAGACAAAGTAGTCGCTAAGGCCGTAAAGCTCGGGGCCACGCCCGTCGGCCCGGTCATGGACATGTTTTGGGGCGACCGTTGCGGAAACATCGTCGATCCGGACGGCAACACCTGGATGGTTGGCACGCATATGGCTGAACCCACGATCGAGGAAATGAAGAAGAAAATGACCGAGCAGATGCGTGGCCAAGCGGCCGGGGCTGCCAGCGGGGCGTAAGCTGTTGTGACCGTCACTTCGCGCCGCATCGACATAACGGCGAATGACAGGTGCCGAATCGGGACCGAGGTCGCTTCGGATCGGAATACAGAGTGACTGCAAATCCCGTACAAGCCTGTCAGCGAGTCTGTGACACGACCGTACGGCTGCTCCGTGAAATACGCCCATTGAGCGATTCGCAAGGAGGAAGCTCATGAACCGAATAAACCGGCGCTCACTGCTCGGTTCGGCGGCCGCGCTGGCGGGAACAAAGCTGCTGGTCCACAAGCCGGCCGGAGCCCATCAGGACCACGTCCACGCCGGCTCGCTCTCGCCAGAATCCGCTCAGCACCGAAGTACTTCGGCTTCACTCGTGCTCGAGACTGCCAACCGCTTCCTGGCCGCGCTCGGTTCGGAGCAGCGGGCCAAAGCTAGGTTTCAATTTGAGGACGATGAGCGGATGATCTGGCACTTCATTCCAAAGGAGCGGAAGGGCCTGCCGCTTCGCGAAATGACTCCTTACCAGAAGCATCTCGCCAGCGCACTTCTCAGCGCCGGGCTGAGCCAGACGGGCTACATCAAGGCTGTGACCATCATGAGCCTGGAAGACGTGCTGAGAATTATTGAGAACGACGACGGTGAGCATAGAAACCCGGAGAAATACTACTTTTCGATTTTCGGCACGCCGGCGGAAACGAACCCCTGGGGATATCGGATTGAGGGGCATCATTTCAGCCAGAACTATACGGTGGTCCACGGAGAGGTGACCGATGGCCCGAGTTTCTTTGGAGCGAACCCGGCGGAAGTGCGGCAGGGGCCTCGCAAGGGCCTTCGAACACTGGCAGCGGAGGACGATCTTGGGATGGAAATGATCCAATCCCTGGACCTGCCACAGCGAAAAATCGCGATCGTGGATCCGACTGCCTATAAGGACATCCTGACCGCAGCCAGTCGCAAGGCGGCGCTGGAGCGGCAGCCATCGGGGCTTTCTGCGTCAAAGATGACTGGGAAACAATTCGATGTACTCATGTCCTTAACGCAAGAGTACGCGCGCAATCTGCCAGAGCAGCTGGTGGAACGGCGGGAAGAACAGATCAGGAGTGCCGGTAAGAACATCTACTTGGCCTGGTCTGGCGGAATCAATCATGGTGACCCGCATTATTACCGCGTACAGAGCCCCTCGTTCCTCATCGAGTTCGACGATACGCAGGATGGCGCAAACCACATCCATTCTGTCTGGCGCGATTTCGGCGGAGACTTCGGGGCAGACCTGCTCAAGGTCCACTACGACACGAGCCACTTGTCGCACTCTGTCGCAGCTGTCTGAAAACCAATTGAATGCGCTAGCAGGCACTGACGCATCGGGCCGTTGCCAGATGACCAGATGAATCACGTTGCGCGGCAAACGCCGGATTCTCTTTGCCGACGCCGAAGTGTTCACGTTCCGGTTTACTGGCTGCACAGTGAAGTTACCGGAAAAGTCATATTCGGAGATGTCGCTCCCGTACACCTCTGCGGTAGAGCAATCCCGGCTCAAAGACAAGACCTAAGGGGCATCGTCAAGTTAACTTACGAGAATGCCACCAGGCAGCAATGCGGCGATGAATGGATCTCGAGCAGTCTTAAGAACGAACCGCCGCCAAGCCGGCGATCTCGTTCCAGACCAGAAAGGCAGCATTGATTAGGCTGCGGTGGCGTTCGGCGGATAAGCGATGGCGCATCATGCGGAAATGTGATCCGACCGTATCGAAAGTCGACAAGAACCACTGCGCTTGCTCGGGTGATTTGAATTTCTTCATTCTTCGTTCTCTTTGCCTGGTAGGCTGGTGCGAGTTCTCAGCTCGATTATTCAAGTAACGGTGCTGGCGGTGATCCTGAGAAACACCTCCATCCAAATGCCACTTCGATCCCACTTTGCTCCGATTCCGCCGCTTTACTTCACTCGCAAAGTATGGCCCGAACTTACGGCACCAATCGCGGACGGCCTCATAAGTCAGCACAATGCCACGCTCTGCCATCATGAGCTCGATGTCGCGGTAGCTCAGACTGAACTGGAAGTACAACCAAACGCAATGCGAAATGATCTCACCTGGGAAATGATGACGACGGAAGAGGTTGGCCGGAGCGCTCATCTTATTCGGATGCTAATCCTGCACATGCTCTGGTAAACGTGATGTAGATCAGCGCCTTTTCATGACGGAGGCGCGCGGCTTCACCCTTTCTCGCTTACGCACTCCACCAACTGGGAGATCCTCGAACAGATCCGGAACCTCCCCGGGCAAAACGGCGGTGAACTTGGCCTGGATCTGTTTGGCGATTTCCAGATCGGCGAAGGATAAGCCCTTCTTCCTTTCAGTCATCTTATCCATGACGAAGATAGCTTCACCGTTCATCTTGGCCAAGTAGCCTACTTCGGCAGCAGACAGTTCCAGCAGGGGCATAGCTCCGGACAGCAAACGGCAGCATTCCGCGGATGAGGCCGGTTTAACTTGACGATGCCCCGTACCGCTGTGTCTTCAACGTTTGATAGTGACTATTCCTTCGGTGGCGGTTGCTACTCGCAAATCACGCCTTCAGGTTGAGAGTCCCTAACTTTCTACGAACTTACGGGCATCTCCGGCGCAGCGATCTGCTTCCCCTCAGCCCCATGCCTTTGGCCGTTATGACTTCTCCTGAGGCGGCACGTAGCCCGGCGGAAGCGCGGCACCGGCACCG
>JBPCLH010000022.1:0-4497 GCA_051003475.1 Bryobacteraceae bacterium
TTGCTGGACGAAATGTCGGCTCGCGGAATCACCATCCAGGACTCCCGGTTTGGGACTTGGTAGAACAAGCCAAGCCCCAATCGCCCCAGAAACCGCATTCTTGGGAATCACCGTCGCGATAAATCGCGTTGGAGGGAGTCTGCAGGGCGATTGAGGCCGGTTGAAGCGCCACTCTTGCACAACCTGAGTAGTGGAAGAGTGGCCGACGATCCGGGAATCCGGGTTTAGGTGGAGGGCTTCCATCCCAGAAGCATCCGTTTACTTGCGGAGGACATCGATCAAAGCCGAAACAGCAGCCGGCTGCTGACGCCGGCTCGGATAGTAGAGGAAGTAGCCTGGGTACGGTTGACACCAGTCTGCCAGCACGTGGGTCAGTGCCCCACGTGCAAGGTGCGGCGCGGCATTTTCTTCCGTCATGTAAGCAAGCCCGACATCATCGAGTGCAGCACGGATCACTAGATCCAGATCGTCGACGATCAGTGGCCCGTTGACCGCGACAGATAGGGACTTCTTGCCTTTCTCAAACTCCCATCGATATGAGCCAGCATCTCCGTGGCGGAAGTAAGCCAAATTGCTCATTCTCGTGGTCAGGACGCCGACTATAGCAATACTGGTGCGATCCCGCATTGTGAGACCACATTCGAGGCATTCCGTCGTACCCAAGCTGGCAAGCAATAGGGCTTAACCGAGCGTGGCGATCTTAGCAACGAAGAAAAGGCATCAATCATGAGTAACAACACGTTGGATTTTAGTGGCAAGGTCGCACTCGTGACCGGCGCAGCTTCCGGCATGGGGTTGGCGACGGCGGTAGCGTTCGCCGAGGCTGGCGCAGCCTTCGTGCTGGCCGACTTCAGGGAGGACGCGGCAAAGGCGGAAGCACAGAAGCTGGTTGCCGCCGGTCACAAGGCATTCGCCATCCGGTGCGATGTGAGTGACGACGCCCAGGTTGCGGCGATGGTGGACCGCACCGTTGCCGAGTTCGGCCGACTCGACGCCGCGTTCAACAACGCGGGGGTAATGGCCCGCATCGCCCCGACTGCGGAGAGCACTCGGGGAGAGTGGGATCGGGTGATCGGGATCAACTTGCGAGGCGTGTGGAGCTGTATTGAAGAGTGGAGTGCAGGCGGTTTCACAAAATTGTGAGTTGCAATCCCGGAGGTTGTGTACGGATGCCCGACCAACCAGAAATTATCGTAGCAACGCCCAGGATACTCGTGCAAGGGCCTTGACGCTGCGTATTCAACGTCGATAACTGCACCAAACAAGCACCAAATAAGCACCAGAAATCTGGAAATGGAAGACGGGCCAAGGTCATCGTTCGCTTGCCTCATTCCTCCCACTCTTCGGGCTCGGTGGCGTTTACGGTGTTTCGATCGGGCAGCGGTTCTTTGCGCTCGGGCTGATACACCGTCAATCGCCACTCGGCCCCGCCTTGCGCTGAGCCTGGATTGCTAACCGGGTCGGTGTCGATCACCTTGACGCCGCGGGCCAGCCGTTCGGCTTTGTGTACGCGCGGGATAGCCTTAGCCGATTCGAAGCACATCTCCAGCAATTTAGCCATCGCAGTGTTCTCGAGCGTTCGGGCCCGGTTCGGATCTTTGAGTCCGGAGGCGAGCGCCACAACGGGAGCCATAAGGATTTGCGAGAGAACTTGCGCCTCCTGCGCCTGGCGCTTCGCCATCTTCTCGATCTCGTCGAGCTGCTTCTCTCTCAGCCGTTGATCGACAATGCAATCCCAAGCCGCAGCGCGCTCGACCCAGTGGTACTTGCGTGACCAAAGGCCGATTTTTCCCGATTTCCGGTGCTTGGTTCGTGCTTCTTTGGTCCTGACGATGTGCAAGCCGCTGCCGCGCTTCTCCGCATCCAACCGCCGCGAGACCTCGTCTAGGTTGCGCTTCAGTCCGAGATCGCGATAGATCGAAAATGCATGAAATGCTTCGGAAGACTCAGACGCTAATCGGATATCAAAGGGTGTGTCGGCCAAGGTGATCTCGCAAAGGAAGAAAGGGGATATTATGCGGCACGGTCTAGGGCGACCTGGTCAAACGTGCGGCCATCCGCCTCGAGTGTCGCCGTGCCGCCGGAAAACGTTTGCCAGCGCCGAACCGAGACATCCACGTACTTTGGATCGAGCTCCATCAATCGGGCGCGCCGCGAGTGTTTTTCGCAGGCGATCATCGTCGAACCGGAACCGCCGAAGAGGTCCAGAACGATTTCCGACAGCTTGAACCCGGCGTCTACGAGCGCTTTGCGGAAATTCACGCCTTCCGTATCGGCGTGGAACACATAGATGCCGGCGCCGTCTTCGGCGACCGCGAGCAGGTTGGCGTACACGTCGAATAGGAACTGATAAAACTCATCATTCTCCATGCTGTCGTTTCGAATGGTCAAGGCCTTTTTGGTCTTGCCCGTATAAGCGACGTTATACGGCGGGTCAGTCACGATCAGGTGTGCTTTGGCTCGATCCATGAGCTTTTCGACGTCTTCCTGCTTCGTGGAATCACTACACATGACGCGATGATCAGCGCCACACAGCCATATATCGCCTGACCGGGAGATCGGTCTTTCTCCCGGTTCCGGCGCTTCGTCATCGTCGCAGTTGCCTGTTTTTACTGCGGTACTTACCGGTTCGGCCTGTTCGTCTCTGGAGGGATCGGATAGATACCCGTTGGTCAGATCGGTAAGCAGTCGGCCGTACTCTTCGTCATCGTAGAGTGTGCCGTCGAACGAGCCGTGGTCGCTGCGAATTGAGTCAAGCAGTTCGGCAAGGGCGTTAAAGTCCCATGAGGAAAGATCATTCGAGCGGTTGTCTGCGATGAGAATGCGAACGGCTGTTTCATCGTCACAGTCAACGAAAATGACCGGAACCGTTTCCGCACCGCTATGCGCTGCGGCCTGGTGGCGATGATTGCCCGCCAGGATAAAACCAGTCGATTGCTGGACTAGACAGGCTCCAAACCAGCCATTGTGCTCGATGCTCTGGCATATGGCGCCGACATCGCCAGCTCGTGCATTCTTCGGATGCAGCCGTATTGCCGAAATCGGCACGGCGGGATCATACCGCTTGTTAATCACCTTCATTGTCGTTGCGCAGCATGACTCGGCCAACTTGTGGCTCGTGCTGCGCTCCTTCCTTTCATCGCGTTTCTATCGCCTCGTTCGAAATGGATCAGAATTCGCTTGCTTATGCCCGCATCCAGAGTGATGAATGTCGTGAACACCGGGAAACCCGGTGAAAGGAGACGGCACAATATGACCTTCACGATCGATCACGACAACAACATCACGGCATTCGCCTCGGCCACTGAGGCCAAGAGCAGCGCCGAAACCGAGCGCTTCCGAAGCGCCAAAGATCTGGCCAAGCTGGCCGCGAACTGGCCCGCCATCCGCCTGATTGAAATCTGGAACAGCCTGCCCGGCGTAAGCCCGGTACGGAAGTTCACCAGCCGGCAGACTGCCGTCAACCGTATCTGGGCCGCTATTCAGAGTCTTGCCCCGACGGAGGGCGCACGGGCGCCGAGTGTCGCGACGAAACGGGAGAGGCCGGCTAAACGTACCACCCCGGCTTCGGGAGCCCGCGACGGCAGCAAAACGGCCACAATGCTGGAGTTGCTGAGGCGGCCGGGAGGGGCGACGCTGTACGAACTGATGGCCGCCACCGAATGGCAGGCTCACAGCGTGCGCGGATTCCTTAGTGGAACGCTGCGGAAGAAAATGGGCCTAAAGATCGAGTCCGACAAAGCGGCAGAGGGACAACGGACCTATTCGATGAAAGCCTGAAGAACCAAACATCCCTTCCGGGAACCGTCGCGGCTTTCAGCCTCGCGGTTTTCTGTTTACTCCGCGGTGGGCGAGAGCAAACGCAGTTCCCCTTATGGTGCGTTTCGGATCAGCGGAAGGAAATTGGGAATACTTGGTTAATTTCTTCGCGGCCGATGTATTTCACACGCTGCCGTGCATGTCAAGCGGTGGAAATTCTTCTTCGGTGACTTGTGACAAAAGATTTCTCCCAAGAGCCTTGTCGGTCTGAAAAAATGAAGAGAAAAACTGCCGTGAAAAGACAATGGGATTCCCAACACTGCGCCGGGTGTTTTTTAACGCCTTCACTGCATGCGCCAGGAATCGGTGACCGTGGACCACGAGTTTTTTCTAACTACGAGAAGTGGTCAAACTCAAGCCGATTTCACGGAGTCGGCGGGACTTCAACAACAACCAATAACAAACTGACGATCCAACCAGTAAGTGTAGGCTTGCCCGGTTTTTGCTCACTCGTCGAATTCTGAGGCTATACACGCCCGGGCTAGGCACATGGCTTTAACGCGATTTGCAGGTTCTTCTGGCCACTCGCACCAAACTTTGCCTTGGCTCGCGATTTGCGTGCCTACTCCGCCCGTTGTTCAAATTCACCTGCTGCCAGATCAGCCCGAATCTCTCGGAAATGCGTGCGCCGGTCGCGATGTCAGTTCCAGTGATCAGCAGGTCACGGTTCTGCCAAGC
>JBPCLH010000023.1:0-3762 GCA_051003475.1 Bryobacteraceae bacterium
AACGATATCCTCGGCCATTCAAGTTTACCGAGTGCAATTCAGTACGTTCACCGGACTACGCAGCACTACCGCGAAGCAATGAAACGCTACCCATTATCCACACCTCTTGGTGGCTCTAAACGGATTACAGCGGCGCAAAAAGTATATGTAGGCCGGACACGAAACCGGACACGGGCTGTAAGTTTCTTGTTTGCAATGCAACAAAAGGTCTGCAAAACCTTTATTCGGCGGTTCGATCCCGCCCCGCGCCTCCAAGTCAATTCAACTATTTAGCTGCCCATCAAAAACTTAGGACGATTTTGGGCGTCCTTGCCGGTCCCGGCAGATGCAGCGAACTCCCGCCCAATCCGGGTCGATTTTGCACAAATTTTGCACACCACTTGGCGTTCCAAGTGGTGGTAGCATATGTGCCGATGGAAGCGAGTCTTGTCTACCTTCAGAAGGTGGTGGAAGAGCTGTTGCGGCGAGTCAGTCGATCGGAAAACCGGCTCTATCAGTAGCCAGGCGCGGGTGCAAAGGTAGAACCAGCCGCGGAACCGAAGCCGAAGGCAGCTCCGCGTTCGACCTCATCCGTACGAAATTAGCCCGCCAGGAACTGCTCTTTTTTCTGGCACAATGGCGGACTGAACGCCGTGTTTCAGTGTCAAAGCGATATCTCTCAAACAGAAGCACTGCCCAGTTGCAGAAGATGTACGAGCAGATTCAATCCGAGTCAACCCACCGGTTTGGAAGGACGTGGATCGTCAAGTCAGGCTGACGTTCCTCTCTACACTCAGTTGCTCTTCGTCGAACTGTTTGTCAGCCGCGAGCCGGGCCTTTTCAAACTTCTCCATCGCTTCGAATTGATGCTCTTGGCTGATGTGTACGTAGCACATTGTCGTGCTGATATCTCGATGCCCAAGAAGGTCCTTGAGAACGATAACATGTCCGCCACTTTCAATGAATCTGGTTGCAAACGTGTGCCGGAGATCATAGAAAACAAAATGCATCTTCAACTTTTCCAATGCGCGGTCATGCGGACAATTCAGCTTTGTAATGTGAGCGCCTTCGCGACGATTACTGGGAAAGATCCATGGTCCGGGGCTCGACATTCGTCGCGCGAGAATTTGCCAGCTCTCCGTCGTAAGTTTCAGGATGCGTCCCCTACCTTTCCTGGTCTTTGACTTCCCAACGCGGAGAGTCCGTTTTCCCAGGTTCACGTTGACCTTAGGAAGCGCCATGGCTTCTTCTGGCCGCATTCCCTGCTGGATCATTAATCGACCTACATCATGCAGATTGCCGTTCTCGCTGACACGCCGGGACCGAAGATAAGAGAAATATTTTCGTTCTTCTTCGACCGAGAGGATGTACATTCGCTGGGTGTCTTCTTCCTGAGACGGTTTCTCAACTTCCTCTACGAGATTCGACCGCACGAGCTCATTCTTCTTGGCCCACTGAAAGAATAGCGATAGGTTATCGAGATCATGTGCGATCGTAATCGCCTTGACCGGCGCAATCTCGTTCTCTTCATCACCAGCTAGGCGCCATCCCGCGTAGGCCTCGATCTCGCCGATTTTGATTAGATAAACAGTGCTCTGTTTGAAGTAAGCCTTGAGTGACGCGCCACTGGTCTTGATTCGTCTCCATGTGCTGAGTTTATTCTTGCGGGCCTGCTTTTCGTGGGCGACAAACTCATCCCAGGCAGCGCTGAACGGTCTTGCTTGAAGTTTTCTGATTCCCAGTGCGCCTTCACGAAGCTTTTTGCCGATGGGCCGCTTCCAGATCCTGGACGAGTTTCTGATTTTGTGCGGTATCCGCCAACCCTGTGCTTTCGTAAACCGGTTGGCCGCGGAACATGAATCGATATGCGAGGTAGCTGTTGCGTCTCAGGATACTCATGGCGATGGCGCTGCTCCTTTATCCAATCTTCAACATCTTCTGAGTGATACTTTACCGTGCGCCCGAAGCGGTGAAACGCTGGTCCTTTCCCGCAACATCGCCAATTCGCGAGTGTATGAACTTCGACACCGAGTAGCTGGCTGAGGTCACCAGGAGTCAGCCAATCGATCAAAGAAACCCTGCGGAGGTACCTGCGGATCTTTCTCAGGAAAAATAGACGAGACGCTATGATTTTGTGCCGCGCCCCTCATCGCGATCGCTTTCCCCAGTTCCTGCTCAAGCCCTCTTCATGTCTATACTGTGAAGCAAGTATGGTCCGGGATTATTGCGATCTCATCCTATAGCGGCGAAATAGACCCCGAATCTGAGAGGCAATCAAGAAAATAAATTTGGGAATCTTGGTAGTGGGCTACTTTGTAGCCCACTACCGGAATCTTTCGAACGATTCGGTGTACCATAAAATTGCGCTTTCTACTCGGAGTTCCCCCGGAGTCGAGTTCATGGCGCTTGATCATGTTCAGTTCACGGATCGTTTCGGCAGGCCGATTCCCCAAAAACTGCGCGACCAGCTCGTTGAATGTGTGATCTCCGCGATCGCTCATCCGAAGGCGGATATAGAGGCAGTTCTTAAACGTGCCCAAACAATTGCTCGCCGGGCAGCAGATGGTCAAATCGAAGATGTCCGACATTATGCTACAAAGGCCCTTTTTGCTGTCTCTCGTAAGGCAAGCCTGAAACGGGAAAGAGAACGAGTCGCGTCTCAAAGTGGAAATTCTGGCTGGCGCGGCGACAAAGGCTAGTCCATCCGCCCTGGAGGACCGCATTTTATTACAAGAGCTTCTCAGCGGGGAGAAATGGATCGTAAGGTGCTCATTCGGCACATCGAAGGCTGGGAGCATGGCGAAATCGCCAGTGAATTGGGCATTTCGGAAGCAATGAGCTGGTTCCGTTTAAGACGGGCCAAGAAAAAGCTGGCGTCCCAAATGCCGCACAGGCGATAATCACAAATCGGTGGAGAACGATCCGATTGAAGAACTACTGCTACGTGCGTATCCGAATCCCGAACGGAAGGGGTGTCCGGGTCCTGACACAGTTAGGGCGCTGGCGAACAAGACTATTCCTCACGATGATCCCTTATGGCAGCACATCTGGAAGTGTTCACCATGCTTTGCGGAATTTAAGGAGCTTCGGGATACCCGTCGGCTGAACGAACGCGCAGTCCGCCGGAAACGCACTCTATATTGGGCAAGAGCGGCTGGAATCATCCTACTCTGCGTTGGGGCAGCTTTGGCCCTCTTCTTTTTGAACCGGCCGAAGGTGCCTCAACAACCTCCTGTTGCAAACGTCATGAGGCCAACGCCGTCGTACCTGGCTGCGGTTCTGAACCTCGAGGGCACCTCGACAACACGATCTGCTGAGAAGCGCTCGAGAGCGACGGAAAATCTTTTTCTACATTTGTAAGCAAAAAGATCATACCTGGCCGACGAGGCTAGCGGCTTCTCGTGTGAGTGGCTGCCGAACCCTCTGTTCATGAATTCCACGCGTGCTTCACTCGGCGTGCGACCGGGAACGCAGAGGCCATCTAAGGCGGGCTCTTCGGCGTTGTGACCCCTGGGATGTATACCACGCATCATCAGCTGCGGTATTTCTGTTGATCCAAGATTGACGTCTGGCACAATTTAAGTTCGTGGGTGAGCAATGCTGTTACGCCGCCTAATGCTACTTATCGTCGGAAGTTTTTTGGCGGCGAAGTGCGGCGCCCAGACCAAGAACGATCCCGCCGTCCTTCTGCGTCAAGCCGAACACCTGAGAGATCTTTTCAATTGGGCCGATGCCGGCCCGCTTTACGCGCAAGCGGAAAAGCTTTTTGCTCTGGCCGGTGAT
>JBPCLH010000024.1:0-10926 GCA_051003475.1 Bryobacteraceae bacterium
TGAATCATGTGATCAGCCGAGCGATAGGCGAGCGCCTGAATGGTCGCAGTCGGCTGCTGCCTCGCGGAAGTGACAAAGTTGCTGCCGTCGACCACAAAAAGATTCGGCACATCATGCGTCCGGCTCCAAGAATTTGCAAGCGACTTCTTTCCGATTTAGCCCATGCGCTACATCCATCAAGTGACAGGATGCGACGAACGCACTTACGGGCGACGTCATATCTTGTTCGCGCTCGTCGCCTCAAAAGGTCGTATCCGCACGAATCGCACCGATTTTGAAAAGCAGCAGCAACAGGTTCGCCGGCTCCTGATGAAGGTAGCGCGGTGGGGCAGTAGTATTTTGGTGCCTGCCTTGGTAGGGTAACTATATAGTTGACAAAACCGCAAACGGGCGCTAGCTCATTCCGAATGGTCGCATCACTCAGATACATTCGGGGCCAAGTTACGCGAACGATGGAAGCACTGGTCCCGAGTTGGTACTACGGTCTTCGACTTCACACGCTAGACCGCTTTTTCGAAAAGCAATACGACAAAGCCGAAAAAGCACGCCACTGGGACGAGCAGCAGAGTATAGCAGGACAATGGGAAGTGGAAACTGCACAGTACCGGGATGAGCTTAGTCACCTAGCAACACGTAGTTTGCTAAAAACTGCTACCAAGTTTCATCTTGATCTCAGCGAGATACCGCTTCCGGAGGGATGCGACTCTCACTGGGAAAATGGGAAATGCTATCACCGTTATCTTAGGAAGCAATCATACCTAGCATTGCAGAGGAAGGTACGGAACGAACAACACGACATTTGGGAGTTTCGTATTAAGGCCATACTTGCGCTCACCGGTCTGCTAGGATCTCTCATCGGCCTTTAGCGATCCTGAAAAAGTGACCCCGCATCAGGCGGATTTCTGCGCCCGCTTTTTTGTTGCTCTCGCCCGTTTCAGCCTAGCCTCTTCCTTCAGGTACGCTTCCTTGGAAACACTGAACACCTTGCGGACGGCGTTGTCGAACCTTTCGGCCTCGGTTTTACCCGGTACGTTCGGTGCTGGCGCTGGCTTCATTCCATCTCCATCGTAGCGCTGAATGAAACGCCCGGTAGTGTCCATTTAGGACACTACCAAACGCCCTTGACTTCGATGAGACAATAAAAATAGGGTGCGACGCCGCAAGTCGCCGCGCGGTAACGCTACAGCGTTCACCTTGGAGCTAGGGCGTGGCACTCTGAAAGCAGCGCCCTAGCTCGGTTAACGCCCCCGCCGTCGGTGAACTAGGGCGGTAGAGGCTATGGCCCTCATTTCTTTCCCTTCGTCACCTTGTGTGTAAGATTCCCAGCGAAACTTTTCAAATGAGCGGGGCGCGGGCCTGAGAATCATCCCCCCGATAGATTCTGGCGGTTTCCAACGGTACGCTCTGCCTCCGCCCGCCATCTCCTCGCTTTCTGCTTCCTTTTGAGTCTCTAGTCGGCGAAGAACTTGGTGAACCATAGCCATTGGATTGTCATAGTTGAGCGAAAATCCACGCGACTCAAGATAATCTCTAACCACGGTGGGAAGAAGAAGAACCGAAAACTTGCTCTTTAGAATTTCGCGGATCTGCTCCGTAACCCCAAGATTAGGATCGATGAAGTCTCCAAAGACCTCCTGATTTCCTGGTTGTCCATAGGTCTTTTTCAGTGTTGTGAGCGTATGGGCCACCACCTCAATCTTCTGCTGAAGGTCGGCCCTTTGATGATCAATGTCGGCCATGGCTTTCAGCAATGATGAGAGTTCCTCCTCAGCGGCGCGAATCAGCGGATGTTGTTCAGTTCCCATCAAGGTCAAGCGTAAATGAAGACAAGTTTAAAGCAAGCGAAAATGAACAACAAACTGAACAAATCGAGTGGGCTAGGATTTTAGCCGAGGCCGAAGAGAATTTGGTACAGAGCCAGAGGCGGGCACGCGAACTTAAGAGCGCTGTCGCTGACCTCAGAAGGAAAGTTGAGAGCGGTGAACCCTTCCCGGAGTATTTGAAAGCAACATCAACCCCGCACCAACAAGGAATATCTTAAGGACGGATCAAGCCACGAATCGCCGCTTACCGCGTCCTTGACGCCGTTTAATTGTTGAGCTGCCTTTCGACTTCGATTGTCTTGCCAGTGAGTTGATCGAAGGTAAGCCGCTTGCCGACGATGCCCTTTACGGCAACATCAAATCGCTCCGCGTCTGTCATCGTGCGGTGATTGAATCTGTAGGCTTGCTCATCGAGGTATCGAAACAAGTGAAAGGGCTCGACGGAAACATAGGTGCCACTTATACCCCGTTTCAGTAGTGACCAGAAATTTTCTAGGCCGTTCGTGTGCACCTGCCCGTCCACGTACTGCACGGCGTGATCAATGACTTGGTGCGCGTAATTACTGGCGAGTCCATCGTATGAAAGCAGTGCATCGGTGTAGAGCGCGGCTCCGGCTTCAACGTGTTTCTTCACTTCGGATTGGAGCGCATGTTTCTTCCGATTAGCAACCACAGTGGTAAGAACTTTACCGCCGCGCTCCATAATCCCCATCACTGCGGTTTTGTCTTTCGTGCCCGTTCCAGTAATTCGGCGTTTCCGTTTTCCGACGTGCATGTTCCGAGCCTTGCCGCAGATAAAAGTTTCGTCGGCCTCGACGTGACCCGAAAGTTTCTCGCCCGAATCCATACCGAGTGCGAATCGAATTCTGTGATCCATGAACCACGCAGTTTTCTGTGTTACTCCGATGGCTCGATGGACTTCGCACGAACTGATTCCGTTTTTGCAATTCACGATCTGCCACATCGCGGTGAGCCACTTGTCCAGGCCGATAGGAGAATCTTCCATCACGGTTCCGGTCTTTAGCGTGAACTGTGGAGCGTCGTGTCCTTCTCGACAATGCCAGCGATTGTATTTCTCTAGAAAGAGAACATTTGTGCCCTCGCAACGCGGACAGGTGACGCCCTTGGGCCAGCGGCGCGCCACCAGATACTCACGGCAATTTGTAGGGTTCGAGAAGTATAGGATGGCCTCTTGAAGTGTTGTTGGCTCAGGGGCTTTCATACTTCAAGTATGCGCTGACTGAAGCATTTTGTCAACTATATAATCGCCCTTGGTAGAGCCAGAGCAGCCGAGCAATCTAAAATCCGCATGACATCTACCCGCCCCTGGCCGATGCCTTGATAATCTGCAAATTGGGAATTCTGTTCTTTAGAGCACTTGAACGAGTCTAGCGCCGCTTTCGCACTTCGGAGAAGTAGATCATAAAGGTCATGAGATGAGATCAGCAATTCTCAAAAAGGCGCAGAGACTATGGCGGAATGCCGGGCCAGCCGCGCTAGTGAAACACAGCGCGAATGCGACATTCGAGACGGTACAAACGTATTCGTCAGTGCTGTCAGTTCGGAATCGGCAGTTTACGGATCTCGAGAAACTTCTGGATTTTGCCTACTCGACCGGGGGCGGCTCCACGAGCGGGTCCATCACACCACTTCAGGTTCGCTCTGAAATCTCTCAATTGCTGCTATTAGTAGCAGAAGCTAGGCCCAAAACAACCCTCGAGATAGGAACTGCGAATGGCGGAAGCCTATTTTTATTCACCCGCACAGCCGCTCCGGATGCTCATCTGATCAGCGTGGACCTCCCGGGCGGGGAATTCGGCGATGGATACCCTATTTGGCGAATCCCACTCTATCATTCGTTCGCACAACCTGGCCAGCAAATTGACCTCGTCCGCGCCGATTCCCATAGTGCCCTAACGCGCCAGAAGATTGAACAAATGCTTGGAGGCGCGAAGCTCGATTTTATCTTCCTGGACGGTGATCATACTTATGACGGAGTGAAGTCTGACTTCCAGATGTACAGCTCACTGGTCAGATCTGGCGGCCTCATCGCGTTCCACGACATCACGGAGTTCAATTATGGCGCAGCTGATTTCATCCCGGAGAGACCGTTCGGAGTGAAGCGCTTTTGGGACGAGGTGAAGATACATTTCGAACACTTCGAATTCATCGAGAATCCAAAACGCAACTATGGAATTGGCGTGCTGTTGACACGCTGATCGGTCCATCCGACAAGCCCGTTCTACGACGTGCAGAAGCATTTCGTCAACCTGGTCTAACCGAAGCCAAACCGGACTGGAAACGCGGGGAAGTCAACTCCTGGACACAGTTAATGTTGTTAGCTAAACCGTTAGCGAACTATCAAAGAACGTGATCCAACGGAATCCAGTGACGGGCAAAATTTTACGGGAAGTAAGAATCACAACTGATACAACCCTGTCGCACACCTTGAAATCTGCACTAGAGCTTTGTGGCCAAGTGCCTCACAGAGCTACATTAGACAAAGATTGGCGAGGCGGAATTGGAAATAAAAGGCCGGCGTTGAGCGCCTGTATTCCATTAGAAACATGGTGGCCAGGGACGGAATCGAACCGCCGACGCCAGCCTTTTCAGGGCTGACGGATCAATCACTTAGACAGATCGCATGCTGAAAACAAAGGACTTACTCTGAGACGATTTGGACGCCATTTGGACGCCACCGCGGTTTAACTGGGGTTTGGACTCCGCCCGGACTCCAGTCGTCCCATGTGGAAAGGCGAGGTAATTGCTCTTTCACGCGCGCGGTTGGAACCGCCTTGCGACCGTCGCCTTGTCAATGACGAGACAACATTTTTTCTCCTTATATAGAGCGATACCAGCGGGTGTTGGAACGATCTGCGGAAGGGGATCGAATGCCGGGCGTTGTGTCGGATACATGTGGCCGGCGACCCCGTCAGAGAAGTGTTGGAAATCTACAGTCTTTTCCAATGCAAGATGACGCTGAAGCCGGGGGCCGTTTCTAACGCAAGATGATGCTGAAGATCTGAAAGGATCGCAGGCGGAAGAAAGGCGGAAGGAGCGGCGGGCGACACTGCGGGTCGGTGAAGGTGATCATGCTAGCGACGAAGTACGTCTGAAGGCAGTTGATCGGGAGGAAACCTACAGTTGGGTGGAAGCGACGCTCCGCGCGCAGCAGTGCCGTGCGTGGACTGGTGATGCGGTATTTGATCAAGATGACCGGGCTGAGCTGTGCGCAGGTGGACCGGCTGGTGCGGCGTTTTCGCGAGCGCGGCGTGGTGAAAGAGACCAGCTACCGCCGGCATCGTTTTCCGCAACGCTACACGTCGGCCGATATCGAATTGTTGGCGGCAGTCGATGACGCACATGCCCAACCGATCTCGTAGACCCGCTCGTGCCAAATGAGGTGATCAGCTTGCATATTTTGAAGCCCTCAGATTATTAGAGGGTGCTCATGCCCAAATTGAGCCACTACTTGAATTTTGACGGGCTTGACTTTTTCGTAACACGGTGCCTTTGATAGATCCGGTCGGCGCGATGGGATTGTGGAATAATGCAGCTCTGCCCGGAATGTAGCGCCCTCCAAGCCAAGCTCTCAAGAACCGAAAGGAAAAGAGACGTAGCTGACCGATTGGCGCTCCCGGACCGGATCGCATTGAGGAAATGGCTGTGAGTGTAAAGCCGCCGACGAGGAGTATGCTCTCGCAAGAGCTGAGGTCGAAGATCACGAACGGCTGACGGGCCACAAATTGCTCGATGGCAGCGACACTGACGCGTCATTGCAAAATTAGGGACACTACCAAAATTTTAGGGCGACTCTGGGCGCGATACGATTGTGGAACGGTGCACGCCCTTTGCGAGACCTGCCGTGTGTTCTCTCAGATTCGCTTTTCGATGCCACAGAAAAAGCTTGTCGGGGGTACCTTGCGCATGGCTGGTGTCGCTGGTACTGGAGATCACGGCTCGTTCGATGCAGCAAAACTCGAAGTGCTACATCTACGAAACGAATGCGAAGGAGACCAGGCTCGAACTGAAACGGCACAGATCAACGCACGACTCGCGCTCATCTCCCCGCTAAGACCCCCTTACCTTAATTTCAGACGACGCCACTACCCAGAATTTGTTTCAGCTACGCGGCATGCGGCTCTTTGGCTGCGTTCGCCAAACGCTGCTGAATCGCCCGTGTCAGTTCGTCCTGCCGCTTCAGCTGTACATGCGTGTAATCGTTGGTCATGCTGACAGTCGCGTGGCCGGCGATCTTGCTGGCCTCGATGGCACTCCCCCCGACTTCCTGCCGCCAAGTAATATTGGCGCGCCGGAACGAGTGCAGGCCGAACCCCTCGAAATCGCATCCGGCTAGTTTCGCCGCCGCCTTCAGTGCCTTCCGGACACCGGAATCCCACATCGGCTTAGTGGCGTCTTCAGGCTGGGGAAATAGCCAGTCCGCCGGTTTTGCGATCGCCTTCTTCGTAATCCATTCACGATAACGATCCGAAAGGCAGCCTAGCGTCAACGTCCGCTTGCTGTTCTTCGTCTTCGGCTCGTCGACATCGCCACGACAATGACGCTGGCGAATAATGATTGTGCCTTTAGCCAGGTCGAGGTACTTCAGTTGAAGCCCGAGTACTTCAGAGATTCGGGCGCCGGTCGAAATACATGTCTCACAGATCAGTAGCTGCGGATCGTCTAGATGTACCAAAACATCAACAGTTTCTTCTTCGGAAAGTATGCGCTCGGGCCGCACCATCCACTTCCGGCCAAGCTTGACGCGCCGCATAGGATTTGCAAACGTCTCATCGAGAATCTCCCATTCCTGCGCGCGCGTGAAGATACCGCTCATGATGTTTCGGAGATCAATCATCATGTGCCAGGAAGAGCACTCGCGCTGCAGCCAGTCGATGATCTCCTTAGCCCGCATTTGGCCAATCCGGGTATCCTTCCAGCGCGGCAGGATATGGTTATTGAGACGCGAGCGGTATTTCTCGCGGGTCGGCTGGGCAAGCTTGATCTTGTGATTGTCGACGTAATCGGCGCGCCACATCTCCGCGAGCTTGCCGAAGAGAATTGCGCTGACGTCGATCGACTGGTGGGCCGCCACTGCGGCCTCAGAGCGTGTACGCGCAGCGTTCAATCTCGCAAAAAAGTTGTCGCGCTCGTCCTCGGCTTTGCGTTTCCCAATCGCATTCTCACCCCGGCTGGGGCCAATCGTCTGGAACTTGCGGCTGGTCTTGATCGAGCCGTCCGGGAGGAGTTCGTCATCCCAGTATCGAAAGAACCAGTAATAGCTTCCGCGATCTTTCCGCTCGTGCACCTTGGGATGCTGGACTCGTTTGTTCAACCGGACGCCTCCTGTCAGCACATGGAGAGTACCGTTATCCGTAAACATGTTCAAGTCCAGACCTTCATGGAATGGCGATCGCCATTGCTGTATCGCGCTGACACATATAAAGTGTTTCTCGAGCCCGTGTGGCGCCTACGTAGAACAGGCGAATGATGGAATCGCGCGCTTGGCCGGATCTCTGGTACTGAGCATCGGCAGTGTGGCTCATATCGGGGAATAGGTACACAACATCTGCCTCGCCGCCCTTGACCGAGTGGATGGTTCCGACTACCACTTGCGGGACATCGATGAGCGCATGTGTACCGTGACGAGCCGCAACGTCTGCGGGAAACTGAATGCGACTGTGTACGTCGGCCGTGACGCGGGAGCGCCACCACTGAAGCATGGCGTCAGGGCCGCCCGCATGAGCGATCTGAAACGAGCGAAACGCTTTCGGTTCGAATAGCTCACGCAGTCGCTCGACCGTTACAGGGTCGTGTATTGCGAACGATTGCAGTTGAGCCTTTGCGTCAGCCCTGAGCGTTCCGTCCTCATTCAGCCAATCAGTCCACAACACCAATTGTCTGTGCGTCCACGCGCAGTGACCTTCGCCGTACTCAGGGTGGCCGATCAGAAGCGAAAGAATCCGATTTGCAGCCGAAAGCGGGCTACCCGTCCGAAGCGGGTTCCAGAAGCCATTCGCCTTCCTGTAAGGGTTATGAAATGGAATGGCATTCTTCCTCAGTACGCGCAAAACCGGCTGCAACATGTAGGAGCACGATGCCAGGAACATGAGCGTCTTGCCTTGCTCCAGATGTTTTATAGCTGTAGCGAGAATGAAATATTCGGGCGATTTGTAGGTCCCGGTATTTAGCTGGTGCACAGAACCAAGTGCTGGCCGGGGCAGATAAACCTTCTCTTGTCTCCTCGTTACGCCGTGAATCAACCGATTTGCAACTTTGTGGATGGCTCGAGGTACACGATAACTCTGTTTGAGGATGATCTTGTGATCGTCCGCGATGTCAGGATCGAGGATCGCATCGGGGGAAGCGCCGGTAAAGGGGTAGATCGTCTGATCGTCGTCGCCGGCGAGGATGAAATATTCGGTATGATTGCCCCAGTTCCGAATCAACTGCAACTGCATCGCGTTTAGGTCCTGCGCCTCATCCGCAAAAATGACGGACGGTCTTTGAGGTGCCGTTGCGAAATCTCGCAAGCACGTCTCAATCAGGTCGCAGAAGTCGAACAGACCTCGTTTTTGCTCATAGCGGGACCACTTTCGGGAGAAATCGCGCACATTGGCCGGCCAACAATCGGGGCTGAGCATTAACCCGCGAACACGGTTTAGCTCTTGAAGTAGCGAATCGCCGGCCTTCCTCATCAGGCTGCTGGCGTTCTCTATCGAATCCTCGCCGTCGAGCCGCCACTGCTTTTTCACAGACGTAACCGACTGGTATGGATTCTCACTGTTCCACTCCTCTACATTCGCTTCCGCAATCTGAGGCGCACCGAGGGCGTGGAAGCAATGCGAGTGCAAAGTGCCAATCTTGTTCGAACTGATAGGCAGATCGCGCCCGCCCAACTCTGCCGCGGCCGCCCGCGAAAAACTCGTCACCAGAACGGCATCGACACCGTATTTTTCTACTGCTCGGGTAACCTGACGGCTTAGATTTGTAGTTTTCCCGGTTCCCGGGGCTCCGAAGATCCGGTACTCTGACGTGACCGCGTGCTCCTTGTCGCCGATTTCATCGAGAGTTCCGGTCGCGTTCTCATTCAGTGTCATGGGGACCGTCCTCGATGTCGGATTTCGAGTAATCCGCAGGATCGAACTCCTTCTGCGGAAGAAGCCACCGGCTTTGTTCCTTGAAGTTCCGTCCGCGAACCCGAGTGCTCTTGGCGCCCAACGAGGACAGCATTCCGACGATTGCCATCACAGAGAGATTTTGGAGAGTCGTCTTGTTCACGTACATCTGGAGGTCACTTGAGCAGATGGCTATGTGTCCTTCGTAAACCATGGGCATTCGTGCGCTCTGAGTGCTCTGGCCCTCGATACACGGAATGAAGGCCGTCGTGGACAGGTAGTGGGTGATGTACATACGCGCCGCGCCTTCGACTTCCAGTTCCTCACCGCCGTCTTCTTCGATCACCGCATCGAGCATCATCTGCGCAATGTTTTCCCATGCTTTGGGTTTCTGCTTTGGAAAGAGTTTATTCAGCGCGCCGGCTACGGCAAGCCTCACGTGCATCTGGGTCACGAGTTTGGCGACACTCGCGAACTCGATCTTGCCGCCCTCCAATTCCATGCGGTAGAAAGGCTGGTTCCCGGTGATCTTCACAATACGGTAAACGCGCACTTCTAAAATCTCGGAGATGCGATCACAGAGTTGCGCCTTCAGAGCCGGCGAATTCACCGGTTTTTTTGTCGCGACAGAAGCTTCATCGCCGAGTGGGGAGCCTGGGGGAGGGAAGGGTGCCGGCGCTGTCGTGGCATCAGGTGACGCTGCTGGCAACCATATATCAGTCTCGCCACTCTTCTTAACAGCTTGCGCAATGGTTCTCTGGAAGTAGTCTAGGCTTGTACGCTGCTTTTGCTGATGTAGCAATCGGTGATGGACGATCAGATCTACAATCTGCTGTTCGGGCAAACCGGCGTCCATACCGAAGTCCGCGAGCGCCATATCATAGCCTGATTGCGATTGGTCCTTGAGGTCATGTCGTTGCCGGAACCAGGTCTTCCTGAATCGCAGGTCCTCCCCCGTCCAGCGTTCTAGCGACTCCTGGGGAATGCGGGCGTTCAGGTTGATAATGAGTGCCTTGTCGGCGAAGCGCTCAGCCCATTCTTTCGCCGTACGTTGTTCGGCGTTTGAATTAGGAATGGCGAGGTCATCCAAGAGTGGCTCGAAATCGGAAGGATTGTAGCGATGATGAGTTACGGAGTGAACGGTAACGTGTTTTAAATTATTTGGATCTTTAGCGTTGACTGTGCCGGGAATCCGGAGAACACGCGCAAGATCAGACAGTCTGTCGAAAGCCCACCCACGCTGGCTCGAGTTGTAGCGCAGCAATGTGTGTAACCGCGAAATCAAAGTAGCCGCTTGCGCGCGTTCATCATCAGTGTCGAAAATCCACGGCTCCTTAAATAGCCACCATCCGTGCACGCCATTGCCGGTATTGATGACGACAGTGGGTGGAAGAGGAGCCGGCGCGATTGTGAGAGCATCCTCGATGGTGGCCGGAAGAGACTTCGGGTGAGCGTCCGACTTCAGATCGAAGTCGGCCCAAAAGCCGCAGATACCGGCTACCTCATCCGAAGGGCAGCGATTCGTCGCGCCGTAGTCACGGGCCGCAAGTCCGACACCTACATAGACGTCGTGTCTTTTTCTGCCCAGAACGAATTGTGCCGCATGTTGGACTTCGGTGAACCAGTGAGATGTCTTGTCGTGCAGCGTCCAGACCAGAATATGTAGCTCGTTCGGCTTGCCAGCGAACAGCATCTCGAGAAATCGGTGGGCCTCAGATTGCATCTGCCGTTACTTCCCGACCTCGATCCCAAGAGCGCGCGCGATTGCATAAAGAATGGCTGGTTTGGAAGCGACCCATGCATCGTACAGAACGTCTACAACGGCAATGTGGCTAGGCATGAGTTGGTTGTCGCAGGAAACCAATTTGACGCGAAACTCACGGGCCCTAGGTAATTGAAATCAAACGAAATCGCGTGTGGGGAGCAATGCCGCGGCTAATTGCGGCTAATCGCGGCGAATTAGATTAGGCGTTTGGATGGTCAGG
>JBPCLH010000025.1:0-6162 GCA_051003475.1 Bryobacteraceae bacterium
TGATCGTAGCAGCGGATTTCTTCACCGTGGAGGTATGGACCTCCAGAGGGTTGAAGCGCTTCTTTGTCCTGTTCTTCATTGATCTGTCCACGCGGAGAGTGGAAATCGCAGGCATAGCGTCCAGCGCTAATGGATTGTGGATGAGTCAGATTGGCAGAAATATCACCGATGCGGTGGACGGACTTTTGAATGGCAAACGCTATCTGATCCAAACTTTCCTACGGTGCTGCATCCCGGAGGCAGATCGATCAAAGTAGCGACAACATGCAATTGAACTTTTCGACATATAGACGCGTGGTTTCGTCGTGACCTCGATTGCTCTACCTTCGCGACCACATTGAGAGTAACTTATTTATGGTGAGGGCGTGCGCTTTCAATGCTAGGTAAATCGATCCAAGCAAGAAGATGCGCGGCAGCGCGTTGCAAGCCACCGCACATCCAATTGAGATTCGGGGTCGTGGCGCATCCTTCAGCAATCTATTGAAATGCAACTTTTCCCTAGAGCTCAGCTTTTCAGCAAGAGCCGGAGCCTCTCTCGCCATGAATGAGCCCAAAGCTACGCGGTTTTTCCCGGAGGTGCATCAAAACGCTTCAGCCGCACGACGGCCAATAGCAAGTGCCGCCGTCAATCGTCCCAGTCCTCGTAGTCTCGCCAGTGCAGCAGAAAACCATGCGCCGTCGTCGCATCATCGTACTCTCCTACGATATCCCCCACGGAATTAATTCCAAATACGCGAGTCCCGACCGCACCCGGAATATCTACCGACGTGAACTTCCCCTTATGCCAGAGAAATCCGTGCAACGAGCCATCTTTAAAATAGATGCCGACGACCCGGCCCTGGTTGTTGATGTCCCAAGCGCTGGTGGCAGCAGCGCCCGGAAAGTCGATCAGTCTGTGAACGCCCTTTCTGAGCAGATAGCCATGCGTCATTCCGGTGGTGAGATCCGTGTACAAACCAGCAACCGCTTCCCGGTCATTGATCCCGTTGTTCATCGAGGCGGGCACCGGGAGCGCAGTCATCCTGCGGTCGTCCCAGATAATCCCGTGCATGGTCTTCATAGTGTCTTTGTCGTGGTAGCAGCCAACGATATCGCCTTCTGAGTTGATGCGCTGGAGATACGAATTGATATGGCCTGGGGTTTCCAGGGTCGTAAAATCGTTCTTGTCGTAGCCGCCCTTGTCTTTGTTCAGCAAGTACCCTTTGATTACACTTACAAAATCACACGGGAGAGCGGCGCAGTAAGCTCCGACAATCATGCCGGTCGAATTGATCCCGCGCGCTTCCGTGCCGAGGAGATTTTTGACTTTCTGTGCCTTGGGATGGTCGATGGTAACGAAGCCACCGTCTTCGTTCCGTAAGAATCCGTGCTCAAAACCCGCCGCATCGAAGTACGCTCCCACGATTTTGCGATCATTATTGATGCCAAAAGCGGTGGTGTGGACCGATTTGGGGGGGTCGATCGTGATGAAACCCTTGCCAAGCTGTGCGTTTGCAGGATGCGTCCAGAGACACGTCACAAAAGACACAACGATTACCTGCTGAGTGAGTAGAGCGATATAGTTCTTGTTCATGATTTTTCTCCTTGCTCGATAGGTCCAGCGTGTGGCGGTTGGAGCCGCACTGCAAATTGGATTCCATACGCTAGCACCCTTAATACCGGGAACTCTGTCCAAAAACTGTCACCAGCAGTGAAAAAAGTTTCACCGCAGTCCGAGTGACGGCAGGTTACTGAGATCGCATCGCGCGCAATTCTGCGCGATGCCGAGTCTTATGCTTGCTGATTCGGGAGGCCCATGCGATGCAGTAAGTCTTCGAAACGTGCATCGTGCCGAAGCGGCTTGAGGCGCGGATCGAGGCTTATGTAAGGCATAAACCCGGCGTGTTCCTCGTAGGCCTTGTCCAACGATTGCAGCGCGCTCCCCGTATCCCCAAGTCCCACGTAGATGGCGCCGACGTCATACGCCGAAACATAGTTTCGTTTGGATTGGTCAAGCAGTTCGCCGAGGAGTTTTTCGGCGCCAGGCCGGTTTCCGGAACGCGCGAGCACATGGGCGACAGATGATGTTCGCAGTGCGCCGGGGAAGGATTTCCGCAGCGCGGCCAAAGCTTCCTGGAACATCCCTTTTTGTTCATAGGCCCAGCCCATGATCATCAACGCCCAGCCGTGATCGGCTTGGAAGGTGAGTGCCCGACGAGTTGAGTCAATAGCCTGATCGTAATTGCCCGCCCATAGATCGTGCCAGCCTAGGCAAGCTATCAGGTCCGAGTTAAAGGGATCGACTTCAACGGCGCGCTTGCACTCGTCGGCAGATTCTCGGCCTCGGTTCATCTTTAGCAATAAATGCGCGTAGTCGTGGCGAGCGTCGGCGTCGCTGGGATCGAGCTGTAGGGCATGCCGAAAGCTCTGCTCTGCATCGGCCCAGTTGTACTGCCAGTGGAGTTTGGCGAGGGCGAGGTTCGCGTAGCCGCTCGCGAGCGTCGGATCCAGCTCGACAGCCTTCTTTGCCGCTTCCATCATGTGCCCGAATCCATCCCGCGGCGGGCCGGCTCCGAAAAATGTTGCGAAGTACAGGTTCGAAGCCAAGCCTGCGTAAGCGGGAGCATAATAAGGATCGATCGCGATGGCCTTGGCATAATCCTGACGAAGGTACGCTTCAAATGCCTGGGGGTCGAGTGAGCGGGTCATTGTGAGTTGTACATCCGGGTTGGGCCGCAGACTTCGCTCGATCCCCTGTGCAACGGCTTGGGCGACCTCAGCCTGCAACGCAAGAATCTGATGTAGATCTCGATCGTAAGTCCCACGCCAGAGCTGCTTCTGGTCCTTAACCCGAATCAGTTGCATATAGATGCGTACACGGTTTCCGTCTCGATGGACCGCTCCTTTGACCACGTGGTCGACGTTCAGCTCGCTCCCGATTTGGTCCACCGGCTTCTTGGTCCCCTGGTACTGTTGCACCGAAGGCTGTGCAATCACACCCAGATGGTCAGGGTAAAGGCGTCCAAGGATCGAGATCATCTCCGCATGCAGGCCTGTTGAGAAGTAGGCTTGCTTTGGATCCCCATCGAGATTTTCGAGCGGAAGCACTGCGACCATGGTCTTGTGCTTCGGTGCGAAGACGGATAGGCGAGGCAGGAACACTCCGGCGCCAAGCGCCGCCGCTGCTCCGCCGGAGGACACCAGGAGCCACCGCCGCGTCCTTGGAGCGGTTGCAAGAGAACGCTGGCATTTCTCGAGATCCCCCAGCAGTTCCCTGGCTGACTGATAGCGCGTTGCGCGGTCCTTTTCGAGAGTCTTTAGAATAATGCGTTCTAGGCTGCCGGAAACCGCCGGGTTTAATGCTGATGGTTTCACCGGAATGTGGTGCAAAATAGCGCCGATGAGTTCTGCCGATGACTCGCCGCGAAACGCCGGCCGGCCCGTCGCCATCTGGTACAGCACTACTCCGAGGGAAAAGATGTCAGTACGAGCGTCCACTTCCTCGCTGCGCGCCTGCTCGGGCGAGAGATAGGCGAGCGTCCCCATGACGCTGCCGGGCCGAGTGAGGGTTATGCCGGTAATCGTTTCGTCGTTGTCGAGCATCGCGCCACTGGTGGGGGTTGCTAAATGGCGTTCGGTGGCAAGCTTTGCCAGACCAAAATCCAGAATTTTGATTTGCCCAGTGGGCAATACGAAGATGTTCGCGGGTTTGATGTCGCGATGCACAATCCCCTTTGCGTGCGCCGCCTGAAGCGCATCGCAAGTCTGCACCGCAATATCTAGCAGCTCCGGTACCGGCACAGGCTTTTCGGCGATCCTGTCCCGAAGCGACTGTCCTTCCAGGAGCTCCATGACGAAGAACGGCCGTTCCCGATATTCGCCCGAATCGTGAATGGTGCAGATACGAGGATGATTCAGAGCCGAGGTGGCGCGCGTTTCGCGCTGAAAGCGTTCGAGTGCTGCGGGGTCGGCAGTAAAGGCGTGCGGAAGGAATTTGATCGCGACCATGCGGTCCAGACGGATATCCCTGGCTTTATATACCTCGCCCATTCCGCCCGCCTGGATGAATTCCACTATTACGTAAGGCCCGATCTTTCCGTTTACTGGAATCGTTGGCGCAGACGGCTTTTCTGGCGCTTCGGGGTCGGATTCAAGGAAGCGCACAGCCAGATCGTCGTTTGCTAACAGTGACTCAACTTCACGTCGGAGGGCCTCGTCCTCACGGCATTCACGTTCAAGGTACGCACGCCTCTCCTCAGGTTTCCGATCGCATGAGGCATGGTACAGCCTTTCGATCTCGTGCCATCGATCGATCAACATGCGGCCTCCTTGTAGCACCGCCACGCGCGTTAACGCGATATCCGTTAAGGCCTGGGTCGAGTTTATAACAAACCGTCCGAACCTTATAACGAGCGTGACACCTAATACACCGCGAACTATGTCCGAAAACTGTCATGAAAGCTGTCTTAATTGTGTAAAACTTGTCGTAGACTCCATGACGCTCGAGTGTCCCCCGGACATAAGCCGGTTGCTCGTTGCCTGGAGCAACGGTGATGAGGAAGCGTTAAGCCACCTCATTCCTGTGGTCTACCCGGAGCTGCGACGTATAGCAAGGCAGCATCTCGGGCGCCGCGCAGCGGACCACACGCTCCAATCCGCTGCGCTAGCAAACGAGGCGTATATGAAATTGATTCGCGCGCGTGGCATACGCTGCGAAAGCCGAGTTCACTTCTTTGCCTTGTGTGCGCAAATGATCCGGCGCATTCTTGTGGACCATGCCCGCAACCGTCGGTATGCCAAGCGCGGCGGGGATATTGTGCACGTTCCACTCGACGAGACTTTGCTAGGGACGCGTGCACGGGGAGTCGAAGTACTCGCTCTGGATGAAGCGCTGGCATCCTTGTCCAAGATCGATCCGCGGAAAGGCCGCGTCGTGGAACTCCGATACTTCGGCGGCCTGAGTGTGGAGGAAACGGCCGATGTCCTGCAAATTTCGCCAGAAACGGTATTGCGCGACTGGAAGATGGCCAAGTCGTGGCTGTTTCGCGAGCTCACCAGGATGGGCAATCGAGGAAACGAGCAGAACCGATGAAGACGCTTGACGTTGGTTCGAACCGCTGTGGGCGCGCTTGAGTAAGCAGTGTGGTGAAAAATCCACGTCGAGTGGTCGATGGAATTTTAATAACGTGCCTACCCTATTCGTCACCGATTTACGAAACGTGCGTAAACCCAGTGACCCGCGTTCAGTAACTTCTCCCGTTGTGCGGAACTTCAGTCGTCGTTCATCAAAGTGCTGGCTTACGCATCGGGCAGATCACTGTCGCGAAAAATCGCCATCACGCTAGCCGCGTTCCGATTTCTGTGACCTAATGCCATACGCGGTGCAGGAGACCGCGTGCATGGCAAAGAACACAAAGCCAAACTGTCGCAGAACCATCCTTCATTTGCCCGACCTGGATCATGCCAAGTCGGCCGTCTTGAACAGTCTCAACTCGCTCGGGTCTCGCCGAGCCTACCAGTTTGCAATGGAGCAATTCATTGAGTGGTATTGCTCTGAACCGCGTCTGGCTCTAAACCGCATAGTTGTGACCAGATTCCGAATGTATCTGGAAACGTTTGGGCTTGCCGCTGGAAACGTGCCATTGTTTTCGGGTCGCGGTGGAGGAAAGCCTTGCCGTAGGTGGGGTCTTCCAAGCAGGCACGTTGCTGTGGCGGGGCTCGATGGGCAAAGGGCCTGCCGATTACGGGCTGCTCGTGCTCGATCAACTGCTTCTTGTGCTGATGCTGATTGAACTATTGCATACCGTGCGGATCTCGGTGCGATCACAAGCGCTCATCATGGAGCCATTTCTGATCGTGGGCCTTATCGCCTCCATTCGGCGTGTCCTGGTTATCACCATGCAGGCGGCAAAGATGACCGAGCAAGGCCATCCGCAAATAGGAGAAGCGGCAAGCGTTTCGTTTAGGAACAGCATGGTCGAGCTTGGGCTGCTCGGGTTTCTGATTCTCGCCTTTGTGTTCGCGATTTATCTTCTGCGCCGCTCTTCGTCACGCGAAGGGCTGTGTTGCAAATAGGCGCGGATGATCTGATAGCGTGAAGCTCGATGGTTTGCAAGCGCGCAGCACTGTTTCGAGGACGACATTTTACAGATGAGATTATCGTGCTCTGTGTTCGCTGGTACT
>JBPCLH010000026.1:0-30687 GCA_051003475.1 Bryobacteraceae bacterium
CTTCCGCGGCTCCTCCAAAAACCACATCGGATCGGTAGACCCCGATGCCTTGAAAATCCCCGCCCGAAGGGCGGAATCTACACTAACGGAATACGCTCGCCTTCCATTTCACGCTGAACCGGGACAATGTCCAATGGGCATACCTTTGATGCGCGCGGAAATCGATCACGAGCGGCAGATCGTTCTCTATCGCGCCCCAGCTCACACGTGCAACAGTTGTCAAATCAAATCGCGTTGCACGCAGTCTGACAGCGGACGCCAAATCGCTGTATCGCTCGACCCTTGGGTGCGTTCGGCTTCCATGCGATTGCAGCGGGGAATCTCTTTGGTTCTGTTGACGCTCGCTTCATTCATCCTGGTGATTGAGCTGCTGCGGCATGGCCATGGAGCCGAGCCGTACGTTTTGGGGGCCGTGTTGCTTGTTGTTCTCTTGCGGTTCGTAAAGCTCGCCAGCCGGGTGCTGTCTCAGGCATCTCACCCCCAGGCGGGCATCGTGAGCACAGCGAAGTGAAAGCCGGAAGTTGCTTGCCATTTCTTACTCCTCATTCATCCCGTAGGGCCTGCATTGGATCCACCAACGACGCGCGACGTGCCGGAGCGTAGGTTGCCAATACGCTGATTAGAAGCAGCGGGAGCGCGATGGCTGCATAGAGCAGAGGATTCGTGCGGTCAAACGTAGCTATCCAAATTGCGGACGTGAGGACGCGGCAGGCGAAGAAGCTGATGACCAGACCCGCTGCGAGCCCGGCCAAACTCAACGCGAGCCCTTGTTTCAGAATCATTCGAATCACGTTTTGCCGATTCGCGCCAATCGCCATGCGAATGCCGATCTCGCGAGTTCGTCGGCTGACGGAGTATGCGATCAGGCCGTATAGCCCGACGGTGGCCAGGAGCAGACCCATTACGCCCAGACCGGCTACGCTTTCGGCGATCATGTTTGGAGTCTTGACAGCGCGCTGTGTGTACAGATCTTGCATGGTTCGCACATCGAAGACAGGCATGTTGGGATCGAGTCCGCGCACAACTTGACGCAGCACGGGTGCAATAGCGGAGGCGTCTTGCGTATCCGACTGGGCGATGACGGTCAACGCTGAAGATAAGGTCGGCCCAAGTCCTCCGGCACGGCTTGCATTCTGTGTATACGGCAAATAGACGAAATCGAGCGGAGGCTCGGCGATCCAAAAATGTTTGGTTGTTCTGGCGATACCCACGATCTGAACAACATCTCCAGACGCGTTCCGAAGATGGAATCGCTTGCCTAGAGCTTCTCCCTTGGGCCAGTAATGGCTCGCAAGATGCTCGTTAACAATCGCCACACGCGGGGTGCTGGGCTGATCCGACTCGAGAAAGCTGCGCCCTTGAAGAAGACGGATGCCCATGGTGTTGAAATAGCCGTCACTGACGTAGGCGTCGAATACCGTCAGCGCTTCCTCACCACGCGGCAGTTGATAGCCATCAGGGACAATGCCCATACTGTCACCGCCAATCAGCGGTACAACCGACGTCAGAGCCGCGGATTTCACACCCGGGGCTGCCCTGGTTCTGTCAAGCAATTCCTTATAAAAATGCCGTGCCTCATTTTCCGAGTAATGAACCAGTTGTGTATCAAAGCTTGTGAGAAATAGATGGTCAGTGCGAAAGCCGGGCCCTTGCGTCAGTTGGTCCCGGAACCCTTGCAGAAGAACCGCCGAGACGACGAGCAAAACGAGCGAGAGCGCGACCTGTCCCGTGACGATCAGGTTGCGACCCCAGAAACGCCGTTTCCCGGCGCTATCTGCGTCTGCAGCCTTCAGCGCGGAAACTAAGTCAGGCCGCGTAGCTCGTAGCGCGGGAGTAAGCCCGAACAGAAGCGTGCTCACGACCGAAACCGCGAGGGTGAAGAGCAACACGCGGCGATCGAGTCCGATTTCAAAGACAATGGGCAAATCGGACGGGATGGGCAGGCGGCTTAAGAACTTGGCGCCGCCATATGCAACGGCTATGCCGGCCAGTCCACCAATCAAAGCCAGCAGAAGATTCTCGAGCAGAAGCTGCCGGACGAGCGAGGCACGTGCAGCCCCGATCGCGAGCCGTACCGCGATTTCACGGGAGCGCGCACGGGCACGGCTGAGCAGCAACCCGGCGACATTCGCGCACGCGACAGCCAGCACGCAAAGTGAAAGCAAGACGAGCATCCCCACCAAAGCAGTGTTCGGCGGCGATTGTTCAGCGCGCAGCTGCAGTTCGCTTTGAACCGTGACTCGCTGGTTGCGGTTGGTCTGGGGGTACATTTTCTGCAACTGCGACCCAATCGCGGTCAGATCGGACTGCGCTTGAGCCACGCTCACACCCGGCATCATGCGTCCTTTCACGATGAGCCAGCGGACATCGCGGCGAGTGAGGTTGTTGTCCTGAGCCGCTCGAGGTGACATCGCCAACGGGACAAACAAAGCCGGGCGGAGAAACTGATCGATACCGGTGAAGCGCTCGGGCGCGATGCCGATGACAGAAAACTCGATTCCATTAAGCCGGATTTTGGATCCAAGTACCGAAGGGCTTGCGCCAAACTGGCTTACCCAGAAGTCGTGACCAAGCACGACCACGGGATCGCGCCCCACAGCTTGGTCTTCAGAATCGCGGAACCCGCGGCCCAAGGACGGCTGCACGCCAAGCACGCGAAAGAAATTGCCCGACACAAACAGGCCGAATTTCATCTGCGGTAAGGCAACCTGATTGGGGCTGAATCCAAAGGTGGCATAAGAGGCCGCGATCAAGCCTTCAAAACTTCGGTTGCGGTCGCGGAAATCGACGTAGTCCGGGTACGAGATGGCGTTGTTCGTACCAAAAGCAGCCGAGCTAGCCGTAGTGACGGCCGCAACACTGCTCGGTTTAAAAACCGGGAGTGGGCGCAACAGAAGCGCGTCGGCAAAGCTGAACATCGCGGAGGTCGCACCGATACCGATTGCCAGTGAGCAGACTGCCACCGCAGTGAAGCCCGGATTCTTGCGTAACATTCTCGCGGCATGACGAACGGATTTCAGCATCCACGGTACCTTTCTAGATTTGGAACTTAAATCTCATTTCGCCACGTGCGCACGATCACCACTCAGCGTATCACTGGATTTCTACTTGCAGACGCTTCCACCGAGGCATAATACGGGCGCAGAAAATTTAGAGCGGAATACTGATTCCGAGTTGTTGATGCAATTCACGAACTCCGGCGTGCGTGACGCGAATTGCCCGCGTTTTAGGATTCGCAACTAGCCAGCCAAGTTCTTTTGAGCGAGAAAAAAACGCAACTCCGAGCTCACCGCCAAGATGATGGCGTCGTTCTGTCCAATCCAGGCAGGCGCGGCCTACATTGTCACCCTTCGACGCAGACCTCGGGAGTCGCACGCCTAAATCCTGGCACCATTTCCGGCCTTTTCCGGTCAGGAAATACGATTTATCAGCGTTCGCCAGAATGAGCTCGCGCTTGAGCAACGCCTGATTGATCTCGACAGCCAGACGGCCAGCCAGATGCTTATAGCAACTACGCGCGAATCGAAGCGCTCCGACACGCTCTGATTCCCGGCGACTCTCGAACTGGCTCTCGACCTCACTCCGCAATGGAGAGAGCGCCGCAAGGGACTCGAGTGCCGAGGCGACGGCATCGTTCGCCAAACGGTAATAGCTGTACTTGCCTTGTCGTTCCACGCTGATCAGAGCTGCATCCACGAGTTTGCCCAAATGGAAGCTCGCGGTTTGCGGCGCGACGTTGCCGAGAAACGCAAGTTCTCCCGCCGGCAGCGCCCGGCCATCGACCAACGCAGCCAGAATGGTCGCCCGCACGGGATCCCCAATCAAGCCGGCAATCGAGGCAATATCAGATCCTATTTCCATGCAGTGATCGTATCGCCGCGAAGGTAGAAAACACTTCGATCCTGATCGAAGTAAACGGCCGCCTCAATCTCTTAGGCTGGAACTAGCGAACGGAACAACATCCTATGCTCACACTCTGCATCCGATACAAACTTGACCCACACAAGCTCACTCATTTCGAGAAGTATGCGAGAAACTGGCCAGCACCGATTGAGCGCTGTGGAGGGAAATTAATCGGCTACTTTCTTCCGACCAAATTAGCTGGTCCGACGGACGTCGCACTCGCATTGATCGGCTTCCCCAGTCTCGCTGTCTATGAGCAATATCGCGACCGGTTGATGAGTGATCCTGAGGCGGCGGAGAACGTTGCCCGAGTCGACGAGTCAGGCTGCATTCTCATCGAGGATCGCTCCTTTCTTCAACGAGCGGACGCGGGATTATGACCGGAAACGAGAGAACACGAATACCCGGCTATGACTACGGTCGAGAGACCGTCAGCGATTCGACCGTCACTATGGACGAATTGCAGCAACTGGAACAGACCGTCGGCTGGACTGACGAAGACGCGAGTTGGCTTCGAGTGGCGGCAGAAACGCTCGTACCGCAGTCCGAACAAATCGTCGATGCGTGGCGCGCCGCAATCGCTCGCCAACCCCATTTGAGTGCGTGGTTCCTGAAGACGGACGGCACGCCGGACGAGGCATATAAGGCTGCGGTCAAACGCAGGTTCGTTCAATGGATCTCGGATCTTTGCCTCCGGCCTCACGATCACGACTGGCTGAATTATCAGGAAGAAATCGGCCTACGCCACACCCCTGTTAAGAAAAACCAGACCGATCGGGGTCAGACGCCTCCTCTCGTTCCACTGCGCTATACGATTGCGTTCGCGTCTGTCGTAATCACGAGCATTCGACCTTTTCTCGACTCATCCGGCAAGAGCGAGCACGATCTGCAGTCGATACAAGCCGCATGGGCGCGGGCCGTCCTCCTCAGTATCGCGTTATGGTCACGGCCGTATACGTCCCCAGGCCTGTGGTAACTTACCCGAAAAAGTCGCGCACCTTTTCAAACACGCTCTTCTCGTGCGGCGCATTGTCTACCGGCAGAACACCCAACAATTCTTCAAACATTCTGCGCTGTTCCCGGGTCAACTTTTTCGGCACCTGGACGTCCACATGGACGTACAAATCTCCGCGAGCTCGGCTGTTCAAATGCGGCACACCCAGATTCCGAAGCTTAAACTCGGCCCCGGATTGCGTTCCTTCAGGAATGCGAATTGTTTGCGGACCATCGAAGGTTTCAATCGCAATCTCTGCTCCGAGCGCTGCTTGAGCGATGTTGATTGGCAGAGTACAGTAAAGATCTGTTTCCCGCCGCTCGAAAATCGGGTGCTCGGCAACCTTGATCACTACGTACAGATCGCCGGAGTGGCCGCCCGGCGGCGCAGGATTCCCTTCACCCGACAACCGAAGCCGTGTGCCAGTGTCCACCCCGGCCGGTATGTTGACCTTTAACTTCTTTTCTACGCGATTGAACCGTTCGCCCCTGCATTGCGTACAGACTTGTCGAATTACCTGGCCTCGTCCGCCACAGCTTGGGCAGGTCTTGCGAATAGACAGGAAACTCTGCTGGTACACCACCTCACCGCGGCCGTTGCAGACCGAGCAGGTAATCATTCCGCCATTTGGCTCGGCACCGACTCCGTGGCATCGCGTGCAAGGCTCCGCCCTCGGTACTTGCAAATCTGCGGACAAGCCACGCATCGAATCCTCGAAGCTGATCTCGAGGTCGTAGCGAATATCCTCGCCCCGCTGCGTTCTCGTATTCCGGCGGCCCCGCTGGCCACCGCCGAAAAAGTCGAATCCGAAAAGGTCGCCGAGAATGTCCCCGAAATCGGCGAACGCTGTCTCATCGAAACCCTGAGCGCCCGCCCCATTGAATGCCTGATGCCCGTAGCGATCGTAGGCCGCGCGCTTCTGCGGATCACTAAGCACCGCGTACGCTTCGGCCGCCTCTTTAAATTTCTCTTCCGCCGCGTGGTCGTCCGGATTCCGGTCAGGGTGGTGCTGCAGCGCCAGCTTACGATAGGCGCTCTTTAGCGTTTGCTCGTCGCACTCGCGCGAGACGCTTAGAACCTCGTAATAATCACGTTTGGCGACACTCATCGTCTGTTGAGTCGTCCTGATACAGCAATCACCGGTTGACCGCTACTTTTAACATCGCCGGCCGGACAAGCCGTCCTTTGAAGTTATATCCGCGCTGGTATTCTTCCAAAATCGTTTGGTCCGGATAGTCTTTCGTGTCCACCATCTCCACCGCGTGGTGAACATGGGGGTTGAACAGCGTGCCTTCCGTCGAGATTGGCTCCAGGCCCATCTTTTTTAAAGCTTCAAACAGGCGCTGATAAATCAGTTCCATTCCGCGGGCATATTCCTTATCGGCATGCTCTACTTTGAGACCTCGCTCAAAATCATCCAGGATGGGCAGCAGCGTTTTAATGGTGTCCATGCTTGCAAACTCAAACAACTCGCTGCGCTCGCGCTCCACCCGCCTGCGAAAATTCTCAAACTCCGCCTGCCGCCGCTGGAGCAGGTCTTGCAACTCAGCCTTTTCTTTGGCCAGCCGGTCACGTTCGGCAATGAGTTCTGCCGGGGAGGTAGAAATCTCGCGCTGCTCGGAAATTTCGGATTCCGTAACGGGCTGAGCATCTTCGGTGGCGACGCCACTCGGTGTATTTACAGGTTCCATTGGGGTACAGTTATCGGGCCGACAGTCTGCGACCCTCTGCACTTTCAGCGTATCAAAAAAGGCCGAGTGCCGTCTAATGGCGGCCGGCTCGGTTGAAGCAATCAGAAGCTGAAGTGAAGCGCGAGCTGCAGAATCCGGGCTGGATATGTTGTCGAAATCTGGCCGAATGTACTGCTGTTTATGGTAAGCGCCGTGTCCGGATTTCTGAATTCGGTGTGATTGAAAACGTTGAAGGCGTCCATGCGCAGCTCCACGTCTTTTCCTTCATTGAACCGGAAGTGCTTCGAGATCGCGACATCGAGATTAGTAAAGCCTGGACCGCGCAGAGCGTTGCGCGGGAACGAACCGTAGGTGAAGGAAGGGAGTGTTGAGGCGTCAGTACTTGCAATCCCGTCCAGTGTTATCAGGTTGCTGTTGCTGAAGTTCGTTGGGTTGAAGTAGTAGTTGCCAGCGCTCGTTGTACCTGAATTCGGATTGCTGAACGTCTGGAAGACCTTCGGATTCATGGTCACCACCTGATTGCCTACCAGGTCGGCGTGGACAGTGCCGGCATCACCCGCGCCCGACGGGCCAGGATCGCTTCCTGATGTGTTCAGGTTCGCGAACACATCAAGCGGAAAACCGGTATGCCAGCTGAAGATTGGATACAGGCTCCAGCCTGATGTAAGAAGCTTTGGCCCGCTCTGCCACAAGTGATCGAAGGGCAGCTCCCAGCCTCCGGAAAACGTAAAAACCTGACGAACATCGGTGTCACCAGAGGCCCGGAACGCATTGTGGTCATAGTAGGGGATACGGTCGTTTCGCTGACGGAAACCGGACACGTTGTCGATTTCGTGCGACCAGGTGTAGCCGAGCGTGAAGAAGGCGCTTCCCCAGGAGCCCATCGAGCCCTGGCGCCGTAGCTTCACCTCCGCTCCGTTGTAATTGGCTCTCGAAATGTTCTGGAACTCTGCAATGTAGCTGAACAGAGGGTCCGAGGACGGCGCATTGTAGATTCGCGTGTTGGTGCCGAGAGTGAACGGGTTTGCATCGATGAGACCCGTAAGTCCGTGCGCCGAATAGCCGAGATAGCCAACTTCGAGCATGGTGTTGGAGGTAAGCTGCTGCTGGACTGAAAGATTGTACTGAAAGACGTACGGCGTGCGGAGTTTGGGATCGACAAAGTACACTCCACCGCCGCCAAAGGGAATGTAACCAGCGGCATTGAAATCAAGATTTTTGGTTGGAGGCTTTGAGGGGAAGGGATTGACCGCGCCCGCAGCGGCAAACGGATCCTGCAAGCCGCTGGGCGACGTGGCGGCTGCCGGAAAAACGTCAGCAAACCCAAAGAAGGGGGCCTGCCCGTTGAACTGCAGATTGTCTTCGCCCTTCAGGATGTCATAGAAAACACCGAATCCGCCCCGCAGACTGGTCTTCGCATTACCAAAGACGTCATAAGCAAAGCCGAAGCGCGGCGCCCAGTCGTTCTTATCCGGGAAATTAGCACCTTTGGGGGCGCCGGGATCGCCGGAGAATACCAGCCCCGGAGGAGCATTCACGAAGCGTTGCGACTGGAGACCGGGAATAAAGGAGAACGAGCGCCCCTGGGTATCGAACTTCGGTTCAGCATATTCGTAGCGTAGGCCGAGCGTCAGAGTCAGTCGTTTGCTGATCTTCCAGGAGTCCTGACCAAAAGCGGAATACTGATGCGCGCGGATATTCGACGGCGCTTTCCCGAACTGAAGAAATTCGTCGGGCAGGCCCATTAGAAAATCAGCCAGATCGACACCAGAGCCCACCCCCGTACTCGCACCATAGAAGAAGTAATCCCCATTGACGTAGAAATCGTAAATGGTGTTGTTCTGATAAGGGGAGAAATAGAAGCCGAATTTCCAATTGTGATTGCCTTTGGTCCACGAGAGGTTGTCGTAAAAACTATAAGTATTGTCGATCTCGTGCGTCGGACCCTGAGGGCTGAATCCGAGAAGGAGGTTCGAGCCTTGCAGTTCCACTCGTGGCGGTCCGGTGGGGTCGTCCGAAGGAACGTTGGCTCCTAACTGCGCGGCAGTGGGCAGCTTGGTCGCCGGTATGGCTTGCGAATGGTTCAGGCGCTGCGCGCTAGCGTGGAGCTCGTTCAGAAGCCCGGGGGTAAATGTATGCGTGTAACCCACGGAGGCGAAGTAATCGGTGTTCGAGTACGTCACCGGAAACCCAGTGATGTTGGAATCGCCTGCAGCGCTAAAATCGGGGCCGGTGTTCCCGAATGGATAGAGGATCGGATGATCGCGGGTGGTGAACGTTCCGGAGATGACATCCTTCGACGTAAGGTTGTAGTCGAATCGGCCCAAGTACTCGTTATAGTCACTCGTGGCGGCGGTCTGGGGGAAGAGGATCCCAGTGGGCGAGGTGGGAATTAGCCCGTTTGCGAAGTATGCCTTGGCAACCGGATCTATCGCGGACGGATCGATAATGCCCTGCGCCGCGAGAACGGCGTTCGGTTGATACTGAGGGTTCGCGAGCAGGAATGTGGCTACTGTCGACGCATAGTCGGTGTTCGAGAAGTTGCCGTTTGCCTCGGCGGGCGTGTAAGTAGTCACTCTCCCCGCGCTGGTATCGAGAGCCGTCTGCCGCTGGCCCTCATACGAGAAAAAGAAGAACAATTTATCTTTGATGATCGGGCCGCCGATTGTGCCCCCGAACTGGTTGCGCTTCAGGACGGGAACAGGCAGACCTTGCTCATTGTTGAAAAAGCTATTCGCATCGAAGAAGTTATTTCGGACGTAGTCGTAGGCGGTGCCATGGAATGAATTGGTGCCGCTTTTCGTGACCACGCTCACGATCCCGCCTGCGTTGCGGCCGTATTCGGCGCTATAGTTACTTTCGAGAACTCTGAATTCAGCAATGGCGTCGGGATTCGGATCGGCAACGACATCGTTCGACAGCAGATCGTTATTCAGTCCGCCATCGAGCAGATACGTCACGGAGTCGGTCCGCTGCCCACCTATGCTATAGTTTCCGGCCGCACCAGAGTCCGGATTGGTCGGAGTGACACCAGGCTGGGTTTTGAGCAGGTCAAGCGTGTCACGGCCATTTAGAGGCAACTCAAAGATTGCCTGGCCGGTAACGGTCGCACCCAGGGTCTGATTTTCGGTTTCCACCATGGACGCGTTGCTCTCTACGGTCACAGTACCGGCCACTTGGCCGATCTCCAGCTTGACGTCGATTCGCAGCTTCTGGTTTATCTCGAGTGGCGTTTTCGAATCAACTGTTATGGTCTTGAATCCTGGTACCTGCGCGGTCACGGTATAGAGACCGATCGGTAATTGCAGCACCTGATAGATGCCAGACTGGTCGGTCGTAACGGTGTGACCAATGCCGGTCGCGGCATGCGTGACCGTAACTTTCGCGTTGGGCACCACGGCTCCGGACGGATCAGTAACCGTTCCCGTGACCTTACCAGTTGTATCCTGCGCCTGAACGTGGGCGGCGCAAAAGAGAAGAGCAAGTGCAATCGCAGTCTTCCTGACACTTTGCATGTCCGATCACCCCTGAAAAGAAATGCGTTGTATTGACGTCGTCGGCTGCAACGCCGTCAACACACGCTTATTCTTCGTAGATTATCACGCTCTTCTGGGTCAATTAGTACCCTGAGCTACATTCCTGGAGTGTATTTCGTATTGGATGAACGGAGCCAGGTGTCGGGTGAACCTACCGTCCGCGCGCTGCGGCCGTCTGCTTCACCGTATCGATGGGGGTTGGATTGGGCGTAGCTGTTTCGGTCTCCAAAGGCTTAGTGAGACCCAGCGCCCTGCGTAGTTCCGTATCGACATTGCCTCGAATATCAGGATTGTCTTTCAAGAATTGCCGGACGTTTTCACGGCCCTGCCCAATGCGATCACCCTTGTAGCTGAACCATGAGCCGCTCTTCTCAACGATGTTATTCGCGACGCCGAGATCGAGCAGATCACCTTCGCGTGAAATTCCTTCACCATAGATAATGTCGAACTCCGCCTCGCGGAAAGGTGGGGCTACTTTGTTCTTCACTACCTTTACCTTGGTACGGTTTCCCGTTACGGAATCGCCATCCTTGATCGCAGCCACCCGCCGGATGTCTACGCGTATTGAAGAGTAGAATTTCAGTGCCCGGCCACCCGTCGTGGTCTCCGGATTGCCGAACATCACCCCGATCTTCTCCCGGATCTGGTTGATGAAAATCAGGCAGGTGTTCGATTTCGACACAATGCCCGTCAGCTTTCGCATGGCCTGCGACATCAGCCGCGCTTGCATCCCCATGTGCGAATCGCCCATCTCTCCGTCGAGCTCTGCCTTGGGAACCAGGGCGGCCACTGAATCGACCACCAGCACATCAATCGATCCCGAACTGATGAGCGCACTAGTAATCTCGAGCGCCTGTTCTGCAAAATCCGGCTGAGATACCAGCAGATTGTCCGTGTCCACGCCGAGCTGCTTCGCGTAGGCTGGATCGAGCGCGTGCTCGACATCGATAAAGGCCGCCATCCCACCCACCTTCTGAGCCTCCGCGATCACCTGCAAAGCGATTGTCGTTTTGCCCGACGATTCAGGACCGAAGATCTCGCAAATCCGCCCGCGCGGAAATCCGCCGACTCCGAGAGCGTAATCTACTGAAATCGATCCGCTCGAAATGGCAGCGACCGGGACAATCGCCTCCTTCGACCCGAGCCGCAGGATAGACCCTTTGCCGAATTGCTTTTCTATCTGCCCTAACGTCAGGCTTAAAGTACGATTGCGCTCTTTTTCGTCCATGAAGGTCCTTCCCCGCTAGTATAGCCAAACAAAACCGTCCAATTTTGTTTGAATTGGTTCCAGCCCTATGTCGCTGCCGCTCGGCGCGCGTAATAACCCCTTCGCGCGCGCACTACCAGATCCCTTCGGCCTCTTATCTTGATCTCTACCGGATGATACTGGCCATCCGCCTTCAGCGGCTCCGGACGATAGAACAGGTTGTATTGATGGCGCAGCTCATTGGCGATATTTTCAAATGATTGATTCAAGTCCTTTGCCTGAAATGGGAAGAATGCCACGCCTCCTGTTTGCTGGGCGAAATAACGCATCACCTTATCGCCCTCAGTCTCTATATGGCTGATGTTGGTTGATATGGTGTAGACCACCGTGTCGGAACGCTGTGCCATCTCGAGTGCTTGATCGCGACTACGCCGGCTTTCGTTGTCCTCGCCGTCGCTCAAGATGACCATGGCACGCCGGAACTTATACAGCGGCTGGTCCTGCATGAGCTTGTCTTTGCAGGAGAAATAGATTGCATCATAAAGCGACGTTCCACCGCCCGGCCGCAGACTGCGAACCGCTTTCTCCAGCTTGTTCGTGTCATTCGTAAGATCGGCCACCAGTTCGGCTGCTGTATCAAAGCTGACCACGATCGCCTTGTCTTGGTCGCGCATCACGCTGTTGATGAAATTTGTGGCCGCTTCCTGCTGGAACCTGAATCGATCCCGAATGCTGTTACTTGTGTCGATCAATATCGCAAGCCGGAGCGGCAAATCGGTTTCCGATGTGAACTCAAGAATCGTTTGCGGCTTCTTGCTCTCGAAGACCTGAAAATCATTCTTATTTAAATCCGTAACAAAACGACCCCTTTTGTCGGTCACCGTAAACAGCATGTTCACTCGCGTAACCTCGGAAACAATAGCCCCAGGTTCGTGGCGCTGCTCCGGCTGCGATGCTGGTGAATTCGATTGATTTTGTCGAGCGTGAATCGGACTCAGAAAAATGGCGGCAAGGCTGGCCAGCGCCGCCAGTGTTACTGCTACAGACTTCATTGAGATCACTTCATTCTAGCTGCGTTTGCCCTTACCGACTCGAGGAAAGTAGAAAGCTCCGGAGGCAGCGGGCTTTCAATGCTGATCAACTCGTTGCTCGACGGTGAGGTGAAGCAAAGCCTGTGCGCATGCAAAAAGAACCGGCTCAGAGCCGGCAGATCTGGCAAAGCAGCCGGCGCCCCGTACAGTCGATCTCCTACAACCGGATGGCCAATGCTCGAAAGATGCACTCGGATCTGATGCGTGCGGCCCGTTTTAATGCGTACCTCAAGAAAGCTGAATTGAGGCCATGGTTCAATGACGCGGTATTCGGTAAATGCCGCGCGACCGGTCCCGAGGCGGGCTGTCATCCGGGTGCGGCGCACGGGATCGCGCGTGATCGCAGCCGTAATGCGCCCTTGCCCTTGTTTCATTCGGCCGTGGACCAAGGCCAAATATGTTTTCTCAACCTTTCGATCGTGAAACTGGCGAGCCAGCGCTTGATGCGCGAGGTCAGTACGAGCAACCACTAGAACGCCGCTCGTATCACGATCGAGACGATGCACGATGCCCGGACGCAAATCGCCGTTCACTGAAGATAAGGGTCCGAAATGATGCAACAGAGCGTTGACCAGCGTGCCGCGCCCGTGTCCCGCGCCCGCATGAACCACCATTCCCGCCGGCTTATCGACCACGATGAGGTCCGAGTCTTCGTAGAGAACGTTCAGAGGCAGTTCTTCAGGCTCGGCCTTCAGCGGCGCCAAATCGGCCGGCGTGACCGAGACATTCTCGCCGCACCGGACTAGATAGGATGCGCGCACACCCTTTCCTTCCAGCAAAACCCTACCATCTCTAATCCAGGACTGCAGGCGAGATCGACTGAACTCGGGCAGTCGATCGTGGAGGAAGGCGTCCAGACGTTTACCGACGTCCTCTGAATCGGTGGTCAGAACCACGATCCCCATCTTAGAAAAGTGCGGAGAACGCGAACGTTACTCCGGGTGCCCTTTGCCGTAGCGCATTTCACCAGCTTCGATCGGCACAGCAACCGTATTTTCTTTCGGAGGAAGTGGGCAGGTGGCGTACGGAGTAAAGGTGCAAGGCGGATTATAAGATTTATTGAAATCGAGGTCGACGATCCCGTTTACGGGAAGCGGTGTATTCAGCATCCGCCCCGCTGGATAGGTTTGCGCCTTGTTTGTCGGATCTTTGAACAGAAAGAACAATGTCCGGCCTTCATAAATTGGGCGGAGGCGATACCGCTGGCCTCGATACGTAAACTCCACGATGCCCGGACTTTCCTCCAAATCAGTCTCACCTAAAACATTCAGGATCGGGATTTTTTTCACATTCGGAACGAACTTCGCCTGGAAGCAAAATTCCGGATTAATCGGGAAGAAGTTGAGGCCTTGAAAATTTTGGCGAACCGAGCTTGCGCGATCTTTAGCACGAACGCCGAGCCGGTCTCCCCGCTTGATCACATAAAAAGATATAGATCCAGCGTGGACTACATCCGGTTTATCTTCGTCGTAGGACAAAGTGCGCGACAATCCATCAACGCTCTTGAAAATGACCCGCTCGCGCTCAAGCCGCAACCGTCCGATATGCATGGGCGCAGAACCTTTTGGCAAAACGAAATCGTTCGAATCCGCCGAGCCGATCGTATTGTCACCTGGTTTCAACCAAAACAGGCCAGCCAAGGTGAGCCAGCCATCTTCAGACCGTAACCCCGCATCCCTTTGCTTCTGCCATTCACGAATGGAGTTGAAGTAAGTTGGCGGCACACTGCTTGCGCCCACAATCGCAACGTTTAAAGCCGCAATTCCTATTAACAACCGGAACACAACCGGAGTCTAACAATTTCCCCTGCGGTACGCTTTACTTCTGGCACTTGAACAAAGCAAACGAATCATTGCGGCCGGCATCGCATTGGGTGCTTGTCTTCTGAGTCGGTCTGACTACCCGGTTCCGCCTCCGGGCAGCCGGGTCGTCGTTGATGCCCACAACTGCTATCCGTACAACGCCCGCTGGGCGGATCGCATCGAACGCGCGCTTTCCATCGGGCTGCCGGTTGCAATTGAGCAGGATCTTTTTTGGTATATCGACCCAAGAAGCGGCCAGGGCCGGTCCATCGTTTCACACGGAGAGCCCGTCGATGGCACTGAACCCGTAATGCGCGACTATTTTTTCGAACGCATCCGCCCCATCATGGAACAGGCTCTACGTGACGGCAATAAGGGTAATTGGCCGCTCATCACTCTGAACCTCGATTTCAAGTCGGACGAAGCCGCACATCACGCCGCGGTCTGGAAGCTGCTCGGCGATTACGAGCCGTGGCTTTGCACTGCCGAGCGAACGCCTGATCCGTCCGTAGTAATGCCGCTTCATGCCGGGCCGCTTCTGGTTCTCACCGGCGAGGCCGATTCTCAGGAGCGCGACTTCTATGACCCTATCCCTGCTGGCGGCCATCTGCGTCTTTTCGGCTCGATTCATACCACCGAAGCTGATCCGTCCATACCGCCAGATAAAGTTATTCGTGGCCGCGCCACGAATTATCGTCGCTGGTGGAATAATCCCTGGAGCGTGGTGGAGAAAGGCGGCCAACGGCGGGCCGGCAAATGGACTCCCCAAGACGCCCAGCGCCTTCAATCCCTTGTCGCATACGCGCACAGCCAAAACCTCTGGATTCGCTTTTATACCCTAAATGGACATCCTCGCGATTTGCTCGATAGAAACGGATGGGATCTAGGCTACGATTTTGGATCGCGCCAAGCCGTCGAACTGCGTTGGCGCGCGGCGATTGCAGCCGGGGTGGATTACCTCGCCACGGATCAATACGAAGAGCTGGCCCAGTTCCGGCGATCACTCGTTAGTAGTGGCCGCTGACCCGACCGACTGGGTTCGCATAACCTAGTGGAGAGGTAATACCGCATGAAGCGTCGTGAATTTTTGAAGAGTGCAGCGGTCACTGGAGTAGCCACCCAAGCACTGCTGGGTGCACAAAAAGACTTGCCTAAGCGCCCTTACAAAGATGATGTCAGCCTCTCAACGATCGGTTTCGGCGGCATCATCATGCTGGGCCAGGAACAATCGAAAGCCAGCCAAATTGTTGCCGAAGCGATTGACCGGGGCCTAAACTATTTTGACGTTGCGCCATCTTACGGAGATGGTGAAGCGGAAGAGAAACTCGGCACTGCACTTCAGCATTACCGCAAAAATATCTTTCTGGCGTGTAAGGCGGAAAAGCGCGATGCCCAGGGAGCGCGTGCCCAACTTGAAAACTCGCTGAAGCGCCTGAAGACCGACCACTTCGATTTGTATCAATTCCATGCAGTTAAAACGCCAGAGGAAGCGAAACAGATCATGGCTCCCGGCGGCGCGGCAGAGGTATTCACCAAGGCGAAAAAAGACGGAGTAGTTCGTTACATCGGCTTCTCCGCGCACGGGGTAGAAGCCGCCAAGATATTGATGGAAGGCATGCAACTGGACTCGGTTTTATTTCCGGTAAATTACGTCAACTATGCCGAAGGTGATTTCGGACCCCAGATTCTGGCTGAAGCGAAAAAGCGTGGACTCGCCCGCCTAGCCCTAAAATCCTTGGCGCAAACAACTTGGAAACCAGGTGAAAGGAAGACGTATGATAACTGCTGGTATAAGCCCATCGAAGACGCAGCCACCGCGGAAAAGGCATTGAGGTTTACGCTTTCCGAGGATGTAACGGCCGCCATTCCGCCGGGCTATGAAAAATTTCTACGCATGGCGATGGACTTTGCCTCACAGTTCAAGCCGCTGAGTACCACAGAGAGGGAAGAATTTTTAACCAGTGCGAGGGGCTTCACCCCGATCTTCACCGAAACCACTGGACCGGCGGCGTAGCAGGTCCTGCTGGCGTCACTACTCGCGCAATTCAACAATCGTCGCCCCAGCACCGCCTTCGGCTTGCGGGGCTGGATAGAACCGGCTGACATGCGGGCTCGCGCCGAGGAAATCCCCCACAGCGCGTTTCAACACTCCCATTCCATGCCCGTGGATGATTCGAACGCGATCTACTGAAGCGAGCGCAGCTGAATCCAAAAACTTATCCACCTGTTCGATAGCTTCCTCAGCGCGTTGCCCGATGATATTCAATTCCCGATACGAAACATCCCAGCGAGGGCCACTTTCCAGGCGAACATTTTTTTGCAAGCGGCGCTCTTCCGTCGCCGGCACCACCTCCGCAACATCTTCGCGCGGAACTTGCATTTTGAGGGATCCGGCTTCCACCTCCAGCATTCCGTTCTTTAACAATCGCCGCACAGTAGCCACCTCGCGCACGTCTTTCAACCTGACTCTTGCTCCTTCTTCGATAGGCAGACGCTCGGGCAGTTTCGCGGCTGCAGATGGAGAGATCATCGCGGCAGAAGCCTCCTCGCGGAACTCGCGTTTCGTCTTTGCGATCACGCGTTGCGCCTGCTCTGACGCTTTGCGCTGGTCGACCGCTTCCGCGAGCCTGTCCATAGTCATTTGAGCTCGAGCCTCGAAATCGGCGATAAGCGATTCCGAGCGTTTCACCCACTCACGCTGCCGTTGCTGTTCCCGGCGCTCCGCGTCGTTCTCAAGCTCAGCTTCACGCTTCGCAAGCCGTTCGGTAGCTTTTTCCATCTCTTTTGCGCGCCGTCCGTTGTCTTCCACCTGCCGATGCAGTTCAGCCAGAAGATCTTGAAAATCCGTTTGCATGCGCGGCATCACTGCACGCGCATGCGATAAAACCGACTGCGGCAGATCGAGCCGTGTGGCTATATCCAGTCCCGCTGATTTTCCAGGCGCTCCCAGCCGCAGTTCGTATGTGGGCTGTAAAGTCGCTTCGTTGAAGCCCATTGAACCGTTCAGCACGCCTGCGGTTCTCGCCCCGTACAGTTTCAAAGGCAGCAAGTGCGTCGATCCCAGGCAGAACGCACCCGATTGGCGGAACTGGTCGAGTATCGCGACTCCCAGCGCTCCGCCTTCCTCGGGATCGGTCGCGCGGCCCAGCTCATCGAGCAGCACCAAGCTGTCTGGCGTCACCCGTTCGAGCATTTCTTTCACATGCAGCAGGTGTCCGGAAAAGCTGCTCAGACTTTCGGCAATAGATTGCGTGTCGCCAATATCAGCGAGCACATCATCGAGCAGCGGAAACTCCGCTTCTGCACAGGGCACCGGAATCGCCGCATGCGCCATCAGCGCCAGCAGCCCCGTTGTTTTCAGAGTTACAGTTTTGCCTCCGGTATTCGGGCCGCTGATCAGTAGGCAGCGCCGCTGTTCATCAAGCTCGAAGGAAATGGGGATGATCGGTTTGCCCTGATTCCGTAATACGGCTTCGAGCAATGGATGCCGCGCCTCACGCAACACGAGTCTGCGCGATTGGCCGCTGAAACGCGGAATCGCCGCATTGTAGTCCAACGCGAAGGCTGCTTTCGCGAAAATGCAGTCGAATTGAGCTAGTGCCTCCGCGGTGGCTGCGATTGCTGCGCTATGTTCCCGAAGTGCGTCCGTGATTTCAGCGAGAATGCGTTCGATCTCGCGATGTTCATCTTCGCGGAGCCGCACAAGCTGATTGTTGAGATCGATCGTCTCAAGCGGCTCAATAAAAAGTGTGCGTCCCGTGCTGCTCGAACCGTGGATAACGCCATCGACCCGGCCTTTCTGCCCGGCAACAATCGGAACTACAAAGCGGTCTTCCCGAATCGTGACGAAGTCCTCCTGGAGCGTGCCGTCATCACGGTGCGCGCGCATGAAACGACCGAGTGAGTCCTGAATATGTTTCTGTTGGCGCTCGATATCGCGCCGGATCCGTCCCAGAGCGACACTCGCTTCATCCGCCAAGCTTGCATCCGGGAGAAACGCCCGCTGGTACCGGCGTGCAATGGCCCGCAAATCGGCTAAATTGCCCGCGCGATGTGCCAAGCGCGGATAACGCGTCGCTACAGCACCCAGCAAGCCGCGATATTCTCCGGCAAGCGAAAGCGTATGAAGCAGGTCTACTATTTCGCGACCCTCCAGTGAAGCGCCTTCGACACGCAACGTGCGGACAGCCACGTCGACGTCCCTCAGTTGATCGAAGCGCAGCCTGATCGCAGCGCCACGCGCCGACTCCTGAGCGCCGGCAACTTCCCGCAAGTACCCGATTGCCTCGCCCGCTTCTGCCAGATCTGAATCGAGAGCGAAGCGATTATTGTGCGGTGTCAACGCGAAGACAAGCGCGCGGCCGGAGGCGCTGCCCGCGTACTTAGCTAACAGCTCTTTCAGTTCATCAAATTGAAGCAGAGAAGTACTGCTAAACGGCATATGGCTACGGGCGCGTCACCTGCGAGTAGGTCGTCCGCTCAGTACAGCAAGCTTCAATAACGTCGCGCGTGCCTTCCGTCATGGGGATGGTTCCCAGCGAATCGATCTCGAACCAGTCAACGCGGCGCGAATCATCACCCGCGCGTAGTTCTCCGCCTTGAATCGCACAATAGAAATCGACCAATACGTAGTGATACTCGCACTTTCCGGCCCCGTCCTCGATGATGCGTTCAAACACGGTGGCAATGATATTCGTCGTTACTCGCAAACCGGTCTCTTCGAACACCTCGCGGATGACTGCATCTTCCAGCCGCTCACCTGCCTCAACCACTCCGCCCGGCAGCGACCAGCAACCCGCGAGCGGCTCATTGCCGCGTTCCACCAGCAGCACCCGTCCGCTATCCAAAATCAGCGCCCCCACCCCCAACACCGGACGCAGCGGATACCGGCGACTTTCAGTCACACCTCTAGCTTACGGCTGCTTAGGCATCCGCCCGGTACACTGGCCCAAGGAGTTCGGAATGACATTCAGATGCCTCTGTCTTGCTGTTGCCCTGACAATCATGCCGATCGGAGCGCGGCCCCTCGCTGCAGCCGACAATTCGATCGCGAGTTGGAAAGATTTGCTGCGAGATCGCATTTCAGAATACGGCCATCGCAACTGGATTGTCATCGCCGATTCCGCATACCCCACTCAAACCAGCCCTGGAATCGAGACCATCACTGCAAATGCCGATCACTTTCAGGTACTGCAAACCGTCTTTGACGCTCTTAACAAATCAAGGCATGTGACACCCATCGTCTACACAGACCGGGAATTGCAGTTCGTCGAAGACAGCGATGCGCCCGGCATTTCCGTATATCGAGAGCAGCTCTCCGATTTTTTGAATAGCAATCCGCCACAAGCTCTTCCGCACGAGCAGATCATTTCGAAGCTCGACCAAGTCAGCCAGAGCTTCCGCGTTTTGATCATCAAGACAAACATGGCGCTGCCGTACACATCGGTGTTTCTGCAGCTCGATTGCGCCTACTGGAGCCCGCAAGCCGAACGCAAGCTCCGCTCCGCCATGGCAAAGCATCCTGCAAAGTAGGAATTATGAAAAAATTCGTCTCATTCTGTGTTCCAACGCTCACGCTGCTGATTACCGCCTTCATCATCACCGCCCGTCACTCGCTGATCGCGGCAAACGCGAAGGGTGCCGAAACAAGTCTGTTCTCCGGCCCCGCCTTGGAAGCGTTCACCGCAATCCGGCCAATCGATGCGCATGCTCACGCTTTCAAGCCGGATTCAAGTTTTTACGCAATCATGGGCCGCCTTCATTTGCATATTCTCGATATCTGTGTAGCGAACAGAAACGATCCGAGTTTCCCGAACCTGTCTTCGAAAATCAAAGCGGCCAAAGCGTTTGTCAAGGGCAGCTATGGCCACGCCGTGCTGTGCACCACGTTCGACCCGTTCAAGTTTTCTGAAGCCGCATTCGCGAAACAGGCCATTGAGCAACTTAACGCAGATTTCGCCGACGGCGCTGTCGCGGTAAAGATCTGGAAAAACATCGGCATGGAGCTTAAAGACTCGAAAGGTGCGTTCGTCCTGCCCGACGACCCTCGTTTTGAACCGATTTATCAGGAGATCGCCGCGCGTGGCAAAACTCTTGTCGCGCACTTGGCGGAACCGGATTCGTGCTGGCAGCCTCCCAACAAAAATTCGCCGGACTATAGCTACTATCAGGAGCACCCTGAATGGTACATGTACACGAAGCCCGACCATCCATCAAAACAGGCCATTCTTCAATCGCGTGACCGCCTACTCGAAAAGCATCCTGCGCTCCGGGTTGTCGGCGCTCACCTTGGAAGCATGGAAACAAACGTGGACGAGGTTGCTCGCCACCTGGATCGTTATCCCAATTTTGCAGTGGACGCCGCCGCTCGCGTGATTTATCTGGCTTTGCAGCCTCGGGAAAAAGTACGGCAATTCCTAATCAAATACCAGGATCGAGTGTTGTACGCCACGGATCTTGAATTCTATCCGCGCCAGGAGACCGAGCAAAGTATCGCGGACTGGGAGACAAGATACATGATCGATTGGAAATTCTTTTCCTCGGACGCCATGGTGGATTACGAGGGCCATAAAGTCCGTGGACTACGCCTGCCTGAACAGGTGTTGCGCAAGATTTACCACGAGAATGCAATACGGTGGATTCCGGGAATCATTCCGAATAACCCGTAGCTTTCACCGGCCGATCAGAAACGAGTGCGACATGCTATTCGGAGGCTTACGCCACGAGCATCAACCCTCCAGTCTGACCGGCAAACAGGCGTAAGTGGTCCACCGAAGATTATCGCGTTACAAAAGTGCGTTCACGAAATCAATTCGGTAAGCTAAGAAACAGTATTCCGGCTCCCAACCGGAACTTGTCCACGAATTAAAGGAGCAATTCCTCGTATGAATTTGACGCTTCATCTGATTCTGTGCGGAGTTCTCATCGTTATTGTTGTGGCGCTGTTTCTCTATCAGAGATGGCTCGAAAATCACAGCGATCACTACATTCACCTGCACAGCGATTCTCACGACTCAAGTGTGGTTAGTTCACAGGCCGCTCAGGCCAAGCGCCTCGACATTGTTGCCAAGACAAAGAACGGACTTATAGTCGTAGTCATCCTTTACCTGCTCGCAATCGGCGGCATTGCCGCTTATACGGCGTGGAACAACACGGGTAGCTAGCAAGCGGCTGAAGATCTCTCCACGTTACGAGTCGCCACCTTGGCTTCGCCTTGCATGTTCCCGACTAGACTGGGAAGAATGCGCGTTTGGTTTCTGGTGTTTTCGGTAGGTTTAATCTTGGCCGCTTGCAGCGTCGAAGCTGCCGCCCCAAAATCGATATGGCACTTCGCGGTCTCCGGAGATTCAAGGAATTGCGGAGATATCGTGATGCCAGCCATCGCTAAGGGAGCCGCGATGAACCAGGCAGCTTTCTATTGGCACCTCGGCGACTTCCGTGCGATCTACAGGTTTGATCAGGATTATCAGGCGCTGCATAGGCCTTCCGATCCGAGCGACCCGATGAACATCACCGCCTATCTAGGTAGTGCCTGGCAGGACTTTATTGCGAATCAGCTGGCGCTATTTGGAAGCATGCCCGTCTTTCTCGCTCTGGGCAATCACGAACTGATTCCACCTAAATCGAGAGATCAGGCTTTGCTGCAATTCGCGGATTGGTTTGACGCTCCTGAGATCCGGGAGCAACGGCTGCGCGACGATCCCCACGATCACGCCGTCAGAGCATACTATCACTGGATAAAAGATGGCATTGACTTCCTCACGCTCGACAACGCCTCTCCGGAGGAATTCGATGGGGAACAGATGAAGTGGATCCAAGCTGTTCTGAAACGTGATGAGACGAATACGTCTATACGCGCGGTGATCGTGGGCATGCATGAGGCGCTCCCGGAGAGTATTTCGATCGGCCACAGCATGAACCAGTCATTAGTGGGCCAAGACAGCGGACGCCAGGTATACGGTTCGCTGCTCTACCTCAAGCTGCGCTCGAAAAAACCCGTCTACCTGCTGGCAAGTCATTCGCATTTCTACATGGACGGAATCTTCAACACGGAATACTGGCGCGGGCACGGTGGTGTGCTGCCTGGATGGATTATCGGTACGGCGGGAGCTGAACGCTACACTTTGCCCCCTAACGCAACTGACGCGAAGAGTGCGAAGGCGCACGCTTACGGTTACCTCTTGGCATCTGTCGATTTCTCGAAGGATAATCCCGTCCATTTCGATTTCGAGGAGCTAAAAGAAACCGATGTGCCCGCGGAAGTGGTGAGCCGGTTTAGTGCGGATGTCGTGCACGAGTGCTGGGTAGGTAATCCGGACATGCATTGACATCTCGCACGCGGGAACGCAGGATTACCTCCGTCTATGTGCGCGTCAATTGTGTGCGCCCGTATGCGATTGTTAAACGGGCATAGATAACTTTAAGAATCGCGATTACGGGTATGGAGAAAAACATTCCTGGAACACCGCCGATACTATTGCCTGCGAGGACTCCAAAAAGGACCAGCAATGGATGCAATTCAACCCTAGAACTCATGAGATACGGATTGAGTACGTAGTCTTGAAATACGCGATAGCATCCCCAGAACACTAGAATCCAGATAAGCCCGCCGGAACCGCTGACGGCGCAGACGATGAGCATTATGACGAGTGCGGCCGCCGGGCCAAAAACCGGAATGAATTCAAGTAAGCCAGCGACCCCCGCCAAGAGAAGTTCATACGGATAGCGCATCAGGCTCAAGAAAATCAGCCAGCTCACAAAGGACGCCACGGCTAAGAGAACCAGCGCACGAATGTAGCTCTTGAGCACTATGTGCACGTCGTCGAGAATCAACTCAATGGTTGTTTGATCGTGCTGTTCATCCACGGCTCCGATCAAGTGAATCCGAATATCTTCACCATCTTTAAGAAAGAAAAACGCAAGTATCGGAACTAAAATGATGGGTAAGATATAGCCGAGCCCTGATAAGAGGCGAGTGCCTGTCCGTTGAATGAAAGGCACCACACTGGATTCAAGGTGAGTTGCTTCCCGGTTCAGCGTGTTCATCACCTGAGCGCGAATAGGTTCTAGCCACGCGGGCAACGGAAAGTTAGTCGATTTGGCATTACTCACCACAGTTGGGACGCGAGTAGCAAGGCTTGTCGCTTGCTCGCCGATTGTCGGAATCACTTGAAAACCCACCCCGACAAGAATGCCGATCAACAGAACGTAAACCAGCGCGAGTGCCAGGTTTCGGCGCCTGGGCATGAATCGCTCGACCAAACCCACCAGGGGCGACAGCATATAAGCGAAGAAAATGGCACCCGCGAAGAGCAAGATAGTGTCGCGGATGAAGTAGAGAAGGGCGAGTAGCAGACCAAAGAGGAAAACAGTCCAGACCACGCGAAGCGCGCGATCGTCGATTTCCAACATGATTGCTAGACTAACAGGTGCTCACGCCTTGCGGTTTCGCGTATGGCGGAATGAGCGTCTATGCAAAGTTTCGCGCGTGACATGCGGGGCCTCGTCGGAGAGCTACACGAACTCGAAAAGAAGCTTCGCTTGGGCGGCGGCCCGAAAAAAATTGAGAAGCAACACGGCGAAGGCAAGTGGACGGCCCGTGAGCGGATTGATCACTTGATTGACCGCGGGACGATGTTTCTCGAAATCGGCTTGCTCGTCGCCTATGACAAGCATGATGGGCAAGCGCCAGGGGCTGGTGTGGTCACTGGGTTAGCGGAAATCGAAAGCCGCTCTGCCGTAATTGTGGCGAACGATGCAACTGTTAAGGCGGGTGCCTGGTGGCCCGAGACGATCACGAAGATTCTGCGAGCACAGGAGATCGCGATGCGCAATCGTATCCCGATTGTTTACCTCGTAGACTCAGCAGGCGTGAATCTGCCACTCCAAGATGGCATCTTTCCGGGACAATATGGAGCCGCGCGCATTTTTTACTATAACTCTCTGATGCGGCGGCGCATGCGTATTCGGCAGATCGCCGCTGTAATGGGTCCGTGCATCGCGGGAGGTGCATATCTGCCAGCCCTGAGTGACGTCGTAATTATGGTCGAACACTTGAGCTTTATGGGTCTCGGTGGGCCGAACCTCGTCAAGGGTGCGGTAGGAGAAGTGACCGATGCCGAAACTCTAGGTGGTGCGAAGATGCACACCGCGATTAGTGGCGTTGCGCATTATCGAGCTGCGAACGATGAGGTCTGCCTGGACCTGATCCGGCAACAATTTCGGCAAATGTCCGCGCCCCTTGCTGCGCCCAGAGGAATAGATCCGAGATTAGAGCCCACTGGATTATACGACGCGCTTCCGGGTGATCATCGGTTGCCCTATCACATAGAAGACCTGCTCGACCGGATTCTGGATGCCGGTGATTTCCTCGAATTCCAACCCGACTACGCGCCTGAGTTTCTGTGTGCGGTGGCGCGATTGAGTGGCCGGAATATTGGAGTGATTGCGAATCGCCGAGGATTCCTGAAAACGCAAGTCGGGCCGCGGGTAGGCGGAATTGTGTACACTGAATCCGCCCACAAAGTAGCTTATTTCGTGGAGAACGCTGAGCGGCATCGATTGCCGCTGCTTTACGTACAGGATGTTTCCGGATTCATGGTCGGTGTGGAAGCCGAGACTGCAGGGATCATCCGCGCGGGCGCAGAAATGGTTGAGACCATGGCCTGTGCTACGGTGCCAAAGATTGTGTTGACAGTCAATCATGCGAGCGGTGCCGGGTACTACGCGATGGCCGGTCAAGGCTTCGATCCTAACTTCACGTTTTCATGGCCAACGGCCCGAATTGGCGTGATGGAAGGAGATTCGGCTGTCCAGGCAATTTTTGGTCCCGAACTCGACAAGCTGAAGACTGCGGGCCAAGCCGTGCCGAAGGAACTCGAAGCGAAGATCGCCAAGACGCGTGCAGATTATGAGCGCTGGCTGGATGCGAAGTATGCTGCCGCTCGAGGTCATTGCGACGCCGTGATTGATCCCGTGGAGACGCGGCGGGTTTTGCAGTTCGCCTTCGAAGCGGCTTGCGCAAACGACAAGGCAGATCATCTGCCTCTGCAACTTATGGGCTTTGACAACGCTTGGGGAGAGATCGCAGGGCCTGCGCGGGAGCCTCTTGGATGAACGTTCCGAAATAAGACTGCACGCCTCGTGATGAGTATGGTCAAGGTCGCAAATGGCCAGGGCTTCTGGGGAGACTGGCTGGAAGCACCCGTGAAATTGGTCGAAGGTGGTCCGATTGACTATCTGACGCTCGATTATCTTGCTGAGGTCACGATGTCAATCTTGCAAAAACAGCGCAAGACGGATCCGAATCTCGGGTACGCGAGAGATTTTCCCCCTCTGATTGCCCGCATTCGAGAGCGCATTCGGGATCGAAATATTCGTGTCATCGCGAACGCCGGCGGAGTAAATCCGCTTGCCTGCGCCCGGGAGATCCGTCGACTTGCCCCCGATTTGAAGGTAGCGGTTGTACTCGGCGATGACATCCTGGACCGCATTGACGAGTTGATCGCAGCGGGACACGAACTCCGCAACATGGATACGAATGAGCCAATCACTGCTATTCGGCGTCATATCCAGAGCGCAAACGTATATGTTGGTGCTTTCCCCTTAGCAGACGCCCTAGCGACGGGCGCGAACGTGGTCATAACCGGACGCTGCGCCGACGCGGCCCTCGCGGTTGCACCCATGATTCATGAATTTGGCTGGAAGCCAGACGATTGGGATCTACTTGCAAGCGGCATCGTAGCCGGCCACGTGATTGAATGCGGAGCTCAAGCAACTGGGGGTAACTGTCATTCGGACTGGCAATCGACTCCTGATTTCGCTCACATCGGATATCCGATCATTGAAGCGAGCGCGGACGGCGACATGGTGATCACGAAACATTCGGGTACGGGCGGACGCGTGACCCAAGCAACAGTCAAGGAGCAGTTGCTGTATGAAATTGGCGACCCGCGACACTACATGACACCTGACGTCGTCGCGGATTTCACTAGTCTTCAACTCTCGGACGCTGGCCCGAACCGCGTGCGCGTTAGCTCCGTAAAAGGCAGCCCAAGACCCGAAAAGTTAAAGGTTTCGGTGTCGTATCACTATGGTTGGAAAGCTGTGGGTAGCTTGGTCTACTCCGCGCCCGATGCTCTCGCGAAGGCTAAGACCGCGGAAAAGATCGTGCGGCAAAGACTGAACGATTTAAACCTCCCGTTCGAAAGCCTGCACACGGAATTTTTTGGGGTTAACGCATGTCACGCTCATCTTGCTCCTCCTAGCCCTGAACCTGCAGAGATACAGGTCCGCATTGGCGTGCGCGGTGATGAAAAGCTTGCTCTCGAGAGATTCACACGCGAAGTAATTCCGTTGGTACTCGGCGGCCCCCCAACCGCCACGGGCTACGGCGAAGGCCGGCCGCAGGTTCGTGAGATCGTTGCATACTGGCCTGCATTGGTTCCTCGCGACGCAGTTTCGACGCGCGTTGAGGTGCTCGAATGAAGATCCGGCTCTCGCGCTTGGCACACGCGCGCTCCGGAGACAAAGGCGACATCTCCAATATTGGACTCATCGCTACGGAAGCTCGCCACTATCCGATTCTGCTCCGCGAAGTGACTGCGGAGCGCGTCAAACGACACTTCGGTGCGCTCGTTTTCGGCAGGGTTATTCGATACGAGCTACCTAATCTGAGCGCACTCAATTTTGTGATGGAAAAAGCTTTGGATGGCGGTGGCACTATTTCACTCCGTACCGATGCGCAGGGAAAGACGCATGGAGCGGCCCTACTAATGATGGAAATTGAGGTGGCCTCCGATGAGCTTGCTCGTTGATCACGAATGCCGTGTTCTGCGTTTAACCTTAAACCGGCCGCATAAGCGTAACGCTTTGAATGCCGAGATGTGCTCGAAAATCGTCGAGGCAATCGCGGCGGCTCAGAAAAACCAGAACGTGGGCTCAATTTTGATCAGCTCTGCTGGCCAGGCTTTCTGTGCAGGTATGGACCTGGACGAAGCTGTCAGACCGGCTGGCGCGGATTTAGCCGAGGTCCACGAGACACTCTTTACGGCGGGTGCGAACTCTTTGAAGCCCATCGTTTTATGCGTGAATGGACCTGCGTTGGGCGGGGGTTTGGGACTCGTCGCGCAAGGTCATGCCGTAATCGCCGCCGAAAGTGCCGTGTTTGGCCTCACAGAATTGCGTCTGGGACTGTGGCCGTTCTTGGTGTACCGCGCTGTCGAGGCGGCTCTCGGCGCGCGCCGGACGCTCGAGCTTAGTCTCACAGCGCGAGTCTTTACACCTCACGACGCACTACAGTGGGGATTGGTGCACTATGTTTTTCCGCAGGAGGAGGCGTCCCCTCGCGCAGCCGCAATAGCGCGCGATCTGGGGAAAGCGAGCCCACTCGCAATCGAAGCGGGCATGCGATACGTTCGGGGGTCACGAGGTAAATCTTGGGAAGAAGCTGGCGAACTCGCGGCTGCACTGAGACACAAACTCATGAACAGCGCCGATTTCAAGGAAGGCTGCACCGCTTTCAAAGAGAAACGAGAGCCCCGCTGGCCCAGCTTGTACTCGTAGAATTTGTTTTTATCTCCGCCTCCCTGGTGAGTGCTAGTTCGCCGACATTCTACAAAGACGTTCTGCCCATCCTCCAGTCGCGATGCCAAAACTGCCACCGCGAGGGTGAGATGGCGCCAATGCCGCTCGAGAGGGGTAAAGAGGTGCGGCGCCTCGCGCCTGCTATCCGGCGGGTAACGCAAGATAAAAAAATGCCGCCGTGGTTTGCCGATCCGCGCTACGGTCGGTTCTCGAATGACCCTTCGCTGACGCCCAGTCAAATCGCGATTCTTTCTGCGTGGGCCCAGGCGCAAGCGCCCCAAGGCAGTCCCCGCGATGCTCCTCCGCGGGTTCACTGGACAGAAGGCTGGAACATCGAAAAACCAGATATCGTTTTTGAAATGCCGCACGCCAAGCCGATACCCGCGAACGGCGATGTACCCTACCAGTACATCATCATCCCCACGAACTTCAAAGAAGATCGATGGGTGCGGACGGCGGAGATTCGGCCCAGCAATCGAATGGTCGTTCACCATGCAGTGGCTTATATTCGTGACCCGAAGTCTTCCTGGTTGCGGGGCGCGCCTCTTGGTATTCCTTTCAGTGCCGATGATCTTCCAACAGAGGCTCAGCGAAGAGACGCCATGTGGACGACTAGCGACATTCTTCTTGTTTACGCCCCAGGAAGCTTACCCGATCAATGGCCGGAGGGTTTCGCAAAGCTGGTGCCTGCAGGATCTGACATCGTCCTTCAAATACATTACACGACGCACGGGCATGTGACAGAAGACAGAACCAGCATCGGCCTCGTGTTCTCGAAAGGCGAGCCCAAAAAGCGCGTGCTCACGTTGCAGCTAACGAATGATCGTTTTCTGATTCCGCCCGGTGATCCGGATCATCGCGTAGAAGTGCATGGCACGTTGCCCAACGATGCTCTTCTGCTGAGTTTCTTTCCGCATATGCATCTACGCGGGAAAACCTTCGAGTACAACATTCTGAAGCCTGATGGCCAACCTCAGACCCTGTTACGTATCCCCCATTACGACTTCTATTGGCAACTCAGTTATCGCTTGGCGACGCCCATAGAGCTGAAGGCCGGCACGACGTTGCAAGCCGTAGCGACATTTGATAACTCCAGAAATAACCCGCATAATCCCGATCCCGATTCCGCTGTGACGTGGGGCGACCAAACGTGGGCTGAGATGATGGTCGGCTTCTTCGATGTGGCGGTGAATCCATCTATCGACAAACAGCGATTCTTCATACGAGCAGGTATGCACCCCGCGCGAAATGGACGGGAATAGATCGCGGACTGTTCGATCTACCCGTTCGGCGTGAATTCTTCCACCTTAAACGAGAGTCTCACAATCTTTCTCAGTTCTCCGAGCGAGCCGATGTCCCCTGCCCCAAGTGCCTGTACAAGCGCATTGCCTGCCGCCGTTGCCTCCGCCGGTCCCGCGATGACACGCCGATTTGTAAAGTCCGCAGTAAGCTGATTCAAGAGTCTGTTTCGAGAGCCGCCGCCGACTATATGAATCACATCGATTTGCCTGCCCGTGAGCTTCTCGAGCAAGCTTAAAACTTCTTTGTAGCGAACCGCGAGACTCTGGAGAATAATGCGCGTCATCGATCCGATATCGGTAGGTAACTCCTGCCCGGTCCTTCGGCAGTAGTCACGGACGCGCTCGGGATGATTCCCGGGCGTCGTGAATTCATCTAGATCGAGCAGCGTGCGGATCGGCCGTGCAACTGCGGCGCGCTCGATCAATTCAGCGTAGGAATATTCTTGACATTCCCCAGCCCAGGCCCTTCTGCATTCCTGGAGTAGCCACAAACCGGGAATATTTTTCAGGAACCGAATCGTGCCCTCGACCCCTATTTCATTTGTAAAGTTTGCTGCAAGCGAAGCGTCGTTGATGAGGGGCTCAAGCGTTTCCACCCCCATCAGCGACCATGTGCCGGAACTGATGTAGCACCAATTACTGTTCGAAGTCGCCGGTACCGCGGCAACCGCTGACGCGGTGTCGTGGGAGGCAGTTGTATAAACCACAGCCTCCTGTTTCAGCCCACAATGCTCAGAGATATGTGGCAGCACGCATCCAAGTTTGCTGCCCGGGTTTTTTAGCTCAGCTAGAAAGCTGCTCTTAATCCCAAGTCTTTCTAGTAGTCCGATTGCGAAACACTTGCCGACAGGATCATAGAATTGGGAGGTGCTGGCGATGGTTCGCTCTGAGGCGAATGAGCCAGTCAGAAAATAATTAAATAGATCGGGCATGAACAGCAGCTTCGAAGTCAGACCGAGCAGTTGCGGCGAAGCCTTACACACGGCATAAAGCTGATACAGCGAGTTGAAACCGATGAACTGAACGCCCGTCTGCCTGAAAACCTGGTCGCGCGAAACAATCCTAAATACCGCTTCCGGTACGCCATGGGTTTGCGCATCGCGGTAATGGCGTGGGTTTCTTATAAGGGATCCATCCCCGCCTATCAAGCCAAAATCGACTCCCCACGTATCGATCCCGATTCCATCTAAATGGTCCGACGCGCTATTTGCGATGCGAATGCTCTCACAGATTTCATGGAATAGCCGCAGAGTGTCCCAATACAGACCGGTGGGCAAGCGAACAGGCGTGTTCGCAAATCGATGTAGTTCCTTCAGCTCGATCTTGCGATCGGCTAAGTTCGCCAACATGCCGCGCCCGCTCTCCGCGCCTAATTCGAGCGCAAGGTAATGTCGGTCCATAACTACCGCTTTAAAGATACGAGAAAGTTTTGTGCGACGAGACGTGACCGAAGCTGACGCCAATGATGTCGCCAGCAGACAACCGCCTCCGAAGAACGCACGAGAAGACGCGCGAAACCAATCCCGCACACCGGGCCCTTACTAAATTTGCAAGTATCTCAGCCGTTCTTGTTGACAC
>JBPCLH010000027.1:0-37978 GCA_051003475.1 Bryobacteraceae bacterium
CAGCAAATGCCGCCTCAGAATGGCGACTTTCTCTTCTGCGCTGTAATGCTTCCGTTGCTTCTTCATGCGTTCTCCCCGTTATCTTAACGGCGGAACGCTCTCTCCATTTCCAGCTGAGGCAGGATAAGTGCCCTGATTCACTGCGAGCAGATCCCCGCTATCTGCTGTTCGATGCACTGGGCAATCCCATAGCCGTGTAGGGAGATCCCAGCACGTCAAGGGTCTTGAGCACCATCAGCGCTAAGATGCCCTGCCGGACGTCCGTGGGAAAGCAACAGGACCCAGCAACTTATATTGTTCTCTGTTGTGCTTGGAAAACGCGGTTATCGGAATTTGACGTGTTGACCGGACGAAAATAGAAGATCAACACTTCCGAACCTGGTTAATGCTTATGGGAGAAACCACTCTGCCTTATCCGAGGCAGACGACAAAAAGCGATCGTCTGCCTCACATGATCTCAGGAATTTCCAAAGCCCAGGGACAGAGTGTGGTCAGTCCCTGGTTACTCGGCCTTTTCGATCGAAGAGACCGTAACGGTATCGCCACTCAGCGTGCCGTCGATTTTGACGTTCTCTCCCGCGTGGGCCACCACTTTGTCTTTCGAAGCGGCATCGATCTTATAGACCTTACCCTCGCTTACTAGAACCGGGTCCGAGCCGCCTTTAAGACATGTTTCAATGCACTTGGTGTTCTCCGCGCTCGGGCTGCTGTGCTTGGCGGCACAATGAGCTTCGGAAACATAGCCGGTCAAGTTATCCGCAAAAGCGGCAAACGAGCACAGCGAAAATGCCAGAACAGAACCAAAAACGAATTTCTTCATCAGAAAGTCCTCCAGTAGAACTACGAAATCTATTCTATTATGGATGCCCAGAGGAAATTAGATCTCCAGGATAACGGGCATTATCAGCGGGCGTCGCTGGGTTTCCTTGGCCAGAAAACGTTTCAAGTCCGTCCTTATTTTCTCCTGCATCACACCCCAGTCGCCCCGCTCTTCAGCAGTCGAATTCTCAAGCGTTTTCGCCACAATTGCGCGACCCTGCTGCAGAATGCCCGAGCCGTCACTGCCCACAAACCCACGGCTCACAATCTCGGGAAGGCCCTCGCTCTTACCAGTGTGCTTATTGATCGCGATGATCGGGAGCACAAAGCCGTCTTCCGAGAGATGGCGGCGATCGCGAATGATGATGTCTTCCACCACGTCGTCGAGCGAGCCGGAATCGATGCAGACGCGGCCGACGGTGACGCGCTCTCCCCGGCGTGCGCCGAGATCGTCGATTTCAAGCGTTTCCCCCGTCTCCAGAATGAAGGTCTCTTCGAGGCCGGCATAGCGAAGATGTTGTGCGAGCGAGACGTGCCGCGATAGTTGGCGGTACTCGCCATGGATCGGAATGAAATACCTGGGGCGAACCAGGTTCAGAACGAGTTTCAGCTCCTCTTCACTTGCATGCCCTGAAACGTGAACAGGCGGATTCATGGTGCCATAGACGAGGTCGGCGCCACGGCGTGCGATGTGGTTGATCATCCGGTAAATCGGTTTCTCGTTGCCGGGAATGATTCGCGCACTCAACGCCACTGTATCGCCAGGCTGTAAATAGAGATGCTTATGATTATCGACCGCGACACGAGATAGGGCCGACATGGGTTCACCTTGGGTGCCGGAAACAACGACGGCAACTTTTTCCGGAGCCATTTGCATGATGTCCTGGGGACGCAAGAGTGTCGAATCAGGGATAGTCAGCAGCCCCAGCCTGTGAGCGATTTCCGTAACGTTCAAAATGCTGCGGCCAAGAAAGGCAACCTTGCGACCGTATTCTTCCGCGAGATCCAGAATCTGTTGCAGCCGATGAATGGAGCTGCTGAAGCACGAGATGATTAAGCGCCGCTCGCTACGCGTGAAGAGCTCTTCCATGCGCGGGCGCACAGCGCGCTCACTCTCTGTATACCCGGGCCGATCGACATTCGTTGAATCCGACAGGAGCAGAAGGACGCCGCGTTTTCCGTAATCGGCGAGTGTATGGAGATCGAACAGCTCGTTATCGGTTGGTGTCGGATCGACCTTGAAGTCGCCAGTGTGAATGATGACGCCCAGCGGGGTCGTGATGGCTAACGCGACGGCCGAAACAATCGAGTGGGTCACGCGAACGAACTCGATCTCAAAGGGCCCGAGCGTAAGGCGATCTCCCGGCTTTTTTACGTTCAGATTTGCTTGATCGAGGAGTTCGTGCTCCTCAAGCCGGCGCTCGACGAGAGCGAGAGTGAATTCGGTGCCGTAGACGGGGATATTCAATTGAGCGAGCAAGAACGGCACGCCCCCAATGTGATCCTCATGACCGTGAGTGAGAAGCAGTCCACGAACCATGCTGGAGTGCTGCTCCAGATACGTGAAATCGGGCGTGACTATGTCGACCCCTAGGAGCTCAGATTCCGGGAACATCATGCCCGCGTCGACCACAATGATGTCGTCGCCGTACCGGAGTGCCATCGAGTTCATGCCGAACTCGCCCAAACCCCCAATTGGCACAATTTGCAGTTTTCGATCAGGCATATTTACTCATTTACACGCACGAAAGCAACTGTAGTAAGCATAGATGAGCACGCGGTAGGTATTGTGGAAGTGGAGTCATTCGAATGACCACAGTACAAACAATCCCAGTGCTGCTCGCGGTCGCGTTCCTTTCACCCATTGCAAGTCCGCAGAACTCACCGGCTGCGGATCCTGACAAGAAAGAAGTAGATCCTCATAAGCTAGTTGAGCTGGGCGGGATTGAAGTGAACGGTTCGCGGCTTCCTGCGAATTCCATCCTTCGGTTGTCCGCGTTAAAGGTCGGGCAGAAAGTAAATTACGACTTGATCAACGAAGCATGTCACAGAATCACGTCTACCGGGCTTGTATCGCTGGTCGATTATGCGTATACCCTAGAGCCGGGCAAACCTGGCGTGGTCTTATCGCTCAAAATATCGGATGAGCTGCCGCTACTTCCTGCCAAGGTTTATCCACCAGAAGATGGGGACCAGATTTGGGGATGTCTGCAATCAGCGGATCCAATTTTTACTCGCGAACTGCCAAACACAAGGAACGCGCTCGGTTTCTACGCTACAAATATCAACCGGTGTCTTCAAGATGCGGGTCTGCGCAAGATCTACGCTCGCCCCAGTGTCGTTTGCGACAGGCTTGGGAAAGCGGCCGAGATTGTATTCAGCATCAGGGAGAAAGAGGCTTCGGCGGCTCGTAAGTAACCGATATTCGGGTGTGACGCTGGCTTGGAACCTATGTCCGATCCGACTACAAGCGACGTGCGAGCTTCGAGAACGCTCTACAAGCGTCTAGGCGGTTACGACGTAATCGCGCAGGTAGTTGACGACTTATTTGCCAGGTTGCGATCCGATCCCTTATTTGAGCGTTTTGGAGCGGGACGCAGCTTGGATTCTCACCACCGTGCACGGCAACTCCTTGTCGACCAACTCTGCTCATTATCTGGAGGGCCGTGTTTCTATATTGGCCGTGACATGAAAACATCACACGTGGGACTGCGGATCAGTGAAGCCGAGTGGCATGCCAATATGCGGCACACGGAAGCGGCGCTCGATGCGATGCAGGTCGCAGAGCCAGAAAAAGGCGAATTCCTGTCCCTGTTCACGCGTTACAAGCAGGACATCATCGAGAATTAAGTTCGCCCGGAAGCGTAAGGAACCTAGCGAGTGAAAGGGCCAGTGCAAACCAAAATAGCAGTCGTCACGGGAGCCGCACAGGGCATCGGAAGGCGAACCGCCGAGGTCTTGGCGGGTCAGGGGTACGGTTTACTACTTAATGATCTGCAATCCTGCGCCGAGGTGGTCAGCGCCATTCAGGCGACAGGGCGGCAAGCAGCGGAAGTGCGCGGCGATGTCTCCGAAGAAGAGGTCGCGCAAGCAATCGCTCAGGCGGCCCGTTCGCAATTTGGCCGAGCGGATGTGCTGGTGAACAATGCCGCAATCGCCCACATCTGCCCGGCTGAAAAGATCAGCGCGGCGGACTGGAGGCGGGTGCAGGACGTGAATCTGCTCGGACCGTTTTTACTATCGCGCGAGATCGGCGTCATGATGCTCGAACAAGGCCTGGGAAGCATCATCAACATCGCTTCAATTGCCGGCTTATTGGGTGTAGCGGATCGCGCTGCCTACAACACAAGCAAACACGGTTTGATTGGTCTCACTCGAACATTGGCGGCTGAATGGGGTGGCCGTGGCGTTCGTTGTAATGCCGTCTGCCCCGGCTGGGTGAAAACTCCGATGGACGTTGGGCCGCAAACCGCCGGATTGTACAGCGACTCCGATATTACAGCCCGCGTGCCGATGGGACGTTTCGCGATGCCCGATGATATCGCCGCTGCGATTGCGTTCCTCGCGGACCCAGCGCAAAGTGGCTTCATTAACGGCCATACCCTCTCGGTCGATGGAGGGTGGTTCGCGGACGGCAGCTGGGACAGTCTACGCCTGCAGCATCGGTGACTGCGCTCCGCAAAGGCGCCTCATCGGCGAGTTCGCGGCTACTGTGGCCAAAAGCCCCACTCACTTGGTGCCGGGTGTTTCTTCCTTCGCCGGCGCGGGCCTTGTAGGAACACCCGTAATCCACGACTGGGTCGGAACGTTTTTTGGAATCGGCTGAGCACGTAGATAGGTGACTATCCTCCAGATCGCGTCCGACGGCAGGATGCCACCGTATGCCGGCATGCCTCTGGGGCGGCCGTAGAAGATCGAATGGTAGACCTCGCCATCAGCGCCTCCATAACGCCACCGTCCGTCCACCAGGCTCGGACCCACCCAGCCGAGCGCGCCGCCGCCGTGGCACCCGTCACAGTTCATCATGCTGAAAAGCTTTTCTCCATCCTTGACGGCTCGAGCATTGCGCGCGAGTGGATTGTCCAGCTTCCCCGAGGGTGGGTTGGATCCGCCCGCCCGGACGTGCGACTCGTAGGTGATCGCTGGCGGGACCGCCCGGGTGTCCTCCGTGCGGCGGCACCCGAGTGACGCACCCAGAACGAGACCCACGCCGACGAAAAATTTGCTACAAACCAAAAATCCACACCATCCCGCCCTGACTCGTATGTCGAGCGAGCTCGGGCGCAAAGTCTGCCGGCGGGCGCACATCGGCCGGATCGTCAGAGCGTACGTCACCTGAGAGCAGGAACCAGTCGCCGCCGATTCCGGCATAGATCGCCACGTACTGCTTGCCATCGGGCCCGGTAAACGTGATCGGACAGCCGACTACGCCTGATCCCACCTTGAATTTCCATAGAAGCTTTCCGGTTCTCGCATCCGCCGCCTTGAACCAGCCGTCGAGTGTGCCATAGAACACTACGTCACCAGCCGTCGCAACGCTCCCGCTCCACACCGGAAACTGTTCTTTGATTTCCCAGACTTTTTTCCCTTGGCCGGCATCCCATGCGATGAACGCTCCCAAATAGCCGCCCGGCCCAGGTTTGTATGGAGAGTTTGCACCGACGAACGGCGTCCCTGCGATGTGGGTCGCCCGAGTCGAAGAGAAATCCATGCAGAAATTATTAGTCGACACATAAAAGAGACCGGTGCGACGGGAGTACGAAGCCGGCGATGCCGGACTCTTCCCGCCCTCTAGGCTCGGACAGATGTCTTGCGTCTTACCCTTGGAAGCGCCGGTTTGCCGAGTAGAGTCCAATACCGGCCGCCCGCTTGCCAGATCGATTCCCTTGGCCCAGTTGACATTGACAAAGGGTTGCGCGACTAGTACCTCGCCGCTCGCACGATCGATGGTGTAGCCGAATCCGTTCTTGTCGAAATGGACTAGCGTTTGCCGCTTGTGACCCTGAATGGTGAGGTCCACCAGGATCATTTCGGCGTTGGCGTCGTAATCCCAGTTGTCGTGCGGCGTGAACTGGTAGGCCCACACCAGCGATCCATCATCTGGCCGCCGGGCGAGCACGCTGGCAGACCACTTGTTGTCGCCCCGGCGTTGCTCGCTGTTATAGGGTGAGGGATTTCCAGTGCCGAAGTAGATAAGATCCAGCGCTGCATCGTAGGAGAGCCAACCCCAGACCGGAACTCCGCCATGTTGCCAGCTGTCGTGCGCCCATGTCGTGAGTGCGAGATTGCTTCCCCTATCGTAGTGCGACTTGAATACGCCGGGCTTCGCCTGCACCGAGCTGTCCGGGCCAGCATTGTATGCGGTCCAGAGGAGTTTGCCGCTTGCCAGGTCGAGCGCTTTTACCCAGCCGTGAATACCGAATTCACCGCCGGACGGTCCCACGAAGACTTTGCCTTTTGCGACGAGTGGAGCCATTGGCGTGGTCTCCCCGTCGCTGATATCGGCGACTTTCGCTTTCCACAGTTCTTTGCCCGTCTCGGCATTCACCGCGACCGTATGACCGTCGAGCAAGTTGTAGACGATCTTTCCGTCTGCATAGGCGGGACCGCGATTGATCACGTCGCAACACGCGATGCCGATCGAGGATGGGTTAGGATCGGGGCGGTACTTCCATTTGAGTGGATAGCCTTCCTGCGTGAGATCGAAGGCATAAAGCACGTTGGGGTAGGGAGTGACCACGTACATGGTGCGGTTCACCACTAGCGGTTGGCCTTCGTGTCCGCCGAGGACTCCGGTGGAAAAACTCCAGACCGGCTTCAGTTGCCGGACGTTGGCAGCGGTGATCTGCGCGAGTTCGCTGTACCGCGTGCCCGCGTAATCCTTCCCGGGCATGGTCCACTCGCCGTCATCGCGTGCTTCGGAACATGCTGGGCCTGCGCCGAGTGTGGCCGCGAACAAGATCGCAACGGTCGACACGGCGAGGCGCACGGGAGAAGAATAGCAGAATGAAAAATTGTTCTGGCGCTTGCTCGGCAGGAGTCAACTCACGCACTTGCGCTTTGTTGTTGCGGTCTCGCCGCTGGCTGGTTCGGATGAGTCTGGGAATCGGAATAGACTCGCGTGAATTCGGCGCCAAAAAAGAAAATCTGGGCTGAATAATAGACCCACACAATCAGGGCGACCAACGAACCGGCCGCGCCGTAAGCGGATCCAACACTCGCTTTTCCCAAATAAAGGCCCAGCAGAAACTTCCCGATTGTGAATAAAAAGGCCGTTCCCACCGCGCCTATGAGGACATCACGCCATCGAATGTGCACGGCAGGTACAAACTTGAACATCAAAGCGAAAAGACCCGTGATGACTATGAAAGAAACCAAAAAATTCACTGCTTCGAGGACCGCCGGCGGAATTGGAACGACTTGCCCGAAAAACTTACCAATAAACGCCAGCGCCGCACTTAGCAGCAGAGAAACGAGGAGCAGAAAACCGATGGACAGTACCATGCTGAACGAAAATAGTCGCTCTTTTAGCATGCCTTTCCAGCCGGCGCTGCTTTGTGGCTTCACTTCCCAGATCGTGTTCAGGGCATTCCGCAACTCGATGAATACGCCCGATGCGCCGAATAGCAAAGTCAAGAAAGCAACCACACTCGCAAAGATGCCCGAGGCGGGTTGTTGCGCATTGGCTAAGAGCGACTTAACAATATCGGCCCCGCGCGTACCCATCATTTGCTGAGCTTGATCGATCAAGTTCTTGTGCACCGTTTCCTTGCTGAAGACGAGCGCGATAACTGCGGCGGTAAGGATGAGAAGCGGTGCGAAGGAAAGCAGAGTATAGAAAGCCAAGGATGCACCGAGCCGGGGAGCCTGGTGATTGGTCCATCTGTTAAAGGTCTCTTTGAGAAGCGGGATTGTGCTTTGAATATTCATTGCGGGTCAAAAACATAGATTGATTCTAGGACGTGGTCCGCACCCGTAAATTTCAGGGGCCGGTATTCTCCTTTTATTCGCCTATTATGAAAGGGTGTCCTCTGACGTTTACGTTGAGTTCCATGCTCGCTCGGCATTCTCATTTTTAGAAGGTGCGTCGCTGCCCGAAGATCTCGCGTCCCAGGCTGCGGCATTTGACCAGCCCGCATTGGCCATCACTGACACGCAGGGTGTGTATGGGTCGCCCCGCTTTCATTTGGTAGCCAAGAAATTGGGCATTCGCGCGCTGATTGGCGCTGAAGTGAATTCGTGGGAGAACTGCCGGTACACGCTGCTAGCCGAAGACAGGCGCGGCTATCAGAATTTGTGCCGCCTGATTACGCGCACCAAATTTCGTGAAGGCAAGCTGGGCAAGCCCGAGAACCCCTTTGCAACGCACGAGGATTTTGCCGAATATGCGCACGGTCTGGTTTGTTTGACTGGCGGAGAAGAAGGGCCACTGGCTCACGCGTTCAATGAACTGGAAGGCCCTGCTGCAGCCGAAGCCGCTCACGACCGGTTGGAACAGCTGGTTGGACTATTCGGAGCGAAGAACGTGTTCGTGGAAGTGCAGCGGCACTATCGCCGCAAACAAGAAGTTCGCAACCAAGCCCTGGTGGAGCTGGCACGAAGTATGAACTTACCGCTGCTTGCGACAAATGGAGTCACACACGGAACAGAAGAGCGGCGGGCATTGCAGGACGTTCTCACTTGCATCCGGCACAAGACGACAATTGCCGAAGCTGGGAAGCTGCTCAATTTCAATTCAGAGCGGCATATCAAGAGCTCCGCTGAAATGAAGATGTTGTTCGCCGATGTGCCGGATGCGTTTGAGCAGACTGTGGAGCTGGCGAGCCGCCTTGATTTCACGCTTGCGGATCTGGGCTATGAGTTTCCGCGATATCCAGTTCCCGGCGGCGAGACTGAAATGTCTTATTTGCGGAAGCTCGCAGATCGAGGAGCACGAGGGCGGTATCAGCCTTATTACGATGCAGCCCGCCGGCAGGTAGAGCGTGAATTGGACCTGATTGAAAAGCTGAACCTGGCGGGTTATTTCCTGATCGTCTGGGACATCGTGGATTTCTGCCGTAGGGAAAACATTCTTGTGCAGGGTCGCGGTTCGGCTGCAAATAGCGCTGTCTGCTACTCACTAGGCATTACCGCCGTGGATCCGGTGAGTATGGACCTGCTGTTTGAACGGTTTCTTTCAGAAGAGCGCGGCGAAATGCCGGATATAGATCTCGATTTGCCGAGCGGAGATCAGCGCGAGCGCGCTATTCAATATGTTTACGACCGCTATGGCCAACTCGGCGCAGCTATGACGGCGAATGTAATTACGTATCGCGGGCGCTCGGCGGTTCGAGACGTAGGCAAGGTGCTGGGTTTTGAAGAGCAGGAGCTTACACGGCTGGCCAGCCAGATTAATCCGTTCGAGTGGAAGGGTTCTACCGATACGCTGGAACGCAGGTTCATTGATCAGGGATTTGATCTGCGCGATCCACGCATCTCAAAATTTTTCTCCCTCACAAACGAAATTTTAGACTTGCCGAGGCATCTTGGCCAGCACTCCGGGGGCATGGTGATTTGTCAAGGTCAACTCGATTCAATCGTGCCGCTGGAACCGGCGTCTATGCCTGGACGCGTGGTTGTGCAGTGGGATAAAGACGATTGCGCGGATCTCGGCATCATCAAGGTGGATCTGCCCGGACTGGGCATGATGGCCGTGCTTGAAGACACGATCGAGATCATTAGTGAAAAATATGGCGATCAAGTGGACCTGGCGCATTTGCCGCAGGATGATCCCGACGTTTACGCATGTTTGCAAAAAGCGGACACGATCGGATTATTCCAGGTGGAAAGCCGTGCGCAGATGTCGTGCCTGCCACGCATGAAACCGGACAAGTTTTACGACATTGTGGTGCAGGTGGCGATTATTCGTCCAGGACCGATTGTTGGAGAGATGCTGCATCCATATTTGCGGCGGCGGCAGGGTTTGGAAAAACCGGTTTCCCTGCACCCGCTACTCGAGCCTGTGCTGAAGCGGACGCTGGGTGTTCCTCTATTCCAGGAGCAATTGATACGGATGGCCATGATTGCGGCAGGATTCAGCGGAGGACAAGCGGAAGAATTACGCCGGGCATTTGGATTCAAGCGCTCCGAAAGGCGAATGCGTGAAGTGGAGGTTAAGCTGCGCGAGGGCATGGAGAGGAACGGAATTATTGGGGAAGCGCAGGATCGGATTATTCAGGCCATCACGTCTTTTGCGCTCTATGGATTCCCTGAATCGCACGCGGCAAGTTTCGCGCTGCTTGCTTATGCCAGCGCTTATTTAAAGTGCCATTATCTGGCGGCTTTTACCGCAGCCATTCTGAATAATCAGCCGATGGGGTTCTATTCGCCGGCGACGCTGGTCAAAGACGCTCAACGGCACAAGCAGCGATTTCGCCCGGTAGATGTTCTGCGGTCAGATTATCTATGTACAGTCGAAGTTGAAGGCCACGCGAGCTATGTGCGGCTGGGGTTAAATTATGTGCGCGGATTAAGCACTGCGACAGCGCGCAAGATGGAGGAAGAACGGAAGCAAAGCCCCTTCAATTCATTGCGGAACTTGGTTTGCCGCGTACCAGAGTTGCAGAAAGATGAAATTTCGGCCCTTGCGGAATTAGGCGCCTTGAATTCGCTGCCCAAACACAAATCGGACCAGCACCGTCGGGGCGCGTTATGGCAAGCAGAATTGGCATTACAACCCGTGGGAGAACTGCTCGAGCCTGCAGATGACAGCACGGCTTCGCCGCTCGATCCCATGACGCCGGGGCAACGGACCCATTCCGATTTCAGCAACAGCGGCTTGACGATCGGCAAGCACCCCATGGCGTATTACCGCGAACAGATGCGCCAAATGGGCGTGATGGACGCGGCAACGGCAAAGGCACAACGCGACGGCCTCCTTTTGAAGGTTGGCGGATGCGTGATCACACGCCAACGGCCAGGCACCGCGAAAGGTTTCGTTTTTTTGAGTTTGGAAGACGAGACCGGAATCGTAAACATCATCGTCCAGCCGGATCTGTTCGAAAGAAGGCGCGCGGTCTGCACCACCTCACCCTACGTGCTGGTGAAAGGCGTGCTGCAAAGCATTACAGGTGTTGTTTCAGTGAAAGCGGGAGAGATTGAAGAATTGAGTTTCCAGGATGCGGCGGTTATGCCGTCGCATGATTTTCACTGAGGAAAACGCACGGCATCGTACCCTGGTATTCACGTCAAAATGAACCGCCGAAAATTTCTTGCCGCGACCACGATTGGCAGTGCTTTTGCGAGCACAACTGCCGCACCATCTCAACTGAAAACAAAGTTCGAGCTCGACGAGGTAACAGTTTCTGGCCTTAAAGAGCAAATGAAACAGGGCGCACTGACAGCCGAGCGAGTCTTAAACCTGTACCTTGAACGAATTGATGCCATCGACCGGAATGGGCCATCGCTTCGATCCGTAATTGAAATCAATCCGGATGCGCTTGCCATCGCAAGAGCGCTCGATGAAGAGCGTAAAAGCGAAGGAGCGCGCGGCCCGCTGCACGGGATTCCCGTTCTCATCAAGGACAACATTGAGACGGCAGATTCAATGCAGACCACTGCGGGTTCGTTGGCCCTGGTAGGCAAACCAGCCAAACGGGATTCCTGGGTGGCGGAGCGCCTGCGTACTGCAGGAGCGGTGATCCTCGGCAAGACCAACTTAAGTGAGTGGGCCAATTTCAGGTCAACGCATTCGACGAGTGGATGGAGCGGTCGGGGCGGCCAGACCAAAAATCCCTACGCGCTCGATCGAAATCCTTGTGGTTCCAGTTCTGGATCTGGCGCCGCTGTTGCTTCAAATCTTTGCGCAATGGCTATTGGCACGGAAACTGACGGCTCGGTCGTTTGCCCGTCGTCCATGTGCGGCATAGTAGGGATCAAACCGACTCTGGGGCTTGTCAGCCGGGCCGGAATTATCCCGATAGCACATAGCCAAGATACGGCGGGCCCGATGACACGGACGGTTCGAGATGCGGCCGCTCTGCTCGGCGCGCTCACAGGTGTTGATGGCCGCGACGACGCAACTCGAGCGAGTGATGGCAAATCATACGCGGATTACACCCGGTTTCTTGACGCAAATGGTTTGCGTGGGGCGCGGCTCGGAGTGGCACGGCAATATTTCAACATGGGTCCTGCCGTAACTGCGGTCATGGAAGAATGCCTGGACGTGATGCGCGAAGCAGGGGCGCACATTGTGGACCCGGCCGATGTGCCATCGTTCGAAAAATGGAGACAGAGCGAACTCGACGTGCTGCTGTACGAATTCAAAGCGGATCTGAATACATATTTGGCGGCCCGGGGAGCAGCCGTCAAATCGCTGGACGATTGCATAGCTTTCAATAAAGCCCACAGCGCGGCGGAGATGCCCTACTTCGCACAGGAGCTTTTCGATCAGGCGCAACATAAGGGTCCGTTGACGGAGAAGGGGTACCAGGATGCGCTTGCGAACAATCATCAATTGTCGCGCAAGGAAGGAATCGACGCCGTTATTGCTCAGTTCAAGGTCGACGCGATCATCGGTCCAACCGCGGGCCCAGCCTGGACCACCGATTGGGTCTCGGGTGATCACGCCGATAGTGGATGCGCATCGCCGCCGGCCGTCGCCGGATACCCGCACATCACCGTACCGGCCGGTTTTGTGTTTGGATTGCCGGTGGGCATCTCATTTTTCGGACCAGCGTGGAGTGAGCCGGTACTGATCAAGTACGCCTATGCGTTTGAACAAGCGCGTAAAGCGAGGCGGAAACCGGAGTTCCTGCCCACCGTGAACTTTTATGCTTAGACGGGTTCGGGGAACGTCATTCGTCGCTGCGGCCGCGCTCAGATATCCAGACAATTTAGTCTGGAGATATGGCGGATAAACATCGAGTCGTGATTCTGGGTGGAGGCTTCGGCGGTCTCTACGCGGCCCAGGCGTTGAAACATGTACCGGTCGATCTGACGCTTCTCGACCGCCGCAATTTCCATCTGTTTCAGCCGCTCCTGTACCAAGTGGCGACTGGTTCACTTTCTCCGGGCGAGATTGCGGCACCGTTGCGCAGTGTTCTGAACAAACAGAAGAATACACGCGTGTTGCTCGGCGAGGCAGTGGACGTGGATCCATCCCGAAAACAGGTCCTGCTCAAAGATGGAGGAACCGTTGACTACGACTCCCTGATTGTTGCGACGGGATCAAAGAGCGCTTACTTTGGGCACGATAACTGGCGGGAATGGGCGCCCAGCCTCAAGAGTGTGGAAGAAGCAACCATGATTCGCCATAAAATTCTGCTCGCGTTCGAAGCGGCGGAACGGACACACGATCCCGAGGAACGCAGCGCGTGGCTTACGTTTGTCATTGTCGGTGGAGGTGCTACTGGCGTGGAGCTTGGGGGAGCGCTGGGCGAGATTGCAAACCAGACTTTGAAGAACGACTTTCGATCGATTCGCCCACAAGATGCGAGAATTCTTGTGGTCGACGCCGGTACGCGCGTATTGTCGAGCTATCCCGAAGACCTCTCCCGTAAAGCTGAAAAATCACTGCTGAGACTCGGCGTCCGCTTCCGAGGCGGCGTGATGGTGACCGAGATTGATGCGGAAGGCGTGATGCTCAAGACGAAATCGGGATTAGAGCGACTTCAAACGCGCACTGTGATCTGGGCCGCCGGCGTAACTCCGTCCGAGTTCGGGCGGCAACTCGCGAAGCGGACCGCAGCCGAGACAGAAAAAGGAGGCCGTATCAAAGTAAGCCCGGATCTTACAATTCCGAATCACCCTGACATTTTCGTTGTCGGCGATCTTGCATTCGTGACGAAGCCGGATGGGAAACAGCTCCCGGGAGTTGCACAAGTCGCGATGCAGGGCGGAGCCTATGCAGCGGAAACGATCGCAAAGCGCGTTCAAGGCAAACCGCCAAACCAGCCCTTCCACTATTTCGATAAGGGAGATATTGCCGTTATCGGGAGAGCAACGGCCGTGGCGAATGTGTTCGGACTGCACCTTTCGGGTTTCATTGCCTGGTTGGTATGGCTGTTTATCCATTTGATGTATATCGTCCGGTTCCAGAGCCGCATGGTGGTTCTTATTCAATGGGGATTCGAGTATATAACCTTCAGCCGCGGAGCGCGCCTGATTACGGGCCATGCAGCTTCGGACGTACTCGCCGACGTACAACCGTTAAAAAATGAGGCAGGGGTTTGATGTAATGGACGTCGAAGAAGAAGATGGAACTGCTGATCTCTGGGCCGGAAGGCTCCCCCACTACGGTTCCGCTCGATAAAGAGACCTTGTCTCTGGGCCGGTCTCCGGAAAACGATTTAGCTTATCCTGAGGATCCTTGGCTTTCGCGATTTCACCTCTGCTTCGAGCGCAACCAGAATGAGTGGTTGGTGAAAGATTGTGCGAGCCGCAATGGCACGATAATCAACGCCACCAGTTTGAAAGAGCCGCACCGCCTCGCGGCTGGGGATCGCATCTATGCGGGGCACTTGACCATCGAAGTGCGCCAGCCTGGCCAGAAACCGGCAAGACGGGTGGTTTCTTTTGTTGCTGCCGAAGATGAGAAGTCGACACGCGAAGCGACGATCGTAACCAGTCTCGACCAGGTGCTTGGCAAAACCGGCGCACCAGGGCAGCAAGAAAGAGATTCTACATTCAACACTGGCCGAGTGGTACGCTCTCTGATTCGCGCGGGGCGGGAGTTGGCAGTTCACCGGCCTTTGGCGGAAGTGTTCACAACCATCCTTGAACTCGCACTCTCAGCCGTCGAGGCAAGGCGGGGCGTCATTCTCACGCTGGAAGAAGGGGAACTGGTGCTGGCCGCGAGCAAGGGCGAAAGCTTCACAATCAGCGCTCGCGTGAGAGATCGGGTCATCAGTGAAAAATGTTCGCTCATGATTCGAGATGCGCAACTGGACGAGGCTTTGCGAGAACAGAAGAGCATTGTGGCGCAGCGTGTGCGCAGCTTCATGGCGGTCCCACTGCAAACTGGCGACCGTGTCATTGGATTGCTCTACGTGGACAATGGCACGGTTCTCCGCGCCTTTTCGCAGGAGGACCTGGACCTGCTCACCGTCATGGCAAACGTCGCCGCTATTCGCATCGAGCATGCTCGGTTGGCGCTCATCGAACAATCGGAAAAGCTGATGGAATCGGAGTTGGTGCAAGCAAGCGAGATTCAGCGCGGTTTGCTGCCAACGCAGGCGCCAGTCCTCGAAGGCTACGATTTAGCGGGATTGAATCTGCCCTGCCGGACCATCGGCGGAGACTACTACGACTTTCTGCCGTACAAAGATGGGCGGCTCGGTCTGGTAGTCGGAGATGTTTCCGGGAAAGGGCTGCCGGCAGCCCTCTTGATGTCGAGCCTTGAAGCGCGCGTCCAGATGCTGGTCGAGACCGGTCCAGATCCGGCCTCAGCTTTGCGAAACCTAAATCGCAGTTTCGCGGCGCGGTGTCCTGTAGGCAGGTTCGTTACGTTCTTCTATGGATTGCTGGACGGGATTACCGGGATGTTGAGCTATAGCAATGCCGGACACAACTACCCGTTGCTGCTTCGGGCAAACGGCGACGTCGAGCAGCTGTCAGAAAGCGGAATGGTGCTGGGTATCTTCCCTTCCACACAATACGAACTGAAGGAAACCAAGCTCGAGCGCGGCGACACGCTGGCGCTATTCAGCGACGGTGTTACGGAAGCATGCACGGCAGAGGGAACCGAATTTGGAGAAGCGGGCCTGATCGAATTTCTGAGCGCCCGTCGATCCCAAAAATGCTCTACGATGGTTGAGGCCTTAGTGAGCCACGTTCGCGGCTGGAGCGGTATCTCGGCATTTGCTGACGATTTCACCGTGGTTCTGCTGCGGCGTCTTTAGAGAGCGATACGGCACGTGATCGACGCGCCGTATCTCGACGTCCGAGTTTGGGCTACCGCGGCCCGATGAACGGAGTCACCGGGGGTTTATTGTAAATTGCCGAGCTACCTGCTTGGCCCAGTGGCATTTGATACCCAGGGTTAGCGATTTGGGTGCTCAGGATAAAGTACTCGGTTCCGGTCGATGGCCTGAACACTGCGAAATCTGCCGTTCCATCGTTGTCAAAATCGCCCGCGGTGGGAAGATCACCGGGTAAGCCCCATTGCTGCTGTCTTGTGACGGTCGGATCACTGTTCAGCATGGCGAACCAGATGCCATTGGAGGGACGCCAGACCGCCAGATCACTGACGCCGTTCCCATCAAAATCGGCTGCGGCTGGTATATCACCCGGCAGGCCCCAATTTCGTATGGCCGGTTGTGACGGACCGATGCTGCTCAAGATGCCATACCAATTTCCATTGCTCGGTCGCCAGACAACGAAATCAGAGATGCCGTCCCCATCATAATCGCCCACGACCGGAATATCCGTGGTGAGCCCCCATGGAACCCTATACTGTGCGCTTCCATTGCTAGGTTTGATGTACCAGGCTCCATCCGATGGCCGGAATACGGCCATATCGGACGTTGTCCCACCCTCATAAAAACCTGGGACCGGGATATCGCCCGGCAGGCCCCATTGCGTTGTTGATGGTGATGTGGGCGAACCGCTCGGGACAACAAACCAGATTCCGGTGCTTTGATTGAAAAGTGCGAAATCGAGCTTCCCATCACCGTCAAAATCTCCAGTTACGCGAGTTAAGACGCCCGTTCCCAATGCCGGCGTGAGTGTAGGGCCCACTGCCAACTTCGTCGCAAGAAGCTCGTTTGGCGGCGGCGATTGCCGGGCGGTGATTGTCGTTCCGCCATTTGGCATCGTGAACAGCCTTTCGTCCGATGGTCGCCACACTGCGAAATCGCTCCTGAGATCATTGTTGAAATCGGCAACCATGGGGATATCGTTCGGAAGCCCGAACTGCTGTGTCACCGTTGTGGCAGGGTTGCGATTTAACATGACGTGCCAAACAGCGTTTGAAGGACGAAAAACGGCCATGTCAGTCATCCCATTTCCGTCGTAATCCGCAGCCACGGGAACATCACCCGGAAGGCCCCACTGCGTGATCACTGGAGCGCCCGGTCCTATAGTGCTCAGGATGCTGTACCAGACAGCATTTGACGGTCGAAAGACTACGAAGTCGGTTTTTCCGTCTCCATCAAAATCGCCAACGATGGGGACATCACCCGGAAGACCCCACTGCTGGGCCGGTATAACGGCCCCAGCGGCCGGACTAACGTACCAGATTCCATCAGATGGCCGCCATACGGCGAAATCGGTCTTTCCGTCCCCATCATAATCGCCGGGCACCGGAACGTCACCCGGCTCACCCCATTGAAGTTCAATAAATGGCCCGCTGGTTTCCTGGACGTACCAGATGCCGTTGGAGGGTCCAAAGACTGCATAATCGAGCTGTCCATCGCCGTCAAAATCACCCGAGATGCGAATGTCCCCAGTGCTTCCCCACACACCTTGAGCCAAGGCTGGGTACCCGCAGATTAGTACTGCGGAAATGGAAAGTGCCGCTGGTTTTAGAAAGCTCCCGAGCCGGTGTATGACGTTGCGGAACAAAGGAAAAGAGCAGATTGATTTGTACATTTACTCCCCTAAGCGAATGACGAGTATCGTTTGGTCGTCCCTTCCTAATGACGCCGGAAGTGCGAAAAGGGGAACATGCGTTCTATGTAAAATTTCTCAGACCCGTACGATTACTAGATCAGGAGCATTTGCCATACTGGGATGCGCCACATCTATGAAAAAGCGCACTGGATTCGTAAATGCACGTCTAACGCCCCGGTTTCTAGTTGCCGCGACTGTTTTCTGCGCTTCAGCTCTTGGGGCGCAAACGTCCGATTCGCAGACGCCCGAACTCGACCAGACCATAGTAGCTGCTCTCGCCACGACTGGCGCCCCGAGTGCATCTGTAGCGGTCGTTCGAACCGGGCAGATCGCTTACGCGAAGTCGTTCGGCAAAGCGGAGACTGGGAACGAGCGGCCCGCGACCGCTGCCACGCGATATGCGGTCGGCTCGATCAGCAAGCAGTTCACGGTTGCGGCTTTGCTGTTGGCCCAGCAAGAAGGTACAGTTTCGCTCGACGACAAGGTATCGAAGTATTACCCAGACCTGACTCGCGCAAACGAGATCACAATCCGTGAATTGCTATCGCATACCTCGGGTTATGAGGACTACGCGCCGCAGGATTACATGATTCCGGAATGGACCCAGCCGATGGAAGCGGAGACGATTCTTGACCGCTGGGCCAAAAAACCGCTGAACTTCGATCCGGGCACGCGCTGGCAATACAGCAACACAAATTACGTTCTGGCGGGGAAGATTTTCGAAAAGGCAACCAAGCAATCTCTCGTCCCGTTTCTTCGGAAACGCATTTTTCAGCCGCTTCAAATGGGGTCCGCCGGCGATTGCGACGAACACACTCCAGAAGATGCAGCAGCCTACACGCGCTATGCACTCGGCCCGCCCCGGGCCGTTGCGCGCGAGGGGAACGGCTGGTATTTTGCCGCCGGTGAGTTGTGCATGACCGCCTCAGACCTGGCGCGCTGGGATATCGGTTTCCTGCAAAAACGCATTTTGTCGGCGAAATCCTACGACGAATTCACACGCGAGACCAAGCTGAAGGACGGCAAGCCAACCCACTACGCGCTTGGGCTTAGCGTCGGGGATCTCCACGGCACGCCGATGATTTCGCACAGCGGCGAAGTCTCGGGCTTTCTGGCAATCAACCGGGTTTTTCCGACGAAAGATGTGGGCGTGATCGTGTTGTCGAACGAAGACGGGGTAAATCTCATCGGCCCTCTTTCGCAAGATATTGCCTCACTGATGATCGAACCCCACGCTGCCTCTTCTGCCAAGGAGGACCAGCAAGTGCGAACGATTCTCGAAGGATTGCAGCAAGGCCACATTGACCGCACTCAGTTCACGGCTAACGCCAATTCATACTTCAATGACGTGGCTTTGAACGATTACCACACTTCGCTCGCACCGTTAGGCGAGTTGCAATTGGTGACGCGGCAAAGCGAACAGCAGCGCGGGGGCATGACGCACCTGAGTTATCGAGCGCAGTTCGAAAAGAAAGCCGTTATCCTCAATATCTATCGCACGTCTGACGAAAAATTCGAACAGTTTCTCGTGGAAGAACAGCTGTAGCGTTATTTTGAAATGCTGATCCCGATATCGGCGGCCCCGATAACTTTGTCTGCCGCTCCGTAGTAGCCGCTGAGTTCAAGTTTCTTATTTGAGTCTGCGTTTGATTTGGGAATCGCTCCTTCAAGGAAAATGACATTCGGCACGTTCCCACTTTTTTCCCAGTCAAGTGTTGGGACGAGAAATGGACGTTCCGCTCGGGCGATTACACGGGCCGGGTCATGAAGGTCGAAAAGCGCCCAGCCTGGCCCATAGACAAGATGATCATCTGCGCCGTTGTATAGCAGAAGAATGCCCGCTTGCGTCAGTATCGGAGCAGGTCCCGGTTCCATAACACGAGAATCAAACGCGCCTGGCCGACGATCCAGAACGGGCTTATGAGTTGCGTCTTTCCAGTGGAGCAGATCACTCGAAAACGCGAGGCCCATATAGTCACGCGATTGGCCGTCCGGATCTTTGCGTGTCCCGAGATAATACATCCACCATTTCCCATTGATCTTTTCTGGAACGATTGCGCCCGATTTTGTCCATTGTGTATTCCAAGTACCCCGGTACGCAGGCATGATCACCCCGCGGCGTTGCCAATGTATGAGATCAGTTGAGGTAGCCAGGCATAATTGAGCGGAATGCAGATCGTAACCGGTGTAAGTCAGATAGTAAGTGCCGTCGATTTGAACAACACGCGGATCTTCAACGCCCCCGCCATTTTCATAACCGCTCTCCGGAGAAAGCACCGGCTCCGGCCTTATCTTGAAATGCAGGCCGTCCGTACTCTCTGCGTAACCTATGCGCGATGTATGTCTACGATCTTGCGCCCGAAAGAGCAATACGATTTTATTTCCGGTTTTGATGGCAGTGGGATTAAACAGGCCAAGTTCGGACCACCCGCGAAGCGGCCGAAGAAGAGGCTGGTTTGAAACGCGATCTGCAGTAACGGTGAGTTGATCAGTGGCTGCCGCGGATGCCGCTGCGATCAACAGGCAGCCAATCAGTGAGGTAAATACAGGCGTAGCAACTTATTTATCCTCCCCTGCATTGCTCGTGTCAAGACTGCGCAAAAACTCAAATAAGCTGGCGCGCTCCTGGACGTCCAAATCGAAAGAACGGATGCGGTGCTGCCCTGTGGTGCCGGGCGATCTGACTAGCCTTCTCGGCAGTACGAGATTGCAGCCCAGGCCGGATCATACGGAATTTCTAGCCGTGCTTGTAACCGGTACCGGGGCTAATACCTGTAAGAGCTTGCTAGCAAACTATCTTTAAGACGGATTGATCTTAAACCTATACACGAGTGCTGAGAACCACGGGAATCGGTTCAGTATTCAAAAAGGAGAAATCAAAGTCAGATGGATCGAGAAGAAAAGCGCGAAAAAGCGGCGAGCCGCCGGTCGTTTCTTCAAAGTGGTATCACGGCGGGAGTTGCGGCGGCAGGCTCAGGATTCTTAGCCGAGCAGATCGCATTTGGAGAAAGCGGAGGTGGGCGCCCCAGTCCTGGCGATGTAGCTATACTGAGTTTTCTCGCGGCCGTCGAACTGGTAGAGGATGATTTATGGGGGCAATATTGCCTCCTCGCAGTTAAAAATGACGGCTTTAATCGCGCGCTGAGGAACATCGATCCGTCGCCTGTACGCTACAACTGCGACATCCGGCGCGACGAGCGCAGCCATGCCTTGTTCATCAACGCCTATCTCAAGTCGATCGGTGAGGAGCCGACCAATCTGGATCCCTTCCGCACGATACGGATGCCGCAAGTAATGGGTGCCGACGACTGTCGGCATCTCGCGAATCTCACAAGCCTTACCGTCGATACAAGCTGGTATCTCAAGTACCGCACGCCTAGTAATCCCGACTTGGGCGCCACGCCACGGCAGTTGGTCAAAATTGTGGATCGCCCGGGTATCCCCACGCACGACCATCTGAGCGATGAGCAATTCCAGGCAATCGCAAACACCGCCACATTCCACTCGCCGAGCATCGAGCAGGGCGGCGTCAGCCTGTATGACTACTTCACCACAAAGGCTACGAATCTCGACGTGCTGGCCATTCTTGCGTCCATTCTACCTGTGGAAGCTACATACTTCACCGGCTTTCGCAAGTCGCTCGAGACCCTACCTGGCGTCTTCGTGGACGGCTTGGTGTCCCAAACCTGCGAAGCGAAAGGCATTTCAGTGAAGGAATTTTTCCAGTGCCGTGCCCGTTCCTAAGACGCGACCTGCCGAATGTGTCGGTGGTTCGACCGCGTAGTAAGAAGAATGCAGGCGCTGTATTCCTTGTTCACGCACTGGTGAAATCCGGACTCTTCAAAGGCCAGAGCCCGGAATTTTTTGAAGCAGCGATGAAACTCGCGACGGCAGCCGATGCTGCAGAGCGCGAAGTCTAGACGAACCCGAAGTTTGGCAGTTTTGCACCTGGTCGAAGTAGTCTTTACAGTACGGACTAGGCCCATGGGGGCATGCGCAACCCTAAACCGCATGCCTACAATGAAGCACCGAGGGGTCAGAACCGAACTGTGATACCTAGTGAAATCGCCCGATGATTGCCGATGCACGTCGCGAGATGATGGTCCATTAGTTTCACGCCTGAAGAGCCGAGACGCGCTAGCGTTGGCGGAACTGTATGATCGCTACGGACGAATGGCTTATGCTCTCAGTTTTCGCATTGTCCGAGACCGAAGCACGGCCGAAGATTTAGTTCAAGAGATCTTTTTTCGAATTTGGAACCGTGCGCACTTGCTCGATGAAAATTACGAATTCCTTGGTCCCTGGGTGCTTGCCATTACCCGCAATCTGGCTCTGGATCACCTGCGATCGCGCGAAAGCCGTTTGGAACGCCAATGCAAGTCCCTCGAAGGACTCAAGCATCCGTGTTTCTTTTCTAACGCGGAGCGTTACATCTTCAGTTCCGATTATGTCCATCGCCTGAGGGATGCATTCGCTCATCTAACCGCCCAGCAACAACAAGTGATTGAGCTGGCCTACTACGAGGGTCTGACCCAATCTGAGATGGCGGAACGGCTCGACAAGCCGCTTGGAACCATCAAATCAAGGGTGCGCACCGCACTCAAGGTCCTGAGGGATTGCCTGACGGCTGAGCGGTTGAGTAGTTTTTAGCGCGGGACCTCCGACCCTGGCCTAGCCAACAGCAGCGCGGCTGGCCTGCAGGGCTTATCGCTTAAGCTTAGCTGCCAAACGTCTACCTTTTCGATCACGGCACGACGCATAAGCACCACCTCGAACCTAGAGATGGCGCAATCGACGTGGCAATATAGAATCGGAAACGAAGAGCTTTATGAAGCAAAAGTTGATCGGGATTTCGCTAATCCTGTCCGTCTCGCTGATTGCGCAACAGCAGGAGCCGGCGCAGGTTCAATCGACTCGCTGGACCCAAGAGCGTGCGAATCAGTGGTACGAGAACCAGCCCTGGCTCGTGGGAAGTAATTACATACCAGCAGACGCAATCAATGAACTCGAGATGTGGCAGGCCGAAACGTTCGACCCCAAGCGCATCGACATCGAATTAAGCTGGGCTGAAGAGCTGGGCATGAATACCATGCGCGTTTTTCTTCACGACCTGCTTTGGAAGCAGGACAAAGAAGGATTCAAGCGACGGATAGACGCTTTTCTAGGCATATGTGACAAGCACAAGATCAGGCCGATTTTTGTTCTCTTTGACTCGGTTTGGGACCCGTTTCCGCATCTTGGAAAACAGCGCGCGCCAACCCCTGGCGTTCATAACTCGGGATGGGTGCAAAGTCCCGGCGCGAAGGAGTTGGAGGACCCCTCACAATATCGGAGCCTTGAGGCTTATGTCGAAGGCGTGGTCGGTGCGTTCGGGCACGACAGAAGAGTTTTGGCTTGGGATGTCTGGAACGAGCCGGACAACAGAAACGGCGGCAGCTATGGCAATTCAGAACCAGCGCAGAAAGTGCAATTTGTGCTGGCCCTGCTGCGTGAGGCGTTTGCATGGGCGCGGGCGGCAAAGCCGGAACAGCCGCTGACAACCGGTGTGTGGCACGGCGATTGGTCCGACCCACAGAATTTGGAGCCTAGCACCAAAGAGCAATTGCAGCTTTCTGATGTCATCTCGTTCCATGCCTACATGACCTCAAGCGAGTTCGAGACACGCGTGAAATGGCTCGAACAGTATCACAGACCGCTCATCTGTACGGAATACATGGCGCGCCCTGAAAAAAGCACGTTTGAAGGTACGTTGCCTATCGCCAAGGAGCACAAGGTGGGAGCAATCAACTGGGGATTCGTTGCCGGCAAGACACAGACTTACTTGCCGTGGGATTCCTGGCAGCAGCCGTATGTCGATCGGGCGCCGGCCCTGTGGTTCCACGAAATCTTCCACGAGAACGGGGTAGCATATCTACCTTCTGAAGTGGTGTTTATCCGAAAAATGACAGGACGAAGCGAATAAGCGCGGGCTGTTACAGCTCACGCGTAGACCGGTTCGCGCTCTTCGGCGGCACTGAAATAAGCGCAATCAGGATGGTGAAACACAAGTGCCGATACGCTGGCCTCGGGCTCCATCATGAAACCTTCCGTGAGTTGAACACCGATGTCTTCGGGACGCAGAAGGCGCCATAGCTTGACCTGATCTTCGAGGTTCGGGCAGGCAGGATACCCGAAGCTGTAGCGTTTGCCGCGATAACGCGAGGTGAAGCGCTCTTGCATGGTCATCGCCGGGGGATCCGGAAATCCCCAATCTTCGCGGATGCGACGGTGCAGCCACTCGGCGCACGCTTCGGCGGTTTCAATGCCGAGCGCCTGGAGTGCATGCGCTTTGAAGTATTCGCCTCGCGATTTGGCTTCCTCTGAGTGTTCAATTATTCCTTCGCCAGCCGTGACAACGAATAGCGCAATGTGATCGCGGCTTCCGTCTTGCCGGTCGAGAGCGTAATCGCTCAGAGCGAGGCCATCCGATTTTTCCTGGCGGCCGAAAAGAAAGCTCTCCACTGGTGTAGCCGAACCGGGCGTGAACAGATTCAGAGTGTTCCCTTCCCGCTCGACTTCAAAAAATTGCCAAACTGCGCGGGCATTCATGAATGTTGCCGCTCCACGCTTTACTTCTTCGAGGTTGTGGAACAATTCGAGCGCCTTCGGATCACGCTCCGCTAATAGCTTTTCGAAGTTGCCTTTGAAACCGAGATGGCGGCCGTAGAGCATAAACGGATTGATGTAGCTCCAAATTTCGGCGAGATGCGGAACGTTGCGCACTTTCCGCTCGAGGTAAGGCGCTGGTGGGATCGGGATGTTCGTGCGAACTTTAGGACTGCGGACCTCGCCTGAAGGTACTGCTACTTGCTCACCGCCGGGGATTTCGGCCGGAACATCGCCGAAGATGTGCTGCGACAGCACCTGTTCGCGCAGCTCAGGGTCCATGATCTCGTTCATAAGCCGCAGACCAGTCATTGCGTCCTTTGCGTAAAAAGTAGGCGCGGAGTAGTTGGGCCCGATTTTGGTTTTCGTGAATCTTTCCGAAAGCGCTGCGCCTCCGACAAGCAATGGAACATCGACACCGGCGTCTTTCAGGTCGCCCGCCGTGATCACCATTTGCTGAGCGCTCTTGACCAGAAGGCCGGAGAGGCCGATTGCGTCGGGCTTGTGTTGCTGATATGCCTTGATCAGCTCTTCAGGAGGCACCTTGATGCCGAGATTCACGACCCGGTAGCCGTTATTGCTGAGAATGATTTCGACCAGATTTTTACCGATATCATGAACGTCGCCCTTGACGGTGGCGAGAACGATTTTTCCGCGCGTAGATGATTCGGCCTTTTGCATGAACTGCTCGAGGTGGTTCACGGCGGCCTTCATCGACTCGGCGGATTGAAGCACCTCGGCTACGATCAGCTCGTTATTGTTGAAGAGCCGGCCAACTTCGCTCATCCCCTTCATTAGCGGACCATTGATGATGTCGAGCGGAGCAGAACCTTCTTTGATTTTGCGGTCGAGGTCGGGTATAAGGCCGTCCTTCGTGCCTTCGACGATGTAGTTTGCAAGGCGCTCGTCGAGTGGAAGATCGGCGGTTTTCTTCTTCTGCCTACCCGTCGCGCCGCGAAAGTGTTCGGAGATAGCGGCAATGTGAAATTGATTGACCGCCATTTTCTGCTCGCGGGATTGCTGCCTCCAATCCTCTGGAACGGCCTCAAGCAAGGCGGCGCTGGGGTGATCGGCAGGTACATCGACCGGCGGTGTGTTGAAGAGCAGAGCTTCGGCTAACCGGCGCTCCTGCTCGGGAATGGAGGCGAAGCGCTCGAGCTTTTCAGCGTTCACGATAGCGAGGTCGAGACCAGCCTTCGTGCAGTAATACAGAAACACAGAATTGACGACTTCGCGGGCGCTTGCGGGCAGACCGAAGGAAATATTCGAGATGCCGAGAACCGTCTTGGCATAGGGAATGTGCTGCTTGATCAAACGAATCGCCTCGATGGTCTCGACCGCGCCGCCAATGTAATTTTCATCGCCCGTCGCACAAGGAAAGACAAGCGGGTCGATGATGACGTCTTCGGGCGGAACACCGTACTTAGTCGTGAGCAGATGAACCGAGCGCTTCGCCACAGCCAATTTGCGTTCGCGAGTGAATGCCTGGGCCTGAACAGGATCTTCATCGATGCAGCCGACAATCAGAGCGGCACCATAGGCCCGGGCGATGGGACAAATGCGCTCGAACTTCTCTTCGCCGTCTTCAAGGTTGATAGAGTTGATGATGCTTTTGCCTTGGCAGTACGTGAGCGAGAGTTCGACCGAACGTGGATCGGTCGTGTCGATCATGATAGGCGCCTTGATTTTGCGGATCAGTTTCTCGTAGAAGACCGGAATGTCATTCAGCTCTTCGCGCTCGCTCGACTGAAGGCAGACATCCACGACGTGCGCCCCATTGCGGATCTGCCAGCGGGCGATTTCGGTGGCTTCCTCCCATTTCTCTTCCGAGATCATCTTTTTGAAGAGACGCGAGCCGATCACGTTGGTCCGCTCACCTACGATCAGAGGGCGGTTGCTATCTTCGGCTTCGATCGCCTCGATGCCGGAGAAATAGGTTTTGTGGGTGGGTTGCTTGGGCTGACGCGGCCGCTTGCCTTGCACCATTTGGGCAATCGCCCGGATGTGATCGGGGCGCGTGCCGCAGCAGCCGCCTACAATATTCAGCCAGCCATGGTCGATAAAGCGTTCGAGTTGAGCCGCGAGGCTGGTGGGTGTTTCGAGATACTTGCCTTCCTCGTCCGGTAAACCCGCGTTGGGATAGCAGGAGACGCGCGTCGTGGCGAGTTCGTGGATAGACCGGATGTGATCGGTCATGAACTCAGGCCCGGTTGCGCAGTTCAGACCAATCGAAAGCAATCGCGCGTGCGAGACCGAAGTGTAGAAGGCATCGGCAGTCTGCCCGGCAAGCATTGTACCCATTGCTTCAATGGTTCCTGACACCATGGCAGGAATTGGATAATGGAGCTCGCGGCCAATCCGGTCGATCGCGAGCAGACCAGCCTTCACATTTCGCGTGTCCTGACAGGTTTCGAGCAGCAGGATGTCGGCGCCACCCTCAAGCAGCGCCTTCGCCTGCTCGTAGTAGTTGGCGACGAGATCCGGAAACGTGACTCCACCCGTCACCGTGATCGCCTTGGTCGTGGGGCCCAGGGAACCGGCTACGAAACGTGGTCGGCCCGGTTTTGCAAACTCGTCGGCGGCCTGGCGCGCGAGCTTGGCTGCAGCAAGGTTGAGTTCGTAAGAGCGATTTTCGATCTCGTATTCGGCGAGAACAATCCTGGTCGCGCCAAAGCTGTTCGTCTCGACGATATCCGCGCCTGCCTCGTAATAGGCGCGGTGGATATCCAAAAGCACATCGGGCCGCGTTGCAACCAGATTTTCGTTGCACCCCTCCAGCGCCGGACCGCCGAAGTCGCTTGCGGTAAGCTCGCGCTGCTGCAGCATCGTGCCCATCGCTCCGTCGAGCACAAGTACACGATCAGCAAGGGCGTCTTCGAGTGCTTGCCGGCGAAGTTGCCGGACCTCGTTGTCTACGTCTGGCATTTCTGGGGAGGAGTGGCTTTCCCCATTCTAGCGGGTTGACTGTGATTGCAAAGGGCGGCCAGCTAAGTGGCCGGGGCGCTACTCCGAACGGGAAAATGCTTGAACATAGACTGTGCCGCGAATCCAACCCCAATCATTGCAACAAGGTACCCCAACTTGTGGTGAGAATGCTTATCGATGATGCTGATCCTAAGTTCCGACTGCTCTGCTGCCAAATACTGCACCGTAACCTTTACGGTATTCCCGTGTTCCAGATGCTCGAAGATTGTGGCGAACTGCCGGTCGGTTAGCCGGAACACCTGACTGTCTTCCGGCTTGTTCAGCACAACGCTCGAAGCAGAGATGGGGATATCGCACACTGGCTCATCTCCCTCACAAATAGAAATCTCGACGGACTCGATTAGGATCGCGCCCGGTGTATCGCTCGAGACTAGGACGGAGAACGGGCGTGGTTTGCGATTTGCTAGTCGGACGGAAACGATCTCACTCCGGGTAAACGATTGGGAATCGGGTTGACCACCTCGCGCCGCCGGTGCTGGATTCTGTCCTTCGGCTCTCACGTGCGCCGGATTCCCGTGCTTGGGGTACGGTCCCGAGCTCAGCGTCACCTGTAAGCCATGCTTAGGATGAGGACCGCTCATGTGTTGACTCCTTCGGACTCGGAGTCGACTGAAGGGTTTATCACAGCTTCAGCGCCTGCGCCCGCAGCACCGACGGACAGAGCCGCGGCAGCTCCATGTTTAGGTTGCGGTCCTGAGGCAACAAGCGCCTCGTTCTCTACATCCGTGTCTAAGGCTAACCCGTGCTTAGGATGAGCACCGCTGTTCACGTTCGCACTATTCATTGTGTTGACTCCTTGGCTTCGGAACCATGCAATTCTATCGCCAGTTTATTTCACTTCTGCCTTTTGAAGAGCACGGCGTCAGCCCCTGAACTGGCACGGACACACGCTAACCGGTCACCCTGAGGAGACCACGCCAGTTCCAGGATGGCTTGATCATCGAAAGTAGTAAGTTGGTGGGGTGAAGAGCCGTCAAGCAGTACAGCCCAGATGTTGGATACGCCTCTCGAGTCAGTGAGGACACTGGTGAGAGAAGTTCCGTCGCGCGACCACCGCACAGGTGTAGCGGCGTTCGGAAACATGCGGGGCCGCCCCGATCCATCGAATGGAATCGTGGCCACAGCCCACTGCGAAGTATTCGGATCCTGCATTTGACAGACGATAAGTTTGCCATCCGGAGAAATTTCAGGATAACGTGCAAGATACGTTCCGATCTGATAAGGCTTTCCGCCTTCCACGGGAATTCTGTAGAGGTGGGGCTCAATGGCCGTCCACGATGTGTAGAAGATCCATTTCCCGTCGGATGAAACGCTGGGTTTCTCATCATAGCCCGGTCCGAACGTCAACTGCGTGAAGTTATTCGATTCCGGGTCGAATTTCCATAAGCGGAACTCACCAGAGCGATTGGACGAAAAAACGATGGATTTGCTATTTGGGATAGAAGTGGCATCGCGCTCGGTAGAAGGCTCGTTCGTCAGGCCCGCGCGAGTTTGGGTATCTATATCGAAGAGGGAAAGATTAGGAAATCCAGTGCGCTGCGAATTCAAGATGAGATGGCTTTCATCTGACCAGTTCAAGCTGGGATGTTCTTCCGATTCTGCCGAGACACTCTGGCCGGTGCTCGTCGTGTGTAGAGAAGAAACCCAGAGGCTGGCTTTTAATTCCCGCCTCACAGCGGCAAGCTGCTGACCGTCCCGGCTAAGGGTGGCGCTCCGATATGCGGCGAGGTCCTTTGTGAGATCGTTGATCTGTCCACTTTGGACGGCAATCTCTCTTAGTTGCTGACGGCTTCCTTCAGTCCGCGTGGCTGCCGAAACAATTACGCGTTTGGCATCACTAGTCCATGCCGGCTGGTCAATCAGCGCCCACTTCGGGAGCGGCCTTCTGGATTCTCGTCCCTTCAGGTCGATCACATCGAGCGTTCCTTCACCATTGCTCTTGATGGAGTTGCTGTAGAGGAAAGTTGCAATGCGATCACCTTTAGAGGACCAAGCTAACCGCCACAAAATCTCGAAATCTCTGAGCGAGATCAATCTTCGCCGCTTTGACCCGTCAGTGGAAGCAACCTCGACGATACTTTCCGCTTGATCCGATTGTCCCGGGCCGTGCCCATAGCGGACAAATGCGAACTCCTCTCCGGAAGGAGAAAATGAGACAGGCCCGTCGATGTCAACGAGAAGCGGCGCGCTCGGGCGGTCGCCGAGAATCGGAACGGGATAAAGCCTACCCATCAATTTCTCGTCTTTCTCCACTACGAAAATGGTCTGGCTATCGGGAGAGAAGGTGATCCCGTCGTACTCGATTTTCCTGGGCGCTATCTTCACCTGCTCCGAAGCTTGATCCACCTGCTTCAAATAAACGGTTTCCTGCCCACCGGGATCGCCTGCCACGAAAGCCAAATATCTACCGTCCGGCGATATGCTCGCCAGCTTTGTCCTCCCATTGAAAGTCAGTTGGCGCACCGACTCGATCCGGAACCAATCGGGACCGAAGACGATCTCTTTACCGTTCAAACCCCACCACCAGACAGCCCACGCCACCATCAGCAATGCGACAATCCCGCCACTTCGGATGAGCCTCTTGCGAAGGTCAGGGCGCGCCGCTGATGAAATTGGCCTGATATTGCTGCCGGCGCGTGGCGTCGCGTGACCCAGCTCTTGGAGATCAGTTAGCAACCCGCCGGCCGTCTGGTATCGCTTGGCGCGGTCTTTCGCCAGTGCACGATTTATGATCTCGATGAGTCGCGCCGGCAGCGCGTGTGCGTTTTCAAACGGCGGCACCGGCTTATCCAGAATCCCGACCACGACGTGGCTTTCTGTATCTCCTTCGAACGGACGTTTCCGTGCCACCATTTCGTAGAGGATGATGCCGAGGCTCCAAAGATCAGTGCGGTGATCGATGGCATCGCCGCGGGCCTGCTCAGGCGACATGTAGTCGGTCGTGCCGATCACGGTTCCCGGGCGCGTCCATCTTTCGTCCAACTCGGCATCCTGGCTTGAAGTCTGGACCAGCTTCGCCAACCCGAAGTCAATCACTTTCAGGTATCCGTCGGGGCGGATCATGATGTTGGTGGGCTTAAGATCACGATGGACGACGCCAGCCGAGTGCGCGGCCATCAGCGCAGAGGCTATCTGAATGCTGAAGTCTACCGCCGTGCCGAGATCAAGAGCGCCGCGACGCATAGCCGTGCGCAGCGTGATCCCATCGATATATTCGCTGGCGATGAAGTGCTCGCCCTCTATCTCACCGACTTCATGGATGGTCAGAATGTTGGGATGGTTCAGGGCGGAAGCTGTTCTTGCCTCCTTTTGGAAGCGGCGAACCGCAGCCTCATTCGACGTTAGGTCCGGAGGTAGAAGCTTCAGCGCAATCTGTCGTTCAAGGCGGATATCGAAGGCGAGATAGACTTCGCCCATGCCGCCCGCGCCCAGGCGCTTCAGAATGCGATAAGAGCCGAATTGTCGCCCCTCACGCGAGGCGGGGTGAAAAACCGTCTCCTGCGTTGCGCCTGATGAGGGATGGTGGGAATTGCCGCGTCTGCTGATGCGTAAAAAAGCTTTCGTGATCTCTTCACGAAGACTTGGCATGGCGTAACGGGCCACCGTTCCTATGAGCTTGTTGCGTTCTTAGATTGTCGCGCAACGCACAGCAGCTAGGAAGCCCGTTGCTTATGCCTTAACGTGCAGACTGTTGTGGATAGCGTATAAAGCTAATTCGAGACGATCCGAGACACCCAGCTTGTCGAAGACGTTATGGAGGTGGTTCTTCACCGTCTGCTCGGTGATAAACATCTTTTCCGCGATTTCCTTGTTTTTATAGCCTTGCGCGATAAGAACAATAATTTCGCGCTCACGCTGGCTGAGTTGCGCGCGTTCGCGAGTGGTTTTGCCATTGCTGTGAGGAGCCGCGAAATCGCCCGGGGTCGCGAATTGACGGATAACCGCGGCAGTGGTGTTTGAGTCGAGCCAGATTTCCCCGCCGTGGACCCTGATGATGCTTTTTTCAATCAGGCTGGGCGAGGCTTCTTTCAGCAGAATACCGCAGCAACCGAGCTTCATGGCTTCGACGAAATCTTCCCGGCTCTCGGCTGCGGCAAACAGGATGATTTTGCATCGAGGCGCCCGGGTCTGGATGTTACGAATAACTGTGAGCCCGTCAATCCGAGGAAGTTTGATGTCCATCAGAAGAACGTCCGGTTCAAGCTGGACGGCCTTCTCAATCGCGTCTATTCCATCTACTGCCTCACCCACGATTTCGATGTTTGCGTGTGGCCCAAGGACAGTGCGAAGCCCTTCCAGCACGATTGGCTGTCCATCGACGATTAATAAGCGAATACGTCCTGCTACATCCATACTCCCCCGAAGGCTCCGATTACGAACCTAGTACCAAAGAGCTAGAACTTTCGACCCATCTGCATGGAATTATAGTTCTAAACTTTCGTTTTCTCCAGCATGCGCAGTGCCGCGCGAACGGAAAACTATCTCTTCAGAAGTACTATCGGCCTATTCCCAAAGTTTCTGCACCTTCTTATTAGTACTAAGCCAAGCCTTTTTCTCGCTGTACGATCCTGCCGGTTTGTCCCGCCTGGGGTCGCGGCTGAAATCTGGTCTCGTACAATGATTCAATGCCGAAATTGTCGATCAAAGATCTTGATTTGAAAGACAAAACCGTGTTTATACGTGCTGACTTCAATGTTCCGCTCCAACCCGGCAGAAATGAAATCTCCAGCGACAAGCGCATTCGGGCCGCCCTTCCCACCATTCAATATGCAATTGAGCATAGTGCTGGCGTTATTTTAGCGAGCCATCTTGGCCGGCCCAAAGGCAAACGGGATTCGGCCATGAGCCTGGCCCCGGTCGCCGCGCGGCTCAGTGAGCTTTTAGGTAAGGCGGTCAGGATCGCGCCTGATTGCATCGGTCCAGAGACGGCAGCCATGAAGCCGGCACCCGGAGAAGTGCTGCTGCTCGAAAATCTGCGATTCCATCCTGAAGAGAAGGCGAATGATCCGGAATTCGCCCGCCAGTTGGCTTCACTTGCCGATCTGTACGTCAATGACGCTTTCGGGTCGGCGCATCGGGCGCACGCGTCGACGGTGGGAGTGGTAACTTATTTTCCGTTCGCCGCCGCTGGACTTCTGATGGACAGCGAACTCGAGTGGCTTACGCGCGTTACGAAAAACCCGGAGAGGCCCTGCGTTGCGCTATTGGGCGGAGCCAAAGTCTCGGACAAGATCGGCGTAATTCAGAATCTGATCACAGTAGTGGACAAGTTACTCATCGGCGGGGCTATGGCCTACACGTTTTTGCGTGCCAAAAACGAGCCGACCGGTCGTTCGCTTGTGGAAGAGGACAAGATTGATCTGGCACGGCAGCTCCTCGCGACGGCAAGCAGCAAACTAATGCTGCCACTGGACCATGTAGCCGTACGGGAGCTGAAAGCTGGAGTCGACCGTCGAGTAGTTACCACGATCAGCCCGGACGAAATCGCCGTCGACATTGGCCCGGCGACCGTTGAACAATACGCAACCACCATCAGCGGGGCAAAAACGGTTATTTGGAACGGGCCGATGGGGATTTTTGAAATGCCGCCTTTTGAAAAGGGGACGGTAGAGCTGGCGAAGGCGGTAGCGAACTCCGGGGCAGTGTCTGTTGTCGGAGGCGGCGACTCCGAGAAAGCTATCGAAAGCGCGGGTGTCGCGAGTGAAATAACGCACGTCTCCACAGGCGGTGGCGCATCTCTGGAATTCTTAAGCGGCCTTGAGCTGCCCGGAGTAGCAGCGTTGACGGAAAAGATCGCAGCAGCCCGGTAGTCCTTTGCCGCTAAAGCCGTTTTGTTCGCTTTCGCTACGTCCGTGCGGCGTACCCCTATATGTTGGGGTCGAACAACCGGGAGCCCCGATTTGAGGTACTGCGGTGCTTTACTTTCAGCTAAGCCGCATATACCATAGGGACGACCCCCGAGAATAGAGTCAGGAGGGGAGACATCGTCTTGCTGAAGCTCAAGCGCGTAGAAGTTCAAGGCTTTAAATCGTTTTACGACCGAACGGAGATGAAATTCAGCGGCACCGGCATTGCCGCTATCGTTGGGCCGAACGGATGCGGCAAGTCGAACTTGAGCGACGCAATCAGCTGGGTCCTCGGCGAACAGTCCGCGAAGAGCCTGCGTGGCGCCCGCATGGAAGATGTCATTTTTGCGGGTACACGCGACAGGAAACCTCTCGGGATGGCAACCGTGACGATGACGCTGATACCGGATCGGGAGCCGCTCGAGTCCATCAACCTCGGATCTGGTGAGGCGGTTTCTCTGGAAGAGCGTGTACACACAAACGGCCACGCAATACATGGATCCCTGAAGGCGGAAGCAGCGAAAACCACGGAACGCCAGGGCGAAGTTACCATCACGCGCCGGCTGTACCGGTCCGGCGAGAGCGAGTACCTGATGAACGGCAAGCTGGCTCGACTGCGTGACATTCAGGATCTTTTTCTTGGAACCGGCTTAGGTCCGGAGAGCTACGCAATTATCGAGCAGGGCCGGATCGGGCAGATTCTCAGCAACAGGCCGCAAGATCGCCGCAACGTAATCGAAGAAGCGGCCGGAATTACGAAATTCAAGACTCGAAAGCGTTTGGCGGAAGGCAAGCTTGAGAGCGCGAAACAGAACCTTGCGAGGGTTTTCGACATCCTGGAGGAAGTCACTCGCCAGGTAAATTCGCTGAAGCGGCAAGCCGCGAAAACGAAGCGCTACTCGGAGCTGAAGAGTGAGGCAAGAACATACTTGCGCCAGGTGCTCGCGGCGAAGTTCCGAATGCTGGAGCGCGAGGCAGCGAGGCTCGCCATTGAGCTGAACCTTGCGTCTGCCGAATTGCAAAACCTCAAGAGCGAAATAGCGCGATGCGAGCAGGATCAGACCGCAATCGTTGAGGCGTCCTATGCAAACGAGCAGCATTTGACGCAAGCCCGTACGGTGGTCTCGGATTTGCATCTCGAAGCGGAACGGACGCGCGGGCGCCTCGAATACCAAACCAAAGAAATTCAGCAGATTGAAGAGCGTTTGACCTACGGCCAAAAGGAAAAAGAGGCGTTAGGCCAAAAATGGCAAGAGGGCGCGGCCGATCTGGAGCGGCAGACATCGGAACTTGCCGCGCTCGATGCAAAATGCGCGCAAGAACGGCAGCGGTTAGGAGCTAAATCGAACGAACGTCAGGAGCGGCAAACCAGCTTTTCGAAAGGCCAGCACGCCTTGGAGGCTGTGCGGCAGAACCTGCTGCAGCTGATGAGCGAGGCCGCAACACTGAGGAACCGAATCACCCACGCCGAAGCGCAACTGGCATCCATTGATCGCCAGATGGCTCGCGCACGGACAGAAGAGCAGCAGGCCGACGCCGGCCTCGCTCGCATTGAGACGCAAAGAGCCGAACTTTCGCAGGACCTGGCAGTGCACCAGACTCGGCTAAATTCGGTAACGGATCAACGCAAGGCGGCCGAGCAAGACCTGCAGCAAAAGCGCGCCCAGTTGAATGAAGCCGGGCAAGCACTCGACCGTTTACGGGGCGAATTCTCGCGAGTGAAGGCGCGAAAAGATTCGATCGAGGAAGTTCTCGAACATCGCAGCTACACGACGGAAACGGTCAAGCGCTTTTTTACGGCGGTTGAACAGGGAAATACGCAAGACTTGCAGCCGGTTGGCGTGCTTGCCGATTTTCTCGAAGTGGATCCGCAACTCGAAAAGGCCACGGAAGAGTTCCTGCATGACGAGCTCGAATATGTAGTGGTTCGCGATTGGCGGGACGCAGAGCGTGGCATTGAGGTCATGCGCACCGATCTGAACGGGCGAGCCACATTCCTCGTGGAATCGACGGGCGAGGCGAACGCGCCAGCTGGGGAGTTGTCGCAATCGGATGTGGAAGCCGGAATCCTTACCAGGCTAACGGGCGCGGTCCGGTTCACAGATGGTTTTTCGACCGCTCCGGCAAATCTGCTGCCTCGAATTGCGAATTGTTATGTAGTAGCCGACCGGGGCATCGCGCAAAAATTCGCGGTGGAATATCCGCATTGCTGGTTCCTGGTAACAGACGGTGTAAGCTACCACGGGCAAGCGGTGAGCGGCGGCAAGAAAACGGGTGCGGGTCCTCTGGCGCTGAAGCGCGAATTGCGTGAGATGTCCCAGCTGGAACGCGTGAAGCAGGACGCGATGAACGCAGCGCAGGCGGACTTTGTAGCCTTGGAGAGCGCGATTTCGCAACTTGCGAATCATGTAGAGCACCTTCGAGCGGATCAGCAGGCAGAAGAGAAGGACCTACTCGCTATGGATCATGAAAGCCGCAAGTTAGCGGAGGAGTTCGAGCGCGTCAGAGCGAGCCTTTCGCGTGCGCGTACGGAACTCGATCAGCTTTCGCGCGATGGAATAGAGCTCGAACGCAACCTGGAGCGTGATCGGGAGGCGCTTGCAAATTCGGAATTGACGAGGAAGGGACAGGAGCAGGCGCTTGAGTCGGCGCGTGAGCAGCTATCGCTCTTAGAAGCGGAAGTGGCGCGCGTAACTGAAGAGCATGCCAGCTTGCGCGCGCATGTAGCCAGCCTTGAAGAACGCCAGCGCTCCTTGGCGGAAAATCGGGCGCGGCTTGCAGCGCAGGTCGAAGATTTCAGGCAACGGCAAGAACAGATCCGGAGCGAAACGGAACGCTTGATCGCCGAACGCGCACAATTCCTCAATAGCAACAAGGGTCTCGAAGCGAAGAGCGCTGAATTGAGCAGCTCGATTTCGGTTGCAGTCGAAACTGTTCGCGAGCTCGCCGAGCAAGAGTCAGGGCTCCGGGCACAGCTGGCAGGAATAGAAGAAGAGCTAAAACGTTTGAGAACCCAACTGCAAACCGCGCAAGACAAACGGTCGGATTTGCAGGTGGCACTCGCTCGCGCAGAGTCCGACCTGAAGCATCTTGACGAAACGGCGGCAAGAGAGCTGGATACGAATCTCGAACAGCTCATCAAGGGTATCGAAACTGTTCCCGATGGCCCTCAGCTAGAGAGTATCGAGAACAAGTACACGGAAGCCCAGCGAAAAATTGAGGCATTAGGGCCGGTGAATCCTGAAGCACTGGCAGAGTTTGAAGAGGCGCAGACACGACAGGAGTTCCTGAACTCACAAAGGCAAGACTTGCTCGATTCGATACGAGATACGGAAAAGGCGATTCACCAGATCGACGATGAATCGCGAAAGCGTTTTGCTGAAGCCTTCCACGCGATCAATGCAAATTTTCGAGAAATGTTCAGCACTCTTTTCGGCGGAGGTCTGGGTGAAATGCGGCTCACCGACGAGGACAACATCGCCGAATCAGGACTCGACATCGTTGCGTCGCCTCCCGGTAAGAAATTGCAAAGTGTGTTGCTGCTATCCGGTGGCGAAAAATCATTAACTGCGATGGCTTTGCTGATGGCTATCTTTCAGTACACGCCCAGCCCATTCTGCGTTCTCGATGAGGTGGATGCTCCCCTCGACGAGCCGAACATCGAGCGCCTCACGCGCCTGCTGAAAGAAATGTCGCAACAGACGCAGTTCATCGTGATCACGCACGCCAAGCGAACCATGGAGGCGGCACAAAACCTCTATGGAGTGACCATGCAAGAGGCGGGAATCTCGAAGCTGGTCTCAGTCAAGTTCGACCGTGCGAACGAGGGGCGGCCCGCGAAAGACCGTGTTCGAGCAGCGCCTGAAGAAACGCTCGAACGAACATCGTCTCGCTCCTAAACCGATGTGTGACGGCGACTGCGCCGGGAAAGCCCCATTTGCTCTCTACATGTTGTAGAAGAACTCTTCGTATACGACCTTGCCGTCGGCCACTTTGTAGACGGCGACCTCTTCCATTACGAACCGTTTGCTTTGTGGCTTAAAGGTGATGTCCAGCTTGAATGCCACCGCGAAATGTGCACCCGCGACGAGCGGACCTTCGACCCTGACCGAGTGGATTTCGTGATTTGCGGTCCACCATTCTCCCTTGGCCACCACAGCGGGAAGGCCTTTGGACTCGCGCGATTGTCCGGGAGGCGCGCCGGCTTCCATGCTGACGATATCGGGTGAGTAAAGGGTTTTCGTGGCCTCTTCGAACTTGCCCTCAGAGCAGAGTTTGACGAGCGTGTCCGCAACTTCCTTGGTAGTCATGTTCGATCTCCTATGCGATGCTTTGTGAGTTTTCACTACGCTAGCACAGCGGAACTGTGATCCCGAGTCTTGCATCGAATCGCCGCGCGTCCGGCCACCTGCTGAATTTGGCAACTGGTTGTGAGTAGGAACTCATTTTCTGGCGAGCCGTGGAAAGTCAAGCAACAACGCTGCCGCACAAGCCAGCGCGCGTTCGCGCCCCGGATCGGGAGATTGCTGCATTTTGCCGTTATATCCACATATGTATTCGGATGAGTCGGACTCCTTTGAACAAGGATCTCAGAAAACCGGGAGCATCGCTATGCCGCCTTTACAGCGCCAAGCCGCTTGGGCGACGCCGACCGCGCACACCGCCCTTTTCACCAAAAATCTGCGAATTCAGCCACCCCAGTCACAACCGCGATCCTCTCTGCTTTCTGAAATTTACCCGGAATCGCTTGGAACCGTGCCGTATACTGGTCTCCGGAAGCTGCTGCGCTTCTAACTTCTCGAAGAACGCCGGACGAGGGCCATCGCCTCTTCGGCGTTTTTCATTTTAGGAGCCTCCAATGACCTCTTCTGCTCAGGCCACAGCCAATCAAGCCAACGCTCAACGTTCCACCGGTCCGAAAACTCCGGAAGGCAAAGCCATCTCCGCTCGCAATAATTTCCGTCACGGCTTCTCAGGAGCCTTCACCGTTCTTCCCTGGGAAGATCAAAACGAATTCGACATGCTCCTCGGCGGTTTACGCGACGAGCACAAACCTTCCGGCCTCACCGAAACCATTCTGGTCGACAGAATGG
>JBPCLH010000028.1:0-11253 GCA_051003475.1 Bryobacteraceae bacterium
GGTGATCGCCGCAAAGCGATGCTTGAGGACATCTCTGTCCTGACCGGCGGCAAGGCCCTCATGGAAGAGACCGGCATTAAATTGGAAGGTGTCCGCCTCGAAGATCTGGGCCGCGCCAAGCGCGTGACGGTCGACAAGGACAACACCACCATCATCGACGGTGCTGGCACGCAAAAGAACATCGAAGGCCGCATTAAGCAGCTCCGCGCTCAGATTGAAGACACGACGTCTGATTATGATCGCGAGAAGCTTCAGGAGCGGCTGGCTAAGCTGGCTGGCGGCGTAGCCGTCATCAAGGTTGGCGCCGCTACAGAAACGGAAATGAAGGAAAAGAAGGCCCGCGTCGAAGACGCGCTGCACGCAACTCGTGCGGCCGTCGAAGAGGGCATCGTTCCTGGTGGGGGTGTGGCCCTGCTACGCGCTGGCCAAGCTCTCCACAGCTTCAAAGCCGAGGGCGATGAGCAGATCGGTGTTGACATCATCCGCCGCGCCACTGAAGAACCGCTCCGCCAGATTGCCGGTAATGCCGGTTACGAAGGGGCGATTGTTCTCGAGAAGGTTCGTTCCAACTCCGATAACAATTTCGGCTTCAACGCGCAGACCGGAAAGTACGAAGATCTAGTCAAGTCGGGCGTAATCGATCCGACCAAGGTCACCCGCTCAGCCCTGCAGCACGCTTCATCGATTGCGGCTCTGATGCTGACAACCGAAGCGATGGTCTGCGAGATCCCTGAAAAGAAGCAGTCCGCTATGCCCGGTGGTCCCGGTGGCCACGGCGGTCCCGACATGGATTATTAATCCGCTTCAACTCGAAACTGATGAGCCCGCTAGGCAAATGCTTAGCGGGCTTTTTTTGTTTTTTGGAGCTGAGTCAGAACGAAGCGAAGTAATCTGTCTCACTCTCGCACAAAATTCCAGGAACTTCTTGCAAAGCGTTTCTTGCGTGCATTACAATTGAGCCCATTCTCTCAGCTTGGAATTGGGGTGCCATGTCCTTTGGTCTAAGTCGTCGTTTCACCCGCGGGTTTTTAATCCTCGCGATTTCAGCAAGCGCGATCGCCAGCTCTCAAACGCCCACGTTCGTTTACGCTCTAAACCATCAGGCTGAAGACATAACGATTTTCGGCACCGACCCTGCTACAGGTGAGCTGTCCGCAGTCGGGTCGGCCCCGGTTGGCGCAGGTCCCGAAACCATAGTCGTGACACCAAACGAGAGGTTTCTTTATGTCTCAAACATCGTGTCGGGCTCGGTTTCTGGGTTCTCTGTCAATGCCGTTAACGGACAGTTTTAACGCCCGTACCGAACTCGCCTTTTGGAGCACCATCATGCTCGACCCTTGCAACGCACCCAAACGGCAGGTTCCTGTACTGCGTCGATGGATTTTCCGTTGCTGGATTTGGCATCGATCCTACAACCGGCTCGTTGACACCTCTGCCAGGTTCCCCGTACGCATCCGGTTCGGGCGCGGTCGGAATCGCAGTGGAGGCATCCGGCCGGTTTGCCTATGTCGTGAACGGAGTTGACAGCGATATCGCAATCTTCAGCGTAGACGCGGCAACCGGAGCTCTCAGTAGAATCGCGACGCTTCCGACGGTGGATGAGCCTCATGAGGTCAACATAGATCGCACAAACCGATTCGCTTACGTACATGGCTCAAGCCAGCCTGCCATTTTCGGATACGCCATCAACCCAACGACAGGGATGTTAACCGCTATTCCTGGTTCGCCATTCACCACGCTTCCTGGGCCTATAGGTCTCATTTTTGACCACGATGATCGGTTTGCATACGTTTCATCTCCGGGTGCTATCTCAACGTTCAGCATCGACCCAGCTACTGGGGTGTTGTCTCCCGTAGGGCCGATTACGCCGGCAATCGGGCAACCTTATTACTATCCAGCAATCGACGCGACCGGAAAATACCTATACTGGCCTAACTACTTCGCTTCTGCGGTATCGGGTTTTCAGATTGATCCCACAACCGGCACGTTAACGCCTCTGCCGGGATCACCTTACCCAGACATCGATTTTGAAGTCGTCGCCGTGGCGACCGTTGGGGGCACCGCTTGCGCCGGGGCACCGACTGTTTCCCCAAAGTCAGGGGGAAACACCGGAACAGTGACTGTGACCATTACTTGCTCGGGTGCGCAACCCGGCGCAGAGGTAAAGCTAACCGGCACCGCGGGCGACATTGACGGTACAAATACCTCCGTCGCCAACTCGGCAGCGACGACAACCTTCGACCTCACAGGAGCCGCACCGGGTGTGCGCAATGTCGTCATAACTAATCCAAATGCCACCCCAGTAACTCTGGAAGCCGCGTCTAGAGTAGAGCAAGGTGGCGCTCCACAGATTGCAGTGGACATTGTAGGTCGAAATGTGATTCGACCCGCATCTCCCCAGGCCTATTTCGTGACGGTCGCGAACATAGGTTCCATTAATTCTGAACCCAATATCCTGACCGTCCGGTTCCCGAAGTCGGCGGAAGCAGTACCTTTAGATAGCTCGACCACCTTCTTTGCCGGCAATGATGCGACGGCATCAGACTCAATCCTTGCCTTTGCCGTACCAGGCATCGCTCCCGGTCATTCGGTTTCGATTCCCTTGAGTTTTAGCCTATCTTCTGGGAGCGCATCTGGATTCACATTGACAGCAGTGTGGAACAGTTTGACTGGTTCAGGGTCTGCGCTTCCATTGAACCTGCCCGATGCGGTGAACGCGCAAGCTGGTTCGTCCAGGCCGACCTTTCGGATCACGAGTTCACCCGAGCTGACAAGTGGCTTTACCATTACAAACTCCGCTACGTCAACCGCTCCAGCTGGGTGCGCAGGTCCTCTTTCCGACGCATTGTCGCAAGCAGGCTTTCCATTCATTCCATATGATGCCAACTGCCCGGCGTGCTCGAGTGCGTATAGAGACCAGTTGTCCTCGGAAAGTCCCGTGTCGGCCGCTTTTTCTAAGCAGCTTATCGCGACTAAGGACCAGAAAGTAGAGCTGGGTAAGTTGGGAACCGAGTTGGGTCTTATCACATTGGGATTAGTTTTTTTTGAAGGAACCGCCGTTCCCGCCATAGAGGCCTTGGGCCTCCCGACGGACACGACGCTCACGGCCATTGCAACCGGCCACGCTGCGGTTCACCTCGGCCAAAATCAGATGCTGCACTTTTTATTCAACACCTCAGGTCCCCAGTACTTCGCCGGTGTCGGGGAGGCCTCGGGAGGATTTGCTGCGAGTTTGAAGCACGCAACAGACGTACTTGAGCAGAGTCTCACTGATCCGACGAAAATCAATAAGTTTAACGTCAAGGTGTTGGAACCTCTCAATGCCATACTCGATGCGGTCAGCGCATTTCAAGCCGTTTCCAATGCCGCAGGCCCGTACATTCAAGCCCGTCAAGAAAAACGGGATGCAGATACCGAGTTTCTTGCAGCTCTTCCAGCTTACGTTTCGTCGCGCCAGCTTTACCAGACATGCTTGCAGAACAGCTGCAGCATAGCGGCTCAACCTTGTCCTCCGCCAAATGACTCTCCAGATGCAGCTTCTCTAAACGTAACCAGTGTGTCATCGCTCGACCCAAACGATAAGGTTGGTCTACATGGCGTTGGCGCGCAACACTATACCTCTGGCGCTACGCCTTTCAACTATGCCGTCTTCTTTGAAAATGAACCCACCGCAAGTGCGCCAGCGCAGACGGTAGCCGTCACGGATGCGCTTCCCGTCGCCACGGAGAATCTTTCGACGTTCTCATTCGGTCCGATCGTTTTTGGCGGCCAGATCCTACAGCCGCCGCCCGGGCCGAGCTATTCAACTATCGTCGATTTACGACCGCAAAACAATTTGCTCGTGGCTGTAGCCGCGACTCTCGACGCGACTAATGGACACGTTTCGTGGAATTTCACGTCTCTCGATCCCTCTACGGGCCAACCTCCAACCGACCCGACCGCAGGGTTCTTGCCCCCTGGCGGAAACGGGACTGTTTTCTTTTCGGTAATGCCTAAACAGAGTCTCGCGACAAACACGCAGATTCAAAATCAGGCCACCGTCGTCTTCGACGGCAAGCCGCTCGATACGCCCACCTGGACGAACAGGATCGACAGCACGCCACCCGTGAGTAGCGTTTCATCACTGCCCGGAACGGAAACACTGACAACATTTCCGGTTAGCTGGGCCGGTACCGACGTGGGAGTCGGCGTTCAAGATTTCACCGTGTTCGCATCGGATAACGGAGCGCCTTTCACCGTTTGGCAGCAGAACGTTACCGCGACATCCGTCAGCTTCACGGGACAACCGGGCCACACCTACTCCTTCTACAGCATCGCTCGCGATCTCGTCGGCAATATCGAGGCGGCGAAAACAACCGCGGAGGCCACGACCGTGGTTGGGACCGGCACAACCGATACAACGCCACCCGTAATCACGATCACGACCCCCGGAAATGGAGCGACTTATTCGGCCAACCAGTTGGTCAAAGCCGCTTACACCTGCACTGACGTCGGCTCAGGAGTTGCAACCTGTACCGGCACGGTACCGAATGGCACGAACATCGATACGGCTCCCTCGGGCGTATCAACTGCGAAGACCTTCGCGGTTAAAGCGGCAGATGTGGCGGGTAACCCGGCCTCGAAAACCGTTAGCTATACGGTTTCTTGCCACTACGTCGGGCTTGGAATTAGTCCCTCGACGGTCGCCCGAGGCGGCAAGGTCACCGTTACCGGAAACATCATGTCCTGCACGAGTAGCTCGCAAACGGTGAGTGTGAAATTTACACTCACAGGCCCGCTTGGGCCGAAGTCTTGCGCCAATACCAGCACCGTAATGTTTACGAGTCCTCCGTTCACAATAGCCGCTGGTACGAAAAAAACTATCTCGTTCCCATTCGTCATTCCGAAGAATGCGTGTGCCGGGCAATTTACAATTACTACGGCAACATTAGTCGGCGGGACAGCCGTTGACAGTAGTTCCGCGACCCTCACGGTGCAGTGAGGTCGTAACGGTTTTCCGTTTCTTAGGCAGAAGGAGCTGTAGCTCACGCGACGGATCGCGCCCGGTCAGTCCCTTCCGCCGTCTACTCCACCGCCTCCTCCCATTCCACCTCGCCACGACGCATCAATCCCGCGCGGTCTTCTTCCAGAATCCAACGCTGCTTCACCAACTCGTCAACTTCCCGGCTATACCGGCTCAGGTACTCTTCCCGACTCGCATACCGCTCCGCAACAGCCCTGCGCGGATCGCAGTCAAGTCGGGCGTAATCGATCCCACCAAGGTCACCCGCTCGGCCCTGCAGCACGCTTCATCCATCAGCGCTCTAATGCTGACAACCGAAGCGATGATCTGCGAGATCCCCGAGAAAAAGCAGGCAGCAATGCCAGGGGGCCCAGGCGGTCACGGCGGTCCTGACATGGATTACTAATTCGCCTCAAATAAAAACTAACCGGCCCGCCAGGCGAATGCTTGGCGGGCTTTTTTCATTCTTCTCTGCAAACATTCAATGTCTGCCCCGAGGCAGTACGGGATGATTCTTCCGATCATGGCAGCTGGATTTACCTCAGCCTCGCGCGGAACGAAATTGGCTTCGTTTTTTCAAGCCACCGGAGAAGACCTGGTTCGTTTCGTATTCCGGGCCTGAATACCGGCGAGTTCGTTCGGTAAAACGCCCGTGACGCCGTTCCTGGCTGGTTTCGCAAACCCGGATGCGCGCATTTGTGGCGGGCAGAATTGCAGTCTGTACTGCGGAATGCTTTAATAGAGGATGTAAGGTCGAGTAAGAAGTGGGCGAAAAGCCCACTTTTTTATTGGGCGGGACACCATGCCGGCATTCGAAGAAACCGGGCGAATACGAAGGATCACCGAATTGAGCGAACAGGCCGCCCTAGGCACCGGCATCGAGATCGCCGAGATTCAGTTGCGCGGCGCTGGAAGAAGCCGCTTGCTGCGGCTCTATATCGATAAGCCTGGCGGTGTCACTCATGGCGATTGTGAGCTAATTTCGCACAAACTCGGCAAGTTGCTTGACGACGAAGACGCCCTACCAGGTGAAAGCTACACGCTGGAAGTAAGCTCGCCCGGCCTGGACCGCAACTTGTCTAAACCTCGTGATTTCGAGCGCGTGGTTGGACAGAAGATCCGAGTGGGCGTTCACGAGCCGATCGATGGCCAGAGGTGGTTTGAAGGTAAGCTGGCCCGGCTTGCCGACGGCGTGCTTGAAGTCGAAACAGATCCAGAACATTTGGTGCGTGTTCCACTCGGGCAAGTTCAAAAGGCCAAGCTGAAGTTCGAGTGGTAAGCCGGCAGCTTTTGACGCCAGCAAAGCATCAAATATAAAGTCTCTTACAAGGAATTTACAAGTGGGTTCGATCTATCAGTCCATTGAGATGTTGAGCAAGGAAAAGGGCATTGATCCGCAAATCGTTCTCGACGCCGTAAAGGACGCGATGCTAGCCGCTGCTCGCAAGCACTTCCGATCGCAGGAAGATCTCGTAGCCGACCTGGACCGAGAAACCGGCAATATTCAGATTTATACGGTTAAGCAAGTGGTAGATACGGTCGAAGATCCCGCCAAACAGATCAGCGTCTCGCAAGCCAAAAAGATCGATGACAATGCCAACGTCGGCACGGAAATCCGTGTCTTGAAGCCCACTGACACTCTGGGACGCATTTCCGCGCAGACTGCGAAGCAGGTCATTCTGCAGAAGGTACGTGAGGCCGAGCGCGACAGCGTGTTCTCCGAATTTCAAGGCCGTCAGGGCGAGCTTGTAAACTGTGTCATCAAACGGCTTGAGGGCCAGGACTACATCGTAGATATAGGCAAGACCGAAGCCCGACTTCTGAAAAAAGAGCAATCGCGTGTAGAGGGCTTCAGCGTCGGCGATCGGGTGCGTTGCGTCATTAGGGGTGTTGAACGGGGGGGCAAGAACTCCGGCGTGGTCGTTTCGCGTGCCGCACCTGAGTTGGTCATGCGGTTATTCGAACAAGAAGTGCCTGAGATCTACGACAATACCGTATCCATTAAGGCGTGTGCGCGGGAAGCGGGCGAACGAACCAAGATCGCTGTTGCAAGCCGCGATCGTGATGTGGATAGCGTGGGTGCGTGCGTGGGCATGAAGGGCATGCGTGTGCAGTCGATTATCCGGGAGCTTCGCGGCGAGAAGATCGACATCATTGAATATTCGGATGACCCTATACAGTATGCGACTAAAGCCCTGAGCCCCGCGAAAATTTCACGGGTGACGATCGTCGATCCCACCGAGAAGCACATGGAAGTGGTTGTCGATGATCTGCAGTTGTCACTCGCAATCGGCAAGCGTGGCCAGAATGTGCGCTTGGCAGCGAAGTTGATCGGCTGGAAAATCGATATCAAGAGCGAAGAAGAAAAGAGGCGCGAATTGGATCTGCGTATGGGCGACATGGTTATTTCGGGTGCTCCTGTATCGGTATTGATCGATCACGGTTTGCCGGAAGCGATTGTCGAAAAGCTGGTCGCTGCAGACATTGGGACAGTCGAGCGGCTTGGTTCCATGACGCCCGAAGACTTAGAAGCGATCCCTGACATAGATGAAGCAACAGTGAGCCAAATTCAATCGGCGGTTGTGTCCTTCTATGGCCAGTACGATACCCCGTCGGAGGACGAAATTGTGCCAGTTGATGCCGAGAGCATTGAAACGGCTATCGATGCAACTACCAGTGAAGCATCCGGAAATAGCGAACCGGGTGAGTATGACACTCCTTCAGCATTCGAAAATATCGAAACTGGAGTGCTCGAGCATGATCTAGCCAAGCATGAACCGGCAGCGCTCGAGGACAGTGCGGGAGTTGAAGTTTTGGATTTGGGCAGGGTAGAAGGTCTTTCAGCGGCACCCTCGACATTACGCTTCGCGAGCGCGGACGAATCCGCGGAAACTAATCCATCTGGTACCATGGAAAAATCCGATTAGTTAGCTACAAAGTACGGTGGTGTAAGGAGTTATCTAGCAGTTTGTTCTATGAAGAAAATTAGAATCAATGAGCTGGCAAGGGAACTCGAGGTCAAGCCCGGCGTCATTATCGAACTCCTGCCAGAATTGGGCGTCCAGGAAAAGAAGACGCATTCGAGCTCAATCGACGAGGATGTCGCACTTATCTTGCGACAGCGTTTGATTGGCTCCGCGGGATCTTTACGAGACGTTCCGGAGACCTCGAATGGGCACTTACAGGACCGTCATGCCGAAAACGTGACCTCCACTGAACGCGACCAGCCGAGTGCAGAACCTGTCGCGCTTGCCGAGCCCCCAGCCGAGGCGTCGCCGTCTCAAGAATCGAGGGCTGCCGAAGGTGCAACGCCCGGCACTCCGCCTACACGGCCGGCAGTCGGCGGCAGGGAGGATCAGCCATCGAAAGTTTCACCCCCGACTAAGCCTGGCCCGGGCGCACAGGCGGGTTTAGCACAACCGCATGCCCCCGGGATAACGCCTGTCCCGAGCACGACAACTCCAAGCGCGGCAGTTCCTGGCATTCCGGCCGAACTTGCGCAAGGGGCTTCCGAAAATAAGCGCTCCACACCTAGATTCTCTCCCTTGCGACCGCCGATGGGCGGGGCGGTACACCCGCCACTAGCCGCGCCAACGGCTCACCCTGCTGTCCTTGGTCCGAGCAATCGATCCATCTCCATCCCCGCACGACCTGCACCTCTGCCGATCCCTGGATCTTCGGCCGGTGGTGTTGTTCCAAGCGGTCCTCGGCAGCCTTTACCCGGTGAAACGCGACAGCGCACCTCAGATATCCCGGAGCGTCCGTGGCGCCCCGGCTCTGCATCTGCGAGCCCTGTGCCTACGGGATCTGCCTCTGCGTCTGAAGCATCGGCATTGCCGACTACGCCTTTGCCGCCGCCGCAACCTAAATCGCCACAAGCACCGACCCACTTGGTAGCTCCCGGCCCGCCGCCGGCCGCCGTTGTCACGTCGTCCGTTCCCGGTGCGCCCATTCCGCCTCGCGCGACGCCAGGCCGTTCATCCACTGGGCTGATACCGGGAGCGCCTATTGCGCCTCGGCCTCAGGGATCACGGCCAGGGTTGGCTGGGCAGCCATCGGCGCGCCCGGTTGTTCCCCCTCGACCCGATCTCGTAGCGCGGTTACAGCAGGCTCGCCCGACGCCCTCAGCGCCGGCGCGACCGTCGCCAGCTCCTGGTCAGCCGATATATCGCGGGCCCGTTCGGCCGGGTCAGCCGGTGATGCGTGGACCTGGGATTCCTAGTGCTCCCATTCTTCCTGGTCAACGCCGGCCCGGTCTGCGGCCCATGCACCCGACTACTCCGTTGCGACCCGAACCGGCAACACTGCTGCCTACCGAGCAACAGCGGCGTCATCAAGCGAAGCCGGGTCTGCGTCCGGGTGTTCGCAAACGTGAGGATCACGAAGAAGGGAATCTCCGAGAGCGTGTTTCGAAACGCGCTGCGGTGCTCGAGCCGCCGCCGATTGACCGCGAGATCACGGTTGCAGAGGGCGTCACCGTAAAAGAGCTTTCAGAGAAGCTCGGCGTTAAAGCAAACCTGGTTGTTAAGAAGCTAGTAGAGAAGAAAATTTTCGCCACTATCAACCAGACTCTTGATGTCAGGTTGGCGGAAGAGCTCGCACGTGAATTTGGCGCATCCACCAATCAGGTCAGTTACGAACAAGAGAGCACACAGGACGTCGAGCTAGCCGAAGAGACCAAGGATCTCGTACGGCGCGCGCCGGTTGTGACGGTTATGGGTCACGTGGACCATGGAAAGACATCATTGCTCGATGCCATACGGCAGACCAACGTAGCCGGGCGCGAGGCCGGTGGCATCACCCAGCATATGGGTGCTTATCACATCGAGAAAAATGGCCGGAAAATCGTCTTCATCGATACTCCTGGCCACCAGGCGTTTACCCGTATGCGCGCGCGCGGCGCGAAGGTGACCGATATCGTCGTGCTCGTCGTTTCAGCCGATGACGGAGTAATGCCCCAAACATTGGAAGCTATCGACCACGCTAGGGCCGCCGGCGTGCCAATTTTGGTGGCCATTAACAAGATAGATAAACCGGACGCACAGCCCGAGCGGGTGAAACAGCAACTCGCGGATCGCGGCCTTTTGGCGGAAGATTGGGGCGGCGAGGTCGTGACCGTTCCGGTGTCGGCGAAAACAGGCCAAAATTTGGATCTGCTACTCGAGATGATTCTGCTGATGGCCGACATCCTCGATCTCAAAGCGAATCCGAACCGGCCCGCGCTGGGCACGGTGCTTGAAGCGCAGCTTGACAAAGGGCGTGGCCCTGTCGCGACGATGCTGGTTCGCAACGGAACTCTCCGTATCGGCGAATTTTTCATTTGCGGCGCGCTCTTCAGCAAAGTCCGGGCCATGTTTGACGATCGCGGCAATGCAGCCAAAGAAGCGGAGCCTTCGATGCCGGTCGAAGTAATCGGCCTCGAAAGTCTTCCTGAAGTCGGCGACAGCTTCCAGGTTGTTTCAGACACGTCCAAAGCGAAGCAAATCGTGATTTATCGTGAGGCGAAGGTCCGCGAAGCAGCCATGGCAAAGGGCGCTCGCGTCGCAACGCTTGCTTCCCTCAACGAGCAGTTTAAGGAAGGCGAGCTTAAGGATCTGAACCTGATCATCAAAGCCGACGTGGGTGGCACGGCGGAAGTGCTTTCCGAAACCTTGCAGCAGCTTTCGAATGATAAGGTGCGGGTTAGGGTCCTTCGGAACGGCGTTGGCGCGATTACTGAAGACGACGTGTTGCTCGCGTCTGCATCGGATGCGACCATCATTGGCTTTAATGCCCGTCCAGAGCGCAATGCGCAAGCGATTGCCGAGCAGCAGAAGGTTGACATCCGTCTCCATAGCATCATCTATGAATTGATCGATGAAATACAACGTGCCATGACCGGTCTGCTGGAGCCCGTTTACAAGGAGACCATCCAGGGTCATGCCGAGGTGCGCGAGACATTCAGGATCAGTAAGGTTGGTACGGTTGCAGGATGCTACGTTGCCGATGGAGTAATACGCCGGGACAGCCAAATTCGTGTGGTGCGCGCCGGAAGCGCTATCCAGACCGCGAAAATCGACTCGCTTAAGCGCTTTAAGAATGATGCTAGCGAGGTGAAGAATGGCCTTGAATGTGGTATCTCTCTGACGAACTTCAACAACATTCAGGTTGGCGATATTCTTGAGGCGTTCACGATGGAGCGCATTGCACCGGAAGTGTTAATCGCGCAGTAATCACCAGCCACATTGACGATGCGCTCGCATAACGTGCTC
>JBPCLH010000029.1:0-5119 GCA_051003475.1 Bryobacteraceae bacterium
GCCCCCAGTCTTTCCGCCGTCTATAAACTAGTCGAGCTGACGAGAGCCAATACACTTCGCTACAAAGCCAAATTCAGTGACGATAAGAGCACTTTACCCGGTGCGAAACAAATCTATCGTTACCCCAATTGCGACGTAATAGCCCTATACAGCGAGTGCAACAGCGATTTCGAAGGCGAGCCTCTGCTGCGTCCCATCATGACCAACGGTGAATTGCTGGAACCTTCTCCGCCCATCACCAAGCTTCGGTCGAAGGCCATATCTGCGATAGCGGCGCTGCCCAAGAAATTGCATTCGCTCGAAGAAACATTTTCCTATCCGGTCGAAATCAGCCCCCGCCTGTTCGACTTGGCCGAGAGTATTCGCACCCGGCACCAACTCGCAGATGCCTAGCATCACGAGTTTGATAATTGAGTTGTGAAGACTGTCTTTTTCGACGTTGACACTCAGATCGACTTCTTATTTCCAGCCGGTGCGCTATATGTTCCGGGCGCTGAGAAGATAGTTAAAACATTCGGCGCGTTGACCCGTTTTGCAGCCGCCAACCGCTTGCAGATCATTTCAGACACGGACGCCCATGCCGAGAACGACGCCGAGTTCCAAACTTGGAAACCACACTGCGTCATTGGAACTGCGGGACAGCAAAAGATCGCCTCCACCGTCTTGAATCAGCCGCTGGTTTTGAGCAGCGCTCATGGCTCTCTCGATGCAATACGCTTTCGGATTTCGGATGCCCCCCAGATCATCGTCGAAAAACAGGCCCTCGATTGCTTTACTAACCCAAATCTGCGTCCCTTACTGGATCATATCCAGGCAGACCGGTACATCGTCTATGGCGTTGCAACCGAGCATTGTGTCCGATGCGCCGCATTCGGACTGCTCGAGACCGGAGCGCGAGTAGAGGTTGTCACCGATGCGATTAGCGGCCTGAGCGCTTTGGACGAGCGCGAAGTGCTCCAACGATTTCGGTTCCAGGGTGGCGTGCTCACTACTAGCGCCGCTGTGACAGCCTGAAAGATCGCGCTAGCGATTAAACGTCACGACGTGCTGTCCGGACGGAAGCACGATCGACTTTGTTTTCTCATCTCCCACGCGCTTCCAAAACGGCGCGCCATCAACCTGAACTGCCGAAACTGGAGAGCCAAACAGGGCTATAGCGCGGCTGCGGCTAGAATATGATACGTCGACGCTCGCTTGGGATCCCGCCGCGGATCGAACCTCGCCGTTGAAGTCCGCAATCCTCACTGCAGGTTCGGCTGTTCCGGTACTGAGCCGGTGTTTCCCCGCCGGCGCAAGGACAGACTCGTCGCTCTGAATCGGCCACGGCTTTCCGTCAACCTCAACCGGCCCTTGCCAGAGGACTCGAGTCTCCTCAGACGCATCGATGTCCAATTCATCCACGCCCTTCTCGACTACTGTCGCCGTTGTCGCTGCGCTAGGTAGCAACCCAAGATCCTGCTTCTCGAGCGAATTTTCAAAATAGAGCGCTACGCGATGGAACGAAGACGCCGCCTGGTGCACTAGTTCGAACAACTCAATTCCGGTTTGTTTCTTCGTCGGATAGACGTCTTGATATCGTTCTACGACGTTGATGTCTATTGCGATGTGATTCAGATCTGGCGCTAATTTGTGATACCTCTCTGCCAGCTTCGAGTAACGCTCGGCTCCTAAATCCCAGAGAGTCGCCGGGTCTTCGACCAGCAACGTGCTATGTCGCGCCCGAATCAAGGGCAAGCTGCGCGCGACGTCTGCCCCAAGCGCATCGCGAATACCAGGCTCGAAACGGTCATCAATGTGGGTTAGCACTACATCGAGGTAGGGTTTAGAAGATCTTGTGCGATCAATCACGCCGAGCCAATCCGCCTGCATTCGCGAAGTGAGTGCAGCTCGGAAATCGAGAAATTTTCTCAGACCTTCAGGATCTTTCGCGGCTAAATGCGACGATGCTGGATCGAATAGCAGCTTTGGATCAAAGCCTGCTGCTACCTTAAATTCCTGACGCACGTCGTCGTTCATCGGCGTAAATCGCGCGGGATTAGAGGCGCCTTCTAAAGACTCGAAATATAGTTCCGCAACATTCACGCCGTCCCAATCAAATCTCCCGAGCAGCGCACCGATTTCCTTCGCGACCGCCCGGTGACAATCAGGATTCTGCAAGTTCATCAGTTTGCGCCAGTCCAGCTGCGCATCCTGTTCGAGGGCTGTCTTCTCGCGCCACGCCGGATGATCCGCCCAAAATTTCTCGCTGACGTGCGGTAACTCCAGCCACGCATACACCAAAATCGCATTGCGATGGCATGCCTCTATCAGCCTCTTCAGAAATTCATCCTGCGCCGCATCCGACTCCACGTTGTGCCAGGCGGCTACATGAAGAGCACTGATGCCTGACTGTCTCCAACGCTTTGCCAGATAATCAACGTCGGCGCGAATCCGATAAGAGGAATCGAAGAATGCCCATAAATTGGTAGTGCGCACCGGCAGCTCGAGACCTAAGTCAACCAGAGCCTGAAGGAGATATGGGTACCGCTCGATGCCGGTTGCACCGGGCGGCGTGGCGATCCACAGAATGGCTCCGTGTCCGGTGCGTTTCCCGGCCATGACCGGGATGTTCTTCCACTTCTCGGTTGCGAAAACCTTGAAGCCAGCCGGCACATCGACTTCCGAAACGCTGACTGCCTGCTCCCAGATAATATTCATCTTCGGCGCGTGTACGTCGGAGATCCTCCGGACGTCTACCAGCTGTGTTTTCGGAACGAACCCCAAGCTCCGCGAGGCTCCAGTGTTGCCTTCGAGGACCACAATATGGCTTTCGGCGAGCTTAGCGATATCAATCTGCTCTTTAGCGCCCGCGACCACCACAACCGGATCGCTCTTGCCACTGTTAGCTATTCCCAAGGAGTCGAATATCCTGCCCCACGGAATTGCGTCCGTTCCCGTCACGCAATACGTTGGTGCGGCGGCAAATGCCGGGAACGCTGAAATCGCGATTATGAGTATTAATTGTGCGCTGCGCATTTTATTTAGTCAACGCATACCAGAGGCTTACGCGAACATCATAGTAATTTGGCCTGCGCGGATTGGAAATATTATTTGTATAAACGCCTCGCAAGAAATCGCTCGAAAGATAAACGTTCGGTGGCATCCATGGAAGATGTAATCTCACGCCCGGCCCCACTTCCATCGTGTCCGCCCAGTACTGCCTTTTGAGGTCCTGCGTGAAATTTAAGTTGAACAGCGCTTGTGCGAACGTATTGTGCCAGGTGCGGAATGTACGCCCTGCTCGTTGCTGGGAATAGATCAGCCAGTCCTTGTCGAAGCGGCTGACATAAATTCCGTCAGCGGTGGTCTCGTAGAAATAACCCGGCGTATGGCCACCCAACAGGTTTCCGAATCCCTTTGCGACGTTGACCCCGCCCCGGTAGTCCGGAATGGCAGTTCCAACATCGCGTCTACCCGGTAAATAACTGATCGCTTCCCCAGCTTCCGCCCAAGCCGTTACGTGATGCCACGTCCGCGTCGACACGCCCGCGCCAAAAATGAATGCGTTTTCGGAGAGATACGTCGGGGCCACAGCAACAGGCAACCCGCTCTTTACGTCTCCGTCGAATCGCATCGAGACGTAAAACGAAACCAGCTTGTTCGCCTTCCCCAACCAGGGGAGTGGAATGGTCCGCTTCATCTGGCCATATGTAAAGGCATCCTTCCAGCGGGTCGAGAACATAGGAAGCACCCAAACTGTCGTTTGGGCCATCGGATCGCCGTTTAACGTATGGAACGCTTTACTAGCTTGCGCCGCAACCGCAGAATCATCGGAATGGCGGGCCTCGTCAAACGACTGGCGCGCCTCCTCATCTCGCTTTGCCGCGTTGTACGCCCACCCAAGCTTCAGGATCACTTCCGCATCCCCGGGATCATCTTCGTGGGCCCGCTGTAAGTACTTAATCGCATCCGGAATATATCCGGCTGCCAGACTCTTCATCCCCATGCTCTTCGCGTCGGTCCCACCATCTGACCTGGCTCCCGAAGCAGCGGGGCTTACACTGGCCTGTGGACGCTTTTTAACGCCTCGCAACCCATCCAGCTGTTCACGGGACAATTCGTCTTTTGGCTCTATCGCAAGAACCTGCTCGAACTGCTCCATTGCCTCGCGCTCTTTGTGCATGGCCACATAGAGAAAAGCAAGTTCCCTCCGCAGCCCCACATTCTGAGGATCGAGCTTAATGGCATTCAAGAATTCGTAAGGATACGGATACCGTGATCCCAGCTCATCCAATGCCAGCTCCGCCGTTCGGGATTCCCTGCATCGAGATGCAGCGACCAAAGCTGCCCTGGCTTCGTCAACTCGATTCAGTTGCTGCCATACGCGCGCTAGATCGAGAAGCAGTTCTTCGACGTTCGGCTTCAGCTTCCGGCAGATCTCGTATTGTTCAGCCGCCAACGGGAGTTCGTCGCGGAACTCCGCCAGTTGCGCCAGCTCCCAATGAGCGCTGAACATGGAGAGCTCGTTCGGATTTGCCGATCGCGTGAGCGCCTGTTTCCATCGCGCGATACCATCTGCAAGCGGCCGATCGATATTCTGAAAGGCTTGCTCGGCTGTGGCCCGTGTCGCCGCACTCCCCCGGTGCCGCAGGCGGTCGAACATCCGCCGGGCCTCAACCTGCTTCTTAGTCTCAAAGCAAAGGAACGCGTACTCCAGCCCGGCAGTGTCATCGTTCGCGTTCAGCTTCAGCGCGCTCTCGAACTCGTCCCGTGCATCGGAATTTTCCCCTGCCTTCAAGAGCGTGTATGCCAGATCCTTGTGCACACCGGCGTCTCCCGCCCGCTGGGCCAGAGCTTTACGGAATAGCGCGATGGCCGAATCGTAGTCTTTCTGTCCGAGAAATCGATACGCTTTCGTGAGTTCATCGCCTTCCGGTTGCTGCCCATAGCTCGAAACCATTCCCGCCAGCAACACGCAAAGAGGCGCAAATCGAGTTAGCATTCCTTGTTACCTAGTTGCTCCACACGACCGGGATTCTCACCAGCCGCAATGGCGGCCGCCAAGCGCAACGACGAGTTACCTCGCTAAAATGAAACGCGTATGCCTCGTTTCCCTGGCGTCGATTATCTTCAATTTGAC
>JBPCLH010000030.1:0-3691 GCA_051003475.1 Bryobacteraceae bacterium
ACGAAGCTCCAGACAGAGGTCGGTCATAGCTTGCCGAGACCGTCGGTCCATTCTGGCCCGTTCGGCGCTCGATGTCAGTTTCTGGTATCCGGAACGACGGAGCCGCCGTGCGCCGCTGACTTCTGCCCTGCGGTCAGACTGCCTTACGGCCGTCTCAGTCGCTTTCGCGACACGGAGCAGATCTCCTGAGGTAAGTTCAGCTACCTTCTGTGCACAGTCGCCGAATCTACGTTTCGCATCCTTTGATGAATATGGACTTCGCGGTAAGTTGCCCGCTCGTCCGACGCTAATGCCTTGTATCCGGTTCTTGTCCATCGATTCGCACATTTGATTCATGCTTCTTTCAGACCCCGCCTCGCGGCGGTAGCCCTTGCATCATCTCTAGCCCTTCACCTCCATCAGGTTGGGCAGGGACTTTCACCCTTAAGCTGCTGAACATGCTCAGCACACAACGAAGTCGCTGACGCGACGGGCGCTACGCGCAACGACCCGCGGCCTCCGCCGGCCGCTGCGGCAGTGTTGCGTCAAACAGCTATCTCAATTAGTATGAACCTGATGCCAGTGTCCGCAGAGCCCCTGATCCAAAGAGAGTGCGTTCTCCGCAGTCAGTACGAAAGTACCAAAATGGCATTCAATACCCATATATAATGACCGCGCCCGCCGCAACGGTCAGCGACTCCCTTCTAACGTCCTTATCGAAAACGTCTCGGCCCGAGCCACGTGTGGCTCGCCTCGGCAATTTCCGCCTCGACATTTCCGATCAAAGCTAGCGTTACTCGTCAAAGTGACTGCAGATTGCCCTACCCTTTTCGAACACGGAAGATCTATAGGGACTGGAAAGCGAAATGTTAGGCGTAGGGCAATTCTCAGTGGTCGGACTTCGGCTGCATCGCTGACTGCCAATCCAGAACCACAGTGATTGGCTTTGCCACTTGGTGAAGCGGCTCCGCCACCAAGAACTTTTGGCCGTCCGGGCTAACGCCGTATTGGTCCAACACCGGTTTGGGGCGCCGAAGACGGGTTTCGAAAAGGAACTTCGGAACACCTGTCTTGAGGGTCGTTCCAGCCATGATCTCGACCGCCATCATCTTGCCGTCGAGAGTGAGGTAGTACAACTCCTTGCCGTCGGCGCGCCAGAGCGCCTGTGCACCCCCGCCATTCGAGATCTGGCGTTTGTTCTCAAAATCCGGAAACGATGCGACGTATATATCCCAAGGCCCCGACTCAACGGAGCCGTACGCAATCCAGCGTCCATCGGGCGAGACGTGTGGCTCGTCTTTCTGGAACCCAGTCTTAAGTAGCGGTACGGGTTTACCACTGCCGTCCGCCTTCAGAAGGTATATGTCCTTCAGCCCGGTCATGTACACGATGTCGCCGGTTCTCGTCCAGCTCTCAGGTACTTTCTTCTCTCCGTCAGCGTAAAGCAGCCAGTCCTTAGCTGCACCGATCGCCTTGCGGAACAGGTCCATCTGGCCAATCCGGTCCGACCCGAAGACGAGTTCCCGGCTGTCGGGCGACCAGACAGCATCCGTGACAACGCCGGAATCCGATGTCAAACGTGAAGAGGTGCCGGTCCGGAGATCGAGTAACCACAAATTCCAGACGTTGGAAGTCGTGTCGAGTCGCTCCAACGTAACTTTCGTTCCGTCCGGAGAAAGGGCTATCTGCAGATATCGTCCGTTCTCGCCGGCGGTCTCGAGGCGCTTGCCGTCGCGGCTGTACCACATCAACTGCGTTTGGGGCGCATCGTTGCCGCGATAGGCGAGCACTCCGGTTTGGGATACCGAGAAATACCGCTCGTGTTGCGCATCCCAGCTCCCGAAGTCCTCGGCGAGCGTAAACGGATTTCCATGAAGCTGCAGGGTTGCGGGATCGAATGGCTGGGCTATGAGAGCATCGTCCCGGATGAACAGAATGTACCCAGGAGGCGCGTAGAGCGCGCACGAAGCGGCTGGCATCACGAAGTTAGGCTTGCCAGAGTCGATTGTCGCGGCGTAGATCCCCATTTTGCTGCCGTCCATGTTGCGCGAGAAATAAAGGAAATGGCGACCGTCGGGAAGGAAAGAGGGACAATTCAATGATCGCGCTCCCTTTGACTTGTCAGGCCGCAGCACCACGCTCGCTTTTCCGCCGAGTTCCGGTACGCTACGCAGTTCACCTGTTACGCCGTTGCTCGCGAAAAGAATCCTCCCATTAGCGCTGAACGTTCCCATGTTCGCGTCCGCCGCATCGCAGAGCGTCACTGGAGTTCCCCCGGCGGCATTCACTCGCTGTAGCTTTTTAGTATCTGAAATGAAGCCAATCGACCTGCTGTCAGGAAACCAGAAGGGAGATTGGCCTTCTACATCCGGCAAAGCGTGGGGCTGGAGTGAATCCAAATCGCGCACCCAGAGCAGGTCTCTGCCGTCCGTGTTTTGACCAGCGAAAACTAGCTTGCGGCCATCGGGCGAGATCGCGAAGGAATCAAGCTTTTCCATGGCGACCTCTTCAGGTAGTGGAATTTCCAGCCGAACCGGATGAGCCTCCCCTTTCGCGACCTTTGTCGTGCCGAACCGGCCACCTAGGAACGACAGCGTGGCGACCACTACAATCAAAACCGCGACCCAGAGGAGTACGGCGCGGTGGCTGCCGTGCTCTTCCGGCACGGAACTGGGGGCATACGATCCTGCTCCGCTCAGCCACTTCAATTCGAGCATCACGTCCGCAGCTGTTTGCCAGCGCGCTTCGGCGTCTTTTGCCAGGCAGTTTTCGACCACATGCTCCAAACCGCCGGGTAAAGAAGGTTGCACCACATGGAGCGGTGGAGGCTGTTTTGTCATGATTGCGGAGATGAGCGCCGCCTGAGTCTCGCCCTCAAAAGCGCGGTGACCCGTAAGCATCTCGTACAACACGGCACCAAACGCATAAATGTCGGCGCGCTCGTCAGCCGCGTTGCCTTCCAGTTGCTCAGGCGCCATGTATTGAAGGGTGCCGATAATCGCACCCGGAGCTGATACTGAGGACTCTCCGGTTGGCTGGGAACCCCGATCCAGCATCTTCGCCAGCCCGAAGTCAAGAAGCTTGACGCCGTTCGCGGTGAGCATCACATTCGCAGGCTTTAAGTCGCGGTGAACGATTGCGCGCCGGTGTGCATGCTTCAACGCTTCGAGAATCTGTATTGCTAGCCGCTGGGCCTCCTCCAGCGGCAGCGCCCCGCCTTTCAGTCGGTCCGCCAGCGTTTCGCCTTCGAGGTATTCCATTACCATATACTCGAGACTGTTCTGTTCCCCGATGTCGAACAGAGCGCAGATGTGCGGATGATTGAGACTAGAGATTGCTTTGGATTCGCGCTCAATGCGTGATCGACGCTCGAGGCCGATTCCGAATTGATACGGCAGCACTTTGATGGCGACAACTCTATTAAGCCGAACATCGCACGCTTTATAGACCTCGCCCATCCCACCCTTGCCAGCCTTGGCCAGAATCTGATAAGGGCCCAACGATGCGCCAGGCTCGATATTGATTGCTATCATTGCGCCTATTACGCGCTGAACTCCCTTTGCCTCCAGAAGGGCATCGCCGCGGCCGTGATATGCAAGCAGAGATTCCACTTCGCGTCGCAGGCCGGAGTCGCTTGAGCAAGCCTGCGCGATAAAGCCTGCGCGCTGTTCCGGTGTGTGCTCGAGCGCAGCGTGGTAGATCGTTTCAACCC
>JBPCLH010000031.1:0-6515 GCA_051003475.1 Bryobacteraceae bacterium
ACCAACGGTTCTTGGCGAACGGACGAGACCTATGTACGCGTCGCTGGGCGCTGGACCTATTTATATAGAGCCGTTGATTCGACAGGCGCCACGATCGACTTCTTGCTTTCCGAAAGTTACATGCGGACCGATTCTACTGTTTTCCTGAGCGGTACTTCCACGATCTGCGCGTTGCTTTAGGCCCGCGACTCCACTTTTGTTCAGTTTTCGATTCCCGAGGCGAACTCGCCAGCGCTGCACTTTTAACGGAAACGCAGAGTATTGTTCAATATCATCTATCCGGCACAGCAGACCGGTTTGTTACGGATGCTCCGACAAAACTGATGCTGCATGAGATCAGGTTATGGGCAAAAAGAAGCGGCTACAAAGTCCTGCACTTGGGCGGAGGTCACAGGAGCCGGGCTGACTCTTTGTTCCAGTTTAAGACGGGCTTCTCGCCTTTGCGTGCTGATTTCCTCACCTATCATTTGATTTGCGACGAAACCGAGTACGCCCGTTTATGTGGACAGATTGGGGCTGAGCTGCCCGACACAGATTATTTTCCGCCGTATCGTCGGTCAGCCTAGCGGGGTAGTATCTCGCTATCGGGCAGAAATAAAATTAACCCTGCAGCACTAGATGTATAAGTGGCCAACGCTTTTATGCGACAATCACTATCCTGATGCTCTAGAATGGAGAGGTGGGCCGCCGTCCGTCCCAACTTTCTATCGCGCTGCTCTCGCTGTTGCTGCTCTTCAGCAGTGCAAATTGCATGGTGGCCTGCGCCGTTGCGCCGTGCCAAACTTCTTTACAAAAGCAACACCCTCCCGCCATGTCATCGGCATCACGTTCCAGCGAGTAGCGGTTCACCAGTGTGTTCGCATCCGTTGATCATGGCGGGCGCAGGCCATTCTCCTACCGGGCACCTGACCTCTCCTGGTTTCGTTTTTCTGCCGCTCTTTCGTGTGGCTATTTCTGTCGTTCCGCTTCGCAGTGTCGAACAAGAAATTACTGTTCATAGTCCATCACCCCCTGGGTTCGCAGCACTCTCCACCATCATTCTTCGTATCTGACGCCGACTACTTCCGACGGGTTATTGCCGGCTTGGGTTCCGACTGACAGCTCCCAACTGAATTAGCGTAGCCGCTGAGGCATTCGCCCTTGGTAGCGCGGAACCGGGTTGACACGCCTTTAGTACGTGATTTTCCAGAACGGAGATGTGCTTGTTTCAGAAATATTGCATTCGCCGCGATCGAACCGAACGAGTAAAGGGCTTGCTGGTAGGCCTGCTTTGTGCAGGATTCAGTGCCATTCTATACGCGCAGGATGGAAGTACCGCTCTGAGGATCGAAGACCAACAGCAGCAGGTATCATCAAGCTCCGATCGAAAGAACAGCTCTGCTCCTTCGAAGCGATCTGTGGCTGGAATGAATAGCAATGGGCCCGCGTCGAGCCAGCGCGATCATTCAGCCATGCCTGGTATGCACACGGCAGCCATGCGGATGGTAGACATGAATGCCGCGGGAATGTTCCTCCTGAATCTGTCTTCGGGAACGGCAATGAACCCGGCCGGCTGGCCGATGCCCATGCTAATGAGGCCAATCGGCTCCTGGAACACGATGTTTATGGGGCAGGGATTCATTAACGATACGCGGCAATCGGGACCTCGATGCGGTGACAAGCTTTTTTCGACTAATTGGTTCATGGCGAATGGTGAGCATCGCGTCGGAAGAATGGGGCTTTTCAGGTTCAGCTCATGCTCAGCCTGGAGCCGGCGACCATCACGGACCGGCGATATCCACTTTTGTTTCAGACCGGCGAAACGGCCTTTGGAAAACCAATCGTGGACGGCCAGCACCCGCACGAGTTCATCATGTCGCTTGGTTTTCAATACGCCTTAGCTGTTGGCGAGAACACCACGCTGGAGCTCTATTTCGCGCCCGTCGGTGACCCGGCACTGGGACCAGTAGCCTATCCGCATCGGGCATCCGCGATGGAGTTGCCCCAAGCGCCGCTCTCCCATCACTGGCAGGATTCGACCCACATTGCCAACGAGGTCGTGACTTTCGGCGTCGCTTACAGAAAGATCAAGCTTGAAGTCAGCGGCTTCTACGGTTCTGAACCGGATGAATTTCGCTGGAACGTTGACTCAGGCCCAATCAATTCCTGGTCAACCCGGCTGTGGTATTTCCCAACCAAAACTGGGCTGCCCAGGTCTCAGTGGGACACCTGGCGCGCCCCGAAAAGCTTGAGCCGGGTGATCAAACCCGAAGTACGGCGTCTCTTGCGTACTCCAAACCGATGGCAGGCGGAAGCTGGTCATGGAGCTTTATCTGGGGCCGGGATCACAGCACCTACACCAAACGAAACCGGAATTCTTAGACGGTCGAATCAGTATTGCCCATCCGCCGAAATAGTTTCATTACCGGCCGAATCGAGCTTGTCGATAAGGATGAGCTGTTCGCCGGACAACCGAATGTTGAGGACTTCCTCGATACTTTCTATGGCAGCACTTTTCGCTTCGGCGGATACACCATCGGCTACACCCGAGACATCGATATTTTCCGTTATGTCGAAACCGGCATAGGCGCGAATATCGAGGCCTATTCACTGCCGGCTGCCATCAAGCCGTATTACGGCGACCATCCAATCTGGGGAAACGTATTTATCAGATTTCGGCTGAAGTTGCGCTCTTAGCTGCTTCAGCCAAGAGAAAGCTTTTTAAGAACAGGAGAAATTAACTTTTATGAGAACCCTTGTAATCGCGTTCAGCTTCGCGGGCATGCTTATGGCAGCGGACCCGCCACAATCCTTTACTGGTGTGATTACCGACACCATGTGCGGTGCCAAGCACGACATGATGAAGGGCAGCCCTGATGATGAATGCGTAAAGGTGTGCGTTAAAGGCTCGAGTGACTATGCGCTCTACGACGGCAAAGATGTTTGGAAACTGAACGATCAGACGAAAGCATCGCAATTTCCCGCTAAGAAAGTGATCGTCACGGGAACGCCAAACTCATCGACAAAGACGATCAAGGTCGTCTCGATTGAACCGGTGAAGTAAGGAAAATCTCTATGCGGACCAAAACCTCCCGCCGTTCCTTTCTCGTGTCGTCGGTCGGCTCCGCACTGCTCTTGCGCGCCGATCAAGAAAAACGCGTTCAATCGATCAGAACTCCGAATGGAGGGCTGCAGCCTCAAGCGGTTGTGGATTCTAAGGGAGCGATTCATCTGATTTATCTGTATGGCGATCCGGCCGCCGCCGACATCGGCTACGTGCGTAAGAGCCCGCTCGACCAAGCGTTCAGTGCTCCAATTCGCGTGAACAGTCACCCGGGGAGTGCCATCGCGATCGGCACCGTGCGGGGAGCGCCCTTGGCCCTCGGAAAATCTAACCGAATTCATGTCGCCTGGAATGGCTCATCGAATGCCGAGCCGAAGGGGCCGCGCAATTCGGCTCCAATGCTCTACACCCGATTGAACAACCGAAACGACGGCTTTGAGCCCGAGCGGAATGTGATGACAACCGCAAGCGGCCTCGATGGTGGCGGCACGCTGGCTGCCGATTCACAAGGGAACGTATTTGTGGCATGGCACGCTCAAGGACAGCAGAATAGCCAACCCATCGAAGGTGAAGGGCACCGCCGCGTGTGGCTAGCAAGGTCAACGGATGAGGGACGATCATTTGATCAGGAAACACCTGTATCGCCGGGCGGACTCGGTGCATGTGGCTGTTGTGGCATGAGCGCCTTGGCAGACCGCGACGGTAATCTTTATTTGCTGTACCGCAGCGCCCGCGAGACAATTCATCGAGACATGTACCTGCTGACCTCGCGCGATCGAGGCATGGCCTTCCAGGCAGTCAATCTCCATCCGTGGCAGATTGGCGCGTGTCCCATGAGCACCGTGTCTCTAGCCTTGGGAAACGGGCGAGTCCTGCTGTCCTGGGAAACCGAAAAACAGGTCTATTTCGCCGCCATTAACATCCGCGCCGGGGGCCATCGGCAGGCCTGTGGGTGCACCCGGTGCAGCCAGCAATCGCAAGCATCCCGCTATTGCCACCAACCAGAACGGTCAAACGCTGCTCGTTTGGACGGAAGACACGGGATGGAAAAGAGGGGGCTCGCTCGCATGGCAGATCTTCGATGAAGCCGGCAAGCCACTTGCGAGCAAAGGAGCATCGCCCGGCATTCCCGCTTGGGACTCTGCAACGGCGATTCCGGTGCAGAACGGCTTTGTCGTTGTTTCCTAATTGCTCCAAACGAGATGCTCAACAAAATTGAAAATTCAAGGAGATAGATTTGGTCGGCGCGATTGAGCATGCCCTTCTGATGGCGCTCACCATGGGGTGGGCAATCCTGTGGGCCCTGATTCTCGGGTTCTTCCTTTCCGCCATCATTCAGGCCGTCGTTTCGAAGGAAGAGATGAGCCGTTTGCTGCCAGACGACTCACCACAGACCATTGTTATTGCAAGCGCATTGGGTATAGCTTCGTCTTCCTGTTCCTATGCTGCTGTCGCCCTTGCGCGGTCGATGTTTCGCAAAGGAGCCAACTTCACGGCGGCAATGGCGTTTCAGTTTGCTTCAACGAATTTGGTGGTTGAGCTTGGCGTTCTGCTGGCCGTACTCATGGGGTGGCAGTTCACCCTTGCCGAGTTTACTGGGGACCCGATCATGATCATCCTGCTCGTGCTTCTCTTCAAGGCATTCCTCACTCCGAAGCTTGTGCAAGCAGCAAATGAGCAGGCACACAAAGGATTATCAGGTCGCATGGAAGGTCATGCCGGCATGGATATGTCCGTTCACGAGGGTTCGACTTGGCAAAGGATGCTTTCCGAGAAAGGACAAACAGCGATCAGTCATCCTTTCGTGATGGACTGGGCTTCGCTGTGGGTGGACATCGTCGGTGGCTTGCTCATTGCAGGTGCTATTGCTGCATGGGTTCCCAAAGAGTTCTGGCAGGCCTTTTTTCTTCAGGGACATCCCACGATTGCAAAATTATGGGGACCGCTGATCGGACCTGTAGTCGCGATCGTTTCATTCGTCTGTTCTGTGGGCAATGTACCGCTCGCAGCCGTGCTCTGGAACGGTGGCATCAGCTTCGGCGGGGTGGTGGCGTTTCTATTTGCCGACCTCATCGTGCTGCCGATCCTGGATATTTACCGCAAGTACTATGGGCTGAAAGTGAGCGCCTTTCTCCTTGCTACCTTTTACGTTGCCATGGCCGGGGGCCGGTGTCATCGTGGAGTTCTTATTCGAGTTACTCCATCTGATTCCGCAGCAGAGGAACGCCCAAATTATGGAGGAATCGATCCGTTGGAATTACACAAGCGTACTAAACATTCTATTTCTAGTGCTTGCGGCAGTTCTTCTTGTGCGATTCTTTCGAACTCAAGGTCCGGAAATGCTTCGCATGATGAATGACTCCGGTGCCGACCATCATTCACGTTCGCACCAACACCATACCGAACGCTCGCACCATCGCGGGATGTAAGAAATGCTATTTCGCACGTCGTCAGGGGCTGGACGGTCGTTCCTCAGACCTTAAAATCTCAAACCGGAAATATTAGATGCGCCTATTGACCGAACAGGAGAAGAAAGCAACCCCAGCGGTAATCGAATGTGGGATCCATGCATCTCCACAAGAAGCCTTACAGGCGGCGATAGGAGCTATTGAATCTATACTCGGAATAGATTCACCGGGATCCCGTCGTCTGGTGGAAGACTTGCAAGGTTTGGAGCTTATAGAGACGTATACCCGAACAGTAGGCCGTCCAGCGACGCTTCCATTCATAGTCGGTTGGAGATTGACCAAAACCGGGTATGAGCATGTAAGAAGCGAAGCGAACGCTTGGGTTGAATCTCAATTTAAATCTGAATGTGAAGCGTTGGGCGTGGACCGGAATTCCGTCTCTTGGATTGAGCCCGGGCGAGATGTCTTGCCGCTAACCGGTCTCGAACTCGCGCGTATTGCCGCAGGCGATCCGGGTTACCGCGACGATCCGGATTTCCGCAACCAAATCGCCATACAGATTCGCCAGGTGATGAAAAAGGCCCGGCGCCGATCTCGATAGCCGCACGTGACGGGTTCAGACGTTGTGTGGAGTTGTGGAAGGAGGGCAAAAGTACTTTTTTGCTATGATTGATCGTCGGCGCATCCCGAGTATTCAGTGTGGCCGATCGATTGAACCGTTTCTTTGGCCTTCTGCCAAACCCTAGATGGCCTGCGCTGCGATTCAGGTGCGCTCGTCACCTGTCACCCTAGGACAATCCGGGAAGGAAGTAGTAGGATGCGAGCCGCTGCGGACCAAGAACTTGCGCCGCATTCCAGATGCCCCTCTGTGAACTTCAAGAATTGATCGGTTTCTTGCGTCTGTGAGCTACAAGGCATTCGGCGCAGCGCTGTCATCCGAATAGGGATGTGTTGCGAATACCGTTGAGACGGTCTGATAGGCTGGCGGTCCATGCGTAAGTGGCGACCCGCGGTGTTCAAGGGACGGCATTTCGAACCCGAGATCATCATATTGTGGGTGCGAC
>JBPCLH010000032.1:0-70645 GCA_051003475.1 Bryobacteraceae bacterium
TTTCGTAAGAATTCATCAGACTCTCAGGACCACTCCTGCGATGGCCGCTGGCGTAACAGATCGCCTCTGGGACATTTCAGATATCGTCGCTCTCTTGGATCAGGAAAATTCAAACTGACCCACTACCCGTTGGCGCGCCATCTTCGGCGCGGTGGCTACATTCGAGAAACCGAAAGTGCCCGATGTTGTGAACTGGGCAGTAAGCGCGGTGAATCGTCAGACGCGGCTGACCGGGTGCAGGAAGAGGAGTGCCCTTTTCCAGAAGCGGGTCAAAGATAATGCGCGACCCTGAATCTGCATCGCGCCACACACCAAAGAAACGCGTCAGACCCTCAGCCAACCGATAGGTTTCGGGTTGATCCGCCTGGATGGCCAAACCAATGGCCGTAGCAGAACGCGCATAGGCGGAGCGGCGCACCCGGCGGCCGAATCGCTCCCCCAAGATACGCGCAACAAGCGGGAGTTCGCTGCCGCCACCGGTGATGTAGAGCGCTTCAAACTGACCCGCTTTATGCTTCGACAGCAACTCTTCAGCGGTATTAACAGTCTCGTCGACGAGCGGCCGGGCTTCCTTGTAGAACTCGGCAATCGGCACTTGCACACTGCCCCAAGCAGGGTTGACCTGCTCTAAATCTATGGCGACTCGACGTGAGTTTGGATTCAAGGATTCCTTCTTGATCCGGCATTCTTCCAATAGGCGAAACCAGATCGCAGCCGAAATCTTGTCCCGAGCCGCCGCGGACACTCCGGCTACTTCCAACGCAAGTTCGGCGAGAATGTAATCGAAGTCGTCGCCCCCGATCGTCGGTATACCCTCCGATGCAATCACGTGGTGCACCTTGTCGTCCAAGGTCACCAAAGAGGCATCGAAGGTTCCCCCGCCCAAGTCATAAACCAGAATAGTTTCTTGGCTGGCCCTGCTTTGACGCTGCCGATGCCCAAACTCGATGCTCGCCGCGCTCGGTTCGTTCAGAACGCCTAGAACTTCGAAGCCAGCGGCGCGAAAAGCCTCCACCGTCAGAAATCGTTGGTTCGTGTTGGCATGCGCCGGGACGCCGAGCACGATCTGAAGAGTGTCTCCGGCAGCGATTCGGAGGTTTGACTTCTCGCGCAAACTCCGAAACAGAGCTCGCCCTAACCCGTTCAGCAGGTCAGTTAACCTCACCTGTTGTTCGCCTAAATCGAGCAACGTTTGCGGACCGGCGTCTTCCAGCATGCGCTTAATCGAACGGATCACTGTCCAGGAATCATCGCCCTGGGCATCCCATGCATCCCAGCCATAGAGGCGCTCATTCCCGCGAACTGCTGATGGATACCAGTCAGGAGTAGCTCCTTCTGGTGCTTCAAAGGAGACGAGCGGATAATTGCCGCGGTCTGCCGCCGCAATCACGATACGATTCGTCCCAAAATCAACTCCCAGCTTCATGCTAGTAGTTTAGCGATGGAGGTTCACCGCGATGAATCGGGATTGGGCGCGGCTCGATGGAACTGCCTCCAAAGCGGTACTTTCAGCGGTTATAGGACTGCTGGCTGAGCGCCTTGATAGTACATGGGATAGAATGAAACGCTCTAGTTTAGTTAAAAGAGGAACTCAAATATGGCATTGACGGCAAAGGTTCGACGCGTTGGGAATGTGGCGATAGTCGATCTCAACGGAAAAATCACGCTAGGCGAGAACACAGGGATTTTGCGAGACGAACTAAGATCTCTGTTATCGCAGGGGACTAAGAGCATTCTTTTGAACATGCAGGGCGTAAGTTATGTCGACAGCGCCGGGTTGGGCGAACTGGTGGGCGCTTATACGACCGCGACGAACCAGGGTGGCTCCGTTAAGCTGCTGAACTTACAGGGCAAGATGAAAGACTTGATGCAGATAACGAAACTGCATACGATCTTTCCTGCCTTTGAAGACGAGCACGCTGCCGTATCGAGCTTCGGCGCGTCTGCCTCGGCATAGCGCGAGTTTACCTGCGCGGTACGCGATAGTCATCGAGAGCCCACGTCTGAACGACTTTACACATTTCGAATAGGCGGGATCGGGCTCGCTCACCTATCCGCTCTTCGAGCGTTGTGCGAACGGAATGGGTGCGTGATAATTCTGACCTTTCGGTCAGCGCTCCGCCAATGTTTGGGTCAGACAAATTGGTTGTGGCGATGAGCGGTTTGCGATGGTTATACCGATAGGTCACAATCGACGTCACGGTATCTTCCACCCAATCTGTGACGCGGTGGGCACCTAGATCGTCCAGCAAGAGGATCTCGGTCTCAAGCGCTATCCGATATGCTTCGCGATTGCTCGTGCCCAGCGTCTCGCTGTATCCGGATCGGATCCGTTCTAGCAAATTCTGATAATCGAAGAAAATCGCCTCATGGCCGCGCGTTATAAGCGACCGGAGCGCCGCGACTGCTAAATGAGTCTTGCCTGTGCCAGTTGGCCCCGCGAGGAGCAGACCAGGTTTGGAGAGAGCAGGATACTCTTGTGCATAACCTCCGACGATACTCTTGATTCTCTGTAGTTCCGCGCTCGCGATAGGATTGTCCTTCGAGATTTGAAAAGTGTCGAGAGAGGCGTCCCAATACTTCTTCGGGATTTGCGCGCGGCCCTCGAGCCCCTCGGCACGGACAGCCGCGACACAGCTACAGCGCTCGGCGGTCGAAACACCTTCACGGTCCGCAACGGTCCAGCCAGTACCACCGCACAACGTACAATCAAGCTTTGCCATGTAATCAGCGCACACTGCCGGTAAATGGGCCCGCTGGCGTTTTCACTCCACCACCATCAGCGCCTCGCCCGCAACAACGGTTGCCCCTTCGACGGCGTGCATTCTCGACACAATCCCTTTTTTGGGTGACTTCATCTCATTTTGCATCTTCATCGCTTCGACAACAATCAGTCCTTGTCCTGCCTCGACCGCTGCCCCTACCGGAACCAGTACCTTGATCACCTTCCCGGGCATCTGAGCGCGCAGTTCCATGGGACCAGCTGCACTGATTTTCTTCTTCTTGCTCGAGCGATCCCTTGCATCCGCGATTGAGACGACGTGAGGTTGGCCACCGATCCAAACTTCCAGCATTTCGCCATTCGGAACGACATAGACCGTGAAACTCCGGTTATTCGAGAGAATCGAGAAGACGCCGGGCATCACCTCAATCACCGATGCGGTTCCGGATGAATTTCGAATATCCTTCATGCCCCTTCCGGTTTGCCTGGCAGCTAGCCGATATTCCGAAGTCGTACCGTTGCGCTGCAGATCGAGCGAGTAGTCATCCCCGTCGACTTCGATCCGCAGTGTCAACGCAGAAGTCCTCGTCTGCCTTCGATACGCCAGGCACCGGGCGAAGGCGTCTCAGGGATGACCTGCGACTTTCCAGTTCCTGTATGGGCGGCGGCGAGTATCGACGCCAACAGTTCGCCCTGATCCGTTTCGCGCGTCCGAGAACGGCCCATAAATTCGTCCAAAAAGGCGGTGTGGAGATCTCCGATAAGGAATCGATCATCCGCCATCAACTTCTTGAACAGGCCCAGATTCGTGGTCATCCCGATTATGCGATACTCGCCGACGGCGCGCCGCATGCGTTGAATGGCTGATTCACGCGTTTCGCCCCAGACGGAAAGCTTTGAAAGCAGCGGATCATACTCGATAGGCACTGTCCAGCCCTCATACACGCCGGAGTCGATGCGCACGCCTGGACCGGAAGGTTCCACATAGCGAGCGATCCTGCCAGGAGTGGGGAAAAAATTGTTGTCCGGATCTTCAGCATAGACACGGCACTCAATTGCCGAGCCGCGCCATCTCACATCGCTCTGCTTAATCTGGAGCGGCTCACCAGCCGCGATACGGATTTGCCAACAGACCAGGTCGACACCTGTGACCCACTCGGTGACAGGATGCTCCACTTGAAGGCGCGTGTTCATTTCGAGGAAGTAGAAATTCCCGTGCTGGTCGGCCAGAAATTCGAGAGTGCCGGCATTCGAATAGTTCGCCGCGCGAGCGATACGCAAGGCCGCTTCGCCGATCATCTCCCGCAATTCGGGTTTACGCAGCACGAGAGGTGAGGGGGATTCCTCAACAACTTTTTGATGCCGCCGCTGGATCGAACACTCTCGCTCGCCGAGATGGATGAGGTGTCCGTGTTCATCACCCAGAATCTGCACTTCAATGTGGCGCGGGCGGTCGATTACCTTTTCGAGGTACATCTCACCCGATCCAAATGCCCGCTCCGCTTCATTCGCTGCGTCACGCATAGCAGGTTCGAGCTGCGCCTCGCTGTCGACGCGCCGCATGCCCTTCCCGCCCCCACCTGCTGCCGCCTTCAGCAAAACGGGATACCCGATAAGAGCGGCGGTTTGGCGGGCTTCCTCATGATCCCGAAGTCCCTGCTCCGTGCCAGGGACGACTGGAGCGCAAGCTTTAATCGCCAACCGGCGCGCTGCCGTCTTCGATCCCATCTGCTCAATCGCCTGCCAGGGGGGACCGATGAACTTGATTCCAGCTTCGTCGCATGCTTTAGCAAAGGCGGCGTTCTCGCTCAAAAATCCGTAGCCGGGATGAATGGCCTGTGCTCCGGTTGCACGCGCAGCATCCAAAATGCGGGATCCGGCCAGATAGCTTTCTGACGAGGCGGGAGGGCCTACACAGAATGCTTCGTCTGCCATCTGAACAGGCAAGGCCGCCCGGTCGGCCTCCGAAAAAATGGCAACGCTGCGAATTTCCATTTCGCGGAGCGCACGAATTACGCGAACCGCGATTTCACCTCGATTCGCAACCAGGATTTTTCGAAACAAATTTGGAAGTTAACCCCGAACAACGTTGTACCAAAGCAAAGCTGGTTGTTCACTCATACTCCACCAACATGAGGAAGAGACCGCTGGCTGGCACGGTAGGTCCTGGCTTCATTCCGCAGCCGGGCGCAAGGCTCTTTAACACGTCATCTCGGCTTACGTTGCCTTTGCCGATTTCCAATAACACTCCAACAATGTTCCGGACCATGTGCTTCAAAAAACCGGAGCCAGTAACCGAGTAGGTTAGAGCGCGTCCCCGTCTCGCAAGAGTGGAACGGAAGATTGTTCGCACCCTCGACCGGCGGAGCGAATCGATGTCATCCGCAGTTGCAAACGCGGTAAAATCATGATCGCCTTCGAAGAGAGGCGCGGCTTCGATCATCGCGGATTCATCGAGTGGATACGGATGGTAATAGACGAAACGCCACTCGAAGGGCGGACACACCTCTTCGCGGAAGATCCGGTACTCGTAGGTTTTGCGTAGAGCATCGAAGCGCGGATGAAACTCAGGCGGGGCTTCGGCGACGTGACTGATGCGTATGGATCGGGGTAGTAAGCGATTTACCGCACGGCGGAAATTCTCAGGCGGGATCGGGTTATCGATCGATACGGCCGCTACTTGCGCGACCGCGTGAACCCCGGCGTCGGTACGGCCGGAAGCCATCACGTGCACCAGCTTGCCTTCAACAGTTCCAATCACTTCTTCAAGCATTCCCTGGATCGTCGGCAATCCCGGCTGTACCTGCCAACCATGGAAATCTGTACCGTCATAAGCAATCTGAAAGCGCAGTCTCCTCATCCCTGATTCAGTTTTGCAAAGCTGAAACAGAGATAGCGCCTCTGACGCTAAGAGCTTTCGTGGACATACAAGACGGGCAGTACGCGACATATCAGCGCGTTCAATCCATCGGATTGACGAGACATAGATTCGCGCCTTGAACTGATCGAAGCACGTCGTTGCAAAGTGGCGAAACACCTTCCCAAATACGGACAGCAGGCAAGAGCAAGGCCTGATTCATGGCATTGGCTAGCTCCGTAGAATAAGCCTCTTACACTGAACCCTAATTGGACCTCATCGTGCGTAATCGATCATGCGGTCAGTTTCGATTCCTGCGCTACCATGAGAAATCACGGAACCTAACTCGCGCGGGCGTCGTTCTCATATCGGGCGCCCGGCTCTGCGGTTGGGCTATTCGTCGTGTGCGGTTCTGATATGAAGGTCTTAAATAACTTTGATGAGAAGATTTCAAACATCCCTGTCATTAGTCTGCACGTTACTGCTAATTGCCAGCTCCTCATTCAGTCAGACCGCAATTAGAATCGAGCCTCCGAGAGGCGGCCTGGGTTGGCTAACGCGACCCTATCAGCAGCGAACCGTTCCGCCAATCAACCTTGCGAATACAGATCGCATGGAAGCGCTTGTGCGCGCCGGGAACCTGTATCTGACGGCTCAGGACGTGATCGCCTTGGCGCTCGAGAACAATCTGGATATCGAGATACAGCGGTATGGACCCCTGCTTGCGAAGGAAGTTACAAAGCGTGCAAAGGGTGGCGGAATCTTGCGCAACGTCGGCGTTGGCGTAGCGGCGGGCCCGCAGAGCGTCAGTCTGACCGGCGTTAGTCTAACTGCTAGCGGTGGAGCGAATACGGGCAACGCGGGCGCCGGTGTAAGTTCTGGCGGTGGCATCATCACCCAACTCGGCCCGGCCATTCCGTTGCTCGATCCACAGCTGAACTTTTTTACGCAATTCGCGCACACCACAAGCCCGGAGAGCAACACCCAATTAACGGGCACAACTGCGCTGGTTCTTAACACTCGTACGTATCAGGCGCAATACCAGAAAGTTTGGGACTTCGGGTTGAACACCGCTCTGACTTATTCCAGCCAAAGAACGGTAGTGAATAGCGCCTTCTTCGACTTAAATCCGTTCACATCGGGACTTCTGGATTTGACGATCACCGAACCCCTGTTGTACGGGTTTGGTAGGGCGGTTAACACCCGCAACATCCGCGTCGCAAAGAATAACGAGAAAGTTACTAATCTCCAGTTTAAGCAGCAGGTGATCACGACAGTTTCCGCGGTGCTCAATCTGTACTGGGATCTGGTGAGCTTCAACGAGGATCTGCGCGCCAGAAAGAACGAGCTCGCGACTGCACAGCAACTTTTTGAAGACAATAAGAAGCAGGTTGAAATTGGGACGTTAGCTCCTATCGAAGTGACTCGGGCTGAAGCCCAGGTTTATTCAAGTCAGCAGGATCTGCTCATCTCTCAGACAAACCTGTTGCAGCAGGAGACGGTATTAAAGAACGCGCTCAGTCGAAATGGAGTAGCTAGCCCTACCCTGGCGGAGGTGCATATCGTGCCGCTAGACACGATCTCTGTTCCGCCGAGCGATAATCTCCGCCCAATAAATGAACTTGCGCAAGAAGCGCTGGGCGCGAGGGTCGAAATTGCTGAAAACCAGATAAACATAGACAGCAACAAAATAAACCTGGTCGGAATCAAGAACTCCTTGAAGCCTACACTGAATGCCTTCGCAGAGTTGACGAATCACGGCTTAACAGGTAGTCAGAACCCCCTTTCGATCCCGCTGATTCCTCAGGACCCCCGTTTGGCCGCTGACCCATTTCTGCTCGGCGGTTACGGGAATCTGCTCAGTCAGATCATTCGGCGCAATTATCCCGATTACTCCATAGGCTTCTCGCTCAATATTCCGCTCCGGAATCGGGCCGCGCAGTCGGACTACGTTTCAAGCCAACTTGAACTGCGGCAAAATGAGCTAGCGTTGCAGAAGAGCATAAATCAGGTTCGCGTGGACGTGCAGAACGCAGTCATCGGGTTGCAACAGGCGCGCGTGCGCTATGACTCCGCGGTGAAAGCGCGGATCTTACAGCAGCAGACATTAGAGGCCGACAGGAAGAAATACACTCTCGGAGCATCCACCGTGTTTCAGGTTGTGACGGATCAGCAGACTTTGGCGGCGGCGGAAAGCTCAGAAACACAGGCACTCGCGAATTATAGCCATGCGCGAATCGCGTTTGACCAGGCATTAGGCACGACTCTCGGCGTAAATCACATTTCCATTGACGAGGCCATGTCGGGGCACGTGGCACGAACATCGGGCTTGCCGGCCAACCTTCCCGCGGAGGGCAGGCAATGAAAAGCTTTCGCCGACGAGCTTTCGGCTCGCTTCGTAGCTGCGCTGCAACTGCACTTTGCATCGCATCCGCCGTTCCCAGCGCTTGGACTCAACAGCGGTTGATCGAGCCGGAAGGGCCCAAAGCACCGTTCTTCTTGAAGCCTTATTTGGCACCGGAAGTGCCCCCAATTCGCGTTGCGAACTCACCTCGACTCCGTGATCTCGTCCGCGCGGGCAAGTTATACCTCACCGCACAGGATGCCATTGCTTTGGCACTAGAAAACAGCATTGATATCGAAGTGGCGCGATATAATCCGCTCCTCGATGAGTGGCAACTCGAGCGCGCACAAGCAGGAGGGGCGCTGCCGGGGGTTCCCGCCGCTTCCTCTCAGGTGGGTTCCGTTTCAAGCGGCCAAGGTATTGCCGGCAGCCAAGCTGCAGCGGGCGTTAGCATTTCATCAGGAAACAATAACGGACCTTCCAGGGGCAACACGACCATATCGCAGATCGGTCCAGTAACCCCAACCCTCGATCCCACGATTCAGAATACGTCTGTTTTTTCTCATCAATCCATGCCTCAGGTCAACCCCGTACAAAGCCTGGTTCCCAATCTAATCTCAGACTCACGGATCTACAACACGACAGTGAATCAAGGTTTTATCACGGGTGGCAGCGCGACCCTGACATATCACGAGGCCTACTTGAAGGAGAATACGCCGACAGACATTCTGAATCCTTCCTTCGCGCCTTATCTGCAGCTTTCCCTGCAACACAACTTCCTGAGTGGTTTTGGGGTTGGTGTCAACAGCCGCACAATCACGGTTGCGAGGAACACGTTAAATTCAGCTAACTTGACGTTCAGAGGTCAGGTGATTGCGGTGGTTGTAAACGTTTTGGATCTGTACTACGGGCTCGCGGCCGACTATGAAGACATCAGAGCAAAGGAAAGTGCTCTCTCTGTTGCGCAGCAGTTCTACGAAAACAACAAGAAACAGGTAGAGCTTGGCACGATGGCCCCGCTGGACATCACGACCGCGGAAGCTCAGGTTGCATCGAGCCACCAGGATCTGGTCACTTCGCAGACGGCTCTCCAGCAGGAAGAAGTGCAACTGAAGAACGTGTTAAGCCGCACAGGGCTCGCTGATCCTCTCTTGAAGGAAGTTGAGATCATACCTATTGACCGCATCGTCGTTCCGGAGAAAGATAATCTTCCGCCCTTGAAAGATCTAGTTGCCAGAGCGTTGGCGAGCCGTACTGACATCGCACTCGAGAAAGTAAATCTCACGAATGCTCAAATTTCAGCACGCGCGACAGAGAATGGCGTGCTGCCCACTCTGGAGGGTTTAGCGACATTGAGGCAGGCTGGCTTGGCCGGACCGGTAAACCCAATCGGCATCGAGCCTGCGGATCCCTATTTCGTCGGCGGGATAGGTGACGCGCTGGGCCAGGTATTTCACCGCAACTTTCCCACTCAGAGCGGCGGCGCCTTCTTTTCCGCGACGCTGCGCAATCAGACCGCTCAGGCCGACTATGCCATAGACCAACTCCAGATGCGCCAGTCTGAATTGCAGAACCAAAAAGATCGCAATGAAATCGTTGTAGACGTCTCGAACCAGGTTACCGGCCTGCAGCAGGCCCGGGTTCGTTACGAAGCGGCTTTGAAAAACCGCGTGCTCGAGCAGCAGTTGCTAGATGCCGAGCAGAAGAGGTTCTCGTTGGGCGCGTCAACAACATTCCTGGTAGTCACACAACAGCGAGACTTGGCGACAGCGCAATCGAATGAAGTAGCAGCTTTGGTGGCGTACAGTAACGCGCGAGTGTCTCTCGATCAGATTTTGGGAACGACCCTGGACGAAAACCATATTTCGATTGAAGAAGCTATGTCAGGTCGGGTCGCTCGCAAGTCCGCGATTCCAGCTTCGCTGCCTAGCCAGCCCTGACCGTTTTTGCCGGACGGAAGTCATTGCGCCAATCTTGGCGTGAATCCCTTACATGCTGGTAAAAAATGCGCTGCGGAGATGCTTGTGCTTTGAGTTAAGTATCTGAAAAATCTGAGGGATTAAACTTGGCATATCACGTGCTTACTCAATGAATGCAGCATGACAAGATTAGCTCAGGGAACAAAGGTTGTTCCGCACGCCAAACCCGCAGCATCAAGACACCCCAGCCAGTAACTTCTTTTTCAAAACCCAACACCATACCCCACCCGACCAGGTTCCCTGAGCATCAAAATAGAGAAAGAGACGCCGGATATCAACCGGCTCTTTTCTTTTCAGGTAGCTATTCGATCTCCTACAGTTAAGTCCCGTGCAGGAACTCCGAATCGTCCCGTTGATCTCAAGCGCTACGGAGATTGTCCATGCGTTGGGGCTCGGGCAGTTCCAAGTTGGTAGATCTCATGAGTGCGATTACCCGGCCTGCGTTGCCGACTTGCCAGTCTGTACAAATCCAACGATCGCCGTTTCTGGATCAAGTGCCGAGATTGATCGGCTGGTGAAGCAGCGCCTTACGTCCGCGGCAAGCGTTTACGCAATCGATTCAAGCCTGATCAGACGCCTGCGTCCTACGCACATCCTAACGCAGACACAATGTAAGGTTTGTGCTGTCAGTCTGGAAGATGTGGAGCGTGCTTTTAAGGCAGAGATCGCTATGGATGCGCGAATCATCTGTCTGGAGCCATATGCGCTGGATGACCTTTGGCGAGATATCCGGTGCGTCGCCTCGGGATGCGGTCATGAAGATGCTGGAGAAGCGCTCACGGCAGGTTTGCAACAGCGAATGATCGAGCTTCAAAATCGAGTGAAGCCGGCTGCGCCGAGACCCGCGATAGCGGCCATTGAATGGCTGGACCCATTGATGGCTGCCGGGAATTGGGTCCCCGAGTTGATCGAAATGGCGGGCGGAGAAAATCTGTTCGGCGTACCGGGCGCACATTCACCCTGGATGACTTGGGACCAGCTTGTCGCGGCCGATCCGGATGTGATCGTCGCGCTGCCCTGCGGTTTCGATCTTGCCAAAACGCGTGGTGAAATGTATTGCCTGTCAGACCGCCCCGGTTGGGACAACTTGCGGGCGGTTCAGGAAGGCCAAGTTTTCGTGTGCGATGGCAACCAGTTTATGAACCGCCCCGGACCTCGGCTCGTAGAATCACTCCAGATATTCGCCGAAATGCTCTACCCTGATTTATTTGAACCCCAACTGGAGCATGTGGGATGGGAACATTTTTAGACCGCGACGGCATCTCTGGGGCTGAGGCTTTTTGAGATGGCGTCGGCAATCACCTTTCCGTGGAACCGGCCGTTCTCAATGAAGATTTCATTCGTGTGTGTGCCTGCCACAATGACGCCAGCCAGATAGATGCCCTTGCGCTCGCTTTCCAAAGTCTCCGGATTCGTAATGGGTTTTGACGTAGCGGGATCGAGATGGATGCCATGTTCCGCCATGAACTCGAAATCCGGCCGATAGCCAATCATCGCGAACACAAAGTCGTTCTTGACGGTGATCTCGCCCTGCGGGGTTTGCAAAACCACATCATAAGGTCGGATTTCCTTGACGGCGCTGCGGAAATAGGCCTTTACGTCGCCATTAGTGATCCGGTTCTCGATATTCGGCGTGATCCAATACTTCACGTTGTGTGAGATTCCTGCGCCGCGGTGCACCATAGTTACGCGCGCACCCGTCCAAAACAGGTCCAGTGCGGCAATTGCCGCAGAATTCTTCGCCCCAACAATCAACACATCCTGGTTGTAGTAGGGATGGGGCTCCCGATAGTAATGGATGACCTTCTCAAGATTCTCGCCTGGCACATCTAGCCTGTTCGGAATGTCGTAGTAGCCGTTTGCAAGTATGATTTTCTTCGCGGAGTAGCAAAAGCGCTCACCTCGGGCCGTTTCAGTACGCACACTAAATCTGCCGTCCGAACCATCTATGCCGAGAACACGCTCGTATTGGTGGATATTCAATTGGTAGTGATCAGCGACGCGGCGGTAATACTTTAGCGCTTCAGTACGCCCCGGCTTCTCGTTGAGAGAGGTCATGGGAATATCGCCGATTTCAAGCAGTTCCGGCGTCGTAAAAAAAACCAGGTTTATGGGGTAGTGATAGATGGAGTTGACCACACAACCCTTATCAAACATGATGGGCGAGAGGCCATGCCTTTGCACTTCAATGCCGCAGGCGAGGCCCGTTGGACCCGCGCCCACGATTGCAACATCAAACTGCTCCATCTATCCGACCTTGAGCAGCGTTGTCAAAACAGTGCCTGGTTTCAAAGCAGCGCCCCTACCTTGTCGTAGACGCTTTCAAGCGCGGAGGGCAGAGACTTAGTATCTTTTCCGGCACCTTCCGCCATGTCGGGGCGGCCACCGCCCTTCCCCCCGATTGCCCGCGCTATCTCGCCCACTAGCTTGCCCGCCTGCACTTTGCCGGTAAGGTCTTTACTAACCGCAGACACAATGGCTACGTTCGAGTCATTAACCGATGCAATCACAATGACAGAGCTGCCCCACTTATTACGCAGAGAATCAGCAAGGGTTCGAAGCTGATCTCGATCCATGCCTTCTACCTTTTCGGCCAGCACGGTCGCGCCCTTGAGCATCCGCCCCTTTAGCTTGTCCAGCTGTTGGTGAGCCATCTGCGTCTTCAGTTGGTCTACTTGCCGTTCCAGGATCTTTTGCTGCTCAAGAAATTTCTCCATCTGATCGAGTACCGCGTTTTCAGTCGTGTGCAGCAACTGACTTGCCTTGGCGAGCTGTGCACTCGCTTGCTGAAACTGCTCGAGCGCACCCTCGCCAGTGATGGCCTCGATGCGCCTGACGCCGGCGGAGATGCTGCCTTCGTAAACAATCTTGAATAATCCTATGTCGCCCGTTCGCCGCACGTGTGTACCGCCGCACAACTCCCGGCTAAAGCCTGGGATGCTCACTACCCTGACGTTCTCACCGTACTTCTCGCCGAATAGAGCCATTGCACCTGTAGTTAGTGCCTGCTCAAGATCCATGATGTCGGTCGCGACTTCTGTATTGTCGAGAATCCGTTGGTTGACCAACCGCTCAACTTCACGTAGCTCGTCGTCCGTCATAGCGGAGTAGTGAGTAAAATCAAAACGCAACCTGCCAGGCTCTACCACGCTGCCCGCCTGCTTTACGTGCGTACCCAAGATCTGGCGCAGCGCCGCGTGAAGAAGATGCGTCGCCGTGTGATTGCGCATCGTTGCGCCGCGTGAGGGAGAATCGACTATGCCGACCAACTTGTCGCCCGTCCTAATCGGCTTCATCACATGAATTCTGTGCACCATCGCCGAAGAAGTGGGCTTGTAGGCACTCTCGACCACGGCAACTTTCTCGCGCGTTTCAGGATCTAGCAGCAGACCCGTGTCTCCCACCTGTCCGCCCGACTCCGCGTAGAACGATGTTTTGGGAAAGACCACCTCCGCAGCTCCGTGCTCTACGAGATCAACCGGGGTCTTATCGACAATCAGCTTCAAAACCTCAACCGGCGCTTCGAGGCTCTCGCGACCAATGAATTCAATAGCCGGCAGCTCTTTGTAGACATCGGCGATTTGCGCCTTGTCGGCACCCCTCCAGCTTGAGCGAGCCCGCGCACGCTGCTTCTCCATCTCCGCCGCGAAACTTCCACGGTCGATGGCAAGATCGAACTCGCGTGCCATTTCCTCCTGTTCATCGAGGACAAGCCCATAAGTGTCATATAGCTTAAAGGCCGCCGATCCGGGCAGAACACCGTTTACAGCCGATTTTGCTTCGTCATGGAAGAAGCGCTCTGCCACTTGAAACGTTGTTGCGTATCGGCTCTCTTCATCACGAACGATTCGCATGGTGCGCTGCATGCTTTCTTCGAGCTCCGGATAGGCAGGCCCCATCATTTCGGCCACAAAGCCAGTCAACTTGTGGAGATATGGTTCGGTTGCACCGGCAAGGCGGCCATTCCGCATAGCGCGTCGCATGATTTTGCGCAACACATAGCCACGGCCGTCGTTTGCCGGCAGCACGCCGTCGTGGATCAGGAACGTTGTCGCGCGAGCGTGGTCGGCATTGATCCGTAGCGCAATGTCCGTTCTCTCGCTTTTGTGAACCTTCACCCCGATAAGCTCGGCCGCACGGTCGACGATGGGCCGCAGCAAGTCCGTATCGTAATTCGAAAGATGGCCCTGAAGAACGGCGGCTACGCGCTCAAGCCCCATTCCTGTGTCGATGGACGGCTTGGGAAGTGGCGTCATCGCACCATCAACGGAACGATCGAATTGCATGAACACGAGATTCCATATCTCCACGTAACGCCCGCCGCCATCAAGAGGAAATCGCTCGTGCTCGCGGCCCTTCTCGGCCGCCTCCGGCCCTAAATCATAGTGGATTTCAGAGCAGGGGCCGCAAGGGCCCGTCTCGCCCATCTGCCAAAAGTTATCTTTCTCATCAAGGCGAAAAATTCGATCTTTTGAGAGTCCGGCGACCTTTTGCCAGAGCTCCTCCGCTTGGTCATCTTCGCGAAAGACAGTGATATAGAGCTTGTCTTTCGGCATCGCGTACCAGTTCGCTCCGGTGACAAGCTCCCAGGCAAAAGCGATTGCGTCTTTCTTGAAGTAGTCCCCAAAAGAAAAATTACCGAGCATCTCAAAAAATGTGTGATGGCGCCGCGTATAGCCGACGTTGTCGAGATCGTTGTGTTTTCCGCCCGCCCGTACACATTTTTGCGAAGAGGTCGCCCGTGAATAATCCCGCTTCTCCAAGCCAAGGAAAACTTCCTTGAACTGATTCATTCCTGCGTTCGTGAACAGCAGTGTCGGATCGTTAGCGGGAACCAGAGGCGAGCTCCGGACGACTCTGTGCGCTTGTTCGGCGAAGTAATCTAAGAACCTCGCCCGAATCTCATTTCCGGTCATTTTAATTTCAGTTTCGCATCCGGACTGACGGATGCGAGATTATTTGCTGCTCGACGAGGCCGGTGCTAGAACGCGGGCCGTCTTGATGTAATCGAGCTTCGGGAAGTGCTCCTCAAGGTATGCGTTGCCTACATCGGCGATTGCTCCCTGGTCCGGTCCAGTGCCGCCCGGCGGCCCGTCTCCGTAATCCATGTAGACGTTTTGAATACTATCCAGACCCTTGGTCACTTCTCCGAAGGGTGTGAAACCTTGATCATCAAGCCGGCTGTTGTCGCCGATGTTGATAAATATCTGTGTGGAGCGTGAATTCGGACCACTGGTCGCGAAGGTGATGGTACCGACTTTGTTGGTCACCTTAGGCGGATCATCCTTAATCGGGATCTCACTCCACTGCTTGTTTACCTTCGGATCACCATTCACTCCAAATTGCACGACAAATCCGCGCAAAGCCCTAAAGAATCGATCGCCGTCATAGAAGCCTATTTTTGTGAGCTCGTAAAAGCGATCCGCTCCGAGCGGCGCCCAATCGCGATGGACAGATATCACCACCTCACCTTTTGTCGTTTGCAAGACTACGTTGTACTCGGGCGGTGCGGGACCACTTTCTTCTTGCGCGGCTCTCCTGCTACAAGACGCTGACAGTGCCCATCCAACCAGCGCTGCGAACATCAGGACTCGGCGTCTGCTCACTTTGCATCCCTCCAATTCGGCCCGGCGCCAGTGTCGGCCACCAAAGGCACTGACAGCTCGTATACGCGTTCCATTTCCGTTTTGACAAGCTCCTGCAAGCGATCCTTCTCGGAGAGCGGCGCTTCGAACACTAGCTCATCGTGAACCTGCAACAGCATACGCGATTGCATTTCTTGTCGCTCGAGCAGGTTCGCAATGCGGATCATCGCTAGCTTGATGAGGTCGGCAGCGGTTCCCTGCAAAGGCGTATTTACAGCAGTACGCTCCGCAAAAGATCGAGCCGCTGGATTGCGGCTCTGCATGTCAGGAATCGGGCGGCGCCGGCCCAGAAGCGTCTTTGATACCCCACTTTGCCGTACTTCCGCAATCGTACGGTCGATGAACTCACGTACCCCGGCATAACGTTCAAAGTAGCGGCGAATGTAAAGCTCTGCTTCTTTTCGATCGATGCAAAGCTGCTGCGCCAGCCCAAATGGAGTCTGTCCATACACGATGCCAAAATTGACCGCCTTCGCCGAACGTCGCATTTCAGCCGTCACCATGAGCGGATCTACTTTGAAGACCTCAGCCGCCGTGCGAGTATGAATGTCTTCATTCTTTGTGAATGACTCAACGAGCACCGGATCGCGAGACATGTGGGCAAGGAGTCGGAGCTCAATCTGCGAATAATCGGCAACGACCAATTGCCACCCGGGCTCTGGAATGAAGGCCGCACGAATTTCACGACCCTCTTCTGTGCGGATTGGAATATTTTGCAAGTTCGGGTTAGAGGATGAAAGCCGTCCGGTTGCAGCGCCAGTTTGATTGAATGTTGTATGCAGCCGGCCAGTTTGCGGGCGAATCAGGGATGGAAGTGCGTCAATGTACGTCCCCTTCAGCTTGGTGAGTTGCCTGTAATCGAGAACAAGTTGCGCTACGGGGTTCGCCGGAGCGAGATTTTCGAGAACATCAGCTGCCGTTGAGATTGTCTTACCCTTGCCGTATTTGGCGGGCGCGGGAAGCTTCATTTCCTCGAACAAAATCTTGCCGAGTTGCTGAGGGGAGTTGATATTGAACGGGTGTCCGGCGATATCGAACACCCTTTGTGCGATCTTTTCGATCCGTTCGGTGAGGCGCACGGACAACTCCGCGAGCACGGCTGTGTCGATGCGGATGCCTACTGATTCAAGCTGCGCCAAAACAGGCGCGAGTGGAAGATCGATTTCGCGGTAGACGGAGAGCATTTCCTGGCGTTCCACTTGTGGTCGAAGCATTTCCGCGACCGCGAGCGTTGCCTCGGCCTGCTGCTCAGCGGCGGCATTTAGCTTGCGATCGAGATACCTCTCGGCGAGAGCTTCCGGTGAACAGCCGCCCGGATCCGCACTCAGGAGGAACGCGTAGAGCATCACGTCATCGATAAGGGTTTTGGGCGCAATGCCGGCGGCAGAACAAGCAATTAGGAAGCCCTTCACATCATGGACGATCTTTGGAATCACCTCTGATTCGAGGACTGGCCTTACGGAATCGAGTAGTGAAAATGGGACGGCACGTCCTTCGCCCGATTGGTATGAAAGGCCTACAAAGGAGTTTGTCAGATCGATCGATACTGCAATTGGGGCGTCACTGGCACGTTTGCGCAACCATTCCGCGACGGCGGCCACATCCGTTAGTGTGCCGTAATCCCGTGTTGCGCTGTCATCCTCCGGAGGGAGATCTTTCAGCAGGCTGAAGAACTCAAGCTCTTTGTAAAGCGCTTTGAGAGCCGAGTTCTCGACGGGACGCGCGCGCAGCAACTCAAGGTCCCACTCGATCGGTACGTTAGTTTGAATTGCAGCAAGCTGTCTACTCAGAAGGACTTGATCGCGGTTGTTGAGCAGGCTTTCACGATACATTTTGCGTTCTACTTCCGCCGCGCGATCGAGCACTGCTTGAACCGAGCCGAATCGCGCAATCAGGTCTCGAGCGCCTTTATCGCCGATGCCAGGTGCGCCCGGAATATTATCGATGGAGTCTCCTTTGAGTGCGAGAAGATCGGCCACTTGCGAGGGCTTCACGCCCATAAACTGCTCCACTTTCGCGGCATCGTACCACTCGTCGTCCTTCATCGGATTCAGCATGAAGACTCGATCGTTCACGAGTTGCAGCATATCTTTGTCGCTAGAAACAATAACTACCTCAAGCAGTTTCGGTTGCTCACGACAGGCGATTGCTCCGATCACGTCATCTGCTTCATAGCCCGGAAATTCGAGAATCGGAATGTGCATAGCGTGCAGCATTCGCCGAACGTAAGGAATTTGCATACCCAAATCGTGCGGCATCTCCGTCCGGTTCGCTTTATATTCGGCAAAGCTCTCTGAACGGAAGGTGGGTTCCTCGCTTTCGAAGATCGCCGCGATGAAATTGGGCTTGAACTCCGTCATCAAGCGCCGCACCATGTTGTGAAAGATGTAGACGGCCTCGGTCGAGACACCTGCGCTAGTGCGCATGGGCGGAGCACCGCTGCGAGCGCGCGCGTGGTACGCACGAAAGATGAACCCAAACGTGTCAATCAGAAACAGCCGCGGAACTGGCACTTTTTTCAGGATAGGCGAGGCACGCTACAACTTAGCAGCACTTCGCGTTCTGATACTTGCTTTGATGCCGCCGATTGCTAAAGAGCCGCCACTCGGTTCGAGAATGCGGGCGGCCGGTCCGTTGCAAATGCCGCGCATACGCGCTCTCGTCTGCAACTTCGCGGGCAAACGCAACCAATAGGCTCCAAACCCGCGCCAAGGTCTTCATATACTCTCAGGTTCCAGACGCGATGGAATGAATGGCGACTCTGAGCTTACAGGAGCGCGCGTGCCCCGAAGCAAGCCGTACCAGATACGCAGGGAATCGATCACAATCACAGAGACTAGAACAAGGAATACGCCACACACGACTGCATCCAGACGCTCGTTAAAGATCACAGCGCGCGTCACGCCGAAGGTTGCCGGCTCAATCTTTCCTGCAGCTATTGCGCTCTCTAAGACATTTGCATGCGCCAGAAAGCCAAGACGAGGCTGATCTGAAAAGATCTTTTCGAAACCAGCGGTGAATGTGACGATAACCAGCCAGACGAGAGGCAGAGCCGTAATCCACATGTAGCGCGCTCGATGCATCTTCAGAAGCACGGTTGTGGCCACGCACAAGGCGATCGCGCTCAGCAGCTGGTTTGAGATTCCAAACAAGGGCCAAAGCGAATTGATCCCGCCGAGCGGATCGACTACACCCTGATAAAGGAAGTAGCCCCAGGCCAAAACTACGAACGCGCTGGCGGCAAGTACCCCAGGCATCCAACCCGTTCTTCCGAGCGGCTTATGTACGTGCCCAAGAAGGTCCTGTAGCATGAAACGGCCGACTCGCGTACCCGCATCGATGATCGTCAGAATGAACAGCGCCTCGAACATGATGGCGAAGTGATACCAAAAACTGAGGAGCCCGTCGCCTAACCCGGTGTTCTGCAAAACGCGGCCGAATATGTGAGCCATACCTAACGCAAGGGAGGGAGCTCCCCCAGTTCTGCCGAAGAGCGTATTCTCACCAACGCTGTGGGCGAGCTGAGCCATGCCGCCATCCGTCACCGGAAAGCCCCAGCCGGTTATGGTCGTCACTGCAGCATGTGGCGTTGCGCCAACAACTCCGGCGGGCGAGTTGATTGCGAAAAACACGCCCGGTGGCAAGGAGGCTGCGGCAATCATTGCCATGATCCCGACGAATCCTTCCAGTAGCATGGCGCCATAACCGATGGGCCAAGCGTGCCACTCTTTAGCAATCATCTTGGGTGTTGTGCCGGAGGAAATCAGCGCGTGAAACCCGGAAATTGCGCCGCAAGCGATGGTAATAAAGCAAAAGGGGAAGATCTTGCCCGCAAAAATGGGGCCGGTGCCATCGGTGAACTGCGTCAAGGGCGGCAAGGCCAGACGCGGGTGGGTGAAGCAGATGCCCGCAGCCAACAGAAAGATAACACCAAGCTTCACGAAGGTGCTGAGATAATCGCGCGGAGCGAGCAGAAGCCAAACAGGAAGCGCACTAGCCAAAAATCCGTAAATGATGATAGCGAAGGCAAGCGCAGTGCCGCCCCAAGTAAAGAGCGGAGACCACACAGGGGATGCCGCAACACCCTTTCCCGCAAGAATACTCAGCAGTACGAGTAGAAAGCCGACTGCAGAGCATTCGAGCACTTTTCCAGGCCGCCCATACCGCAAGTACAAGCCCATGAAGATCGCGATGGGAATGGTTGCGGCGATTGTGAACGTTCCCCATGGGCTTCCCTTCAACGCATTCACAACCACGAGCGCGACAACTGCCAGCAAGACGATCATGATCAGCAAGACCGTAATGAGGGAGACGATTCCACCCACTCTGCCGATCTCTTCGCGGGCCATCTGTCCTAGTGTTTTTCCGTCGCGCCGCATAGAGCAAAACAGGACAACGAAGTCCTGTACGGCCCCACCCAGGACAGCACCGAAAAGAATCCATAACACTCCGGGCAAATAGCCAAACTGCGCCGCCAGCGTCGGACCCACTAGAGGGCCTGGCCCAGCGATAGCGGCAAAGTGGTGTCCCAAGAGAATCCATTTATTGGTCGGTTCGAAGTCATGACCGTCCTGAAAGCGTTCGGCGGGCGTGGCTCTTCTGTCGTCCAGGACCATCACTTTGGCGGCTATAAATTTTGCATAGAATCGAAAGCCAAGAAGAAAGATAGATGTCGCAGCGACGACCAGCCACAGACTGTTCACAGATTCATGCCGGCCCGTCGCGATAGTTCCAATGCAAACCGCCGCGATCACAGAGATTAGAGCCCAACCCAGCCGGTATAGGTGAGACATGAACCGACTAAAGTCTGGCCAGCGTGGAAAGCAGGGCTGCCAGAATCGATACAAGTAACGCGCCGATTCCCGCGTACGATAAAGCCTTGGTGGCGGGTGAGTCCGCACGATCCTCGAGGCGGATGCCGACGACCGGCGCTGGGCCCGAAATGCGATCGTTGAAGGTCTCGGTCGTCCTGGCGTTACGGACTGTAGTGGGGATTTCAATGACGCGCTGTACACGGGGCCAAAGAGCGCCTGCTCTGTATTCGAGCTCTTTCGTGAGTCGCACAACCAGCACGGGCCGGGTCGCGTAGGAAACGCCATCGATGTACTGTCGCGGTATCCAAATTTCGCAACCAGTCCGCGGGTTGACGACTTTGATCTCTGACAACGATAGGAGGGCAAGCATCCACTCGTTCGGATCCGCGTTCGTGATCGCCGGAGAGAACGAAAACTGCTGGCGGCCTATGTGGTCCAGCGGCGAGGGCAGCAGCGGAGCTAACATTCGTCTCAGTGTAACCCCAGGTGATGCTTTAGACTAAGGACAGCTTCTAGCAATGGGAATCTAACGGCTTGACCTCTTCGACTGTCATCGAGGCACCCCTTGATACGCGTGGGGCCGCGAGGCGCTCCCTTCTCCTTGTGTTTTGCTGTACGGTGATCGGCGCGGTTGCGCAGATGCTGATAAAGACCGGCGCTGGGCAACTCGGCGCACATATCACGTTGACTGACGTGCTGCGCGATCCCATGCTAATTCTCCGTTTCGGTGTCGGCATTGCCTCTAACCTGAAGCTTTTCTGCGGCTACTGTTTGTACGGAGTGAATACGTTTTTGATGGCGCTGGCGCTAAAGGGCCGTGAACTGTCGAGGTTGTACCCCATCATCGCCCTGACATATGTCTGGGTGACGCTGCTTTCGCTGTTCTTCCTCACTGAACGAATGAATTTTTTTCGCGCCATAGGCATCGTGTTCATCGTCGGCGGCGTGTCCGTTCTCGGGTTGAAACAGACAGCGAGACACTCCGCATGAAGACACCGCTTAGCTCTGTCTTTCTAATTTTGACTTCATCGCTTATTGGTTCTTTCGGCGCAGTGTTTTTGAAGTTGGGGGCAGAGCACCTGAAAGGCACTCTCGGCAGTTTCTTCAAGAACTACTGGCTGGCTACAGGCGTGTGCCTATATCTTCTCTCCTCCGTGTTTTTCGTAATGGGAGTGGCTCAGGGCGAGTTGACCATCCTGTATCCAATGGTCTCGCTCGGCTATATCTGGACTATCGTATGGGCGCGCCTGTTCTTCAAGGAGCCGTTCACAAAGAGCAAGATCGCCGGGCTGGTAATGATCATCTTCGGCGTTGCACTAATTAATTTGGGCAATGCTTAGCTTCTGACGTGTAGGCGCCACGTTTCAAGGAACCGGACTAGCGCATTAGGAAGGCGTCGCTTCACAAGGATCACGAGTATGGCGGCCGCCGTCCATACAAAGAATCCCGCGGCAATCCACATCTTTATGTGCTCTCCGAAGAACGCGGGCAACACAAACTGCGCGGCGAAGAGCAAAAATATGGCGAGCGCTTCCCACCAGGCTATGCTCATATTGACGAGGAAAATCATCGCCACAAAGCTTTGCCCTATGGTGAGTAGAAGCTCTAAGCTTTGCTGCTCATCGAGCGAAAATGATGAGATGCTGCCACGACTAAGTGAGAAAACGATAGGCAGCATCGCAACCAGCAGCGTCCATTGATTGATATTGCTGGAGGCAATGTTCATGATGGCAGTAGACGCGTTCTTTTCCTGACGCGCGAAGTAAAATGTTGAGGCGAACTCCGGGAATTCGGAGATTACGGGGGATAACCATTGAATCACGATGAAGCTGGGAATGCCCATCGTGCCGGCAAGCGCAACCAGGCTGCCGAGAAATGGTCCGGCCGTGAAGTAGATGAGCAGCCCGCCCGCAAAAAAGCAGGCCGAAATAGCCCAAATACGCCGGCCCCGAGGAGCCAGCACAATCTTGCGTGGAATATTTTCCAGATCCTCAATCCCTTCGCGCTCTTCCGGTGGAAGTTTGCTAAGCACCAATAGATAGCCCGCGTACATAGCGATGAGAACAAACGCGTCATACAGGTGGAGACTTGCTTTGTACCAGATCACGACCGCATAAGCCAATGGGAAAAAGAGCCCGACAACTTCCACGCTGTGGTGAGGATTCAGCCCAATGCTTCGAAGTCGCTGGCCTGTTCGCTTGCGATGCACGACAGCGGCGGTCGCGTAGATCATGGGCCACGCAAGCCCTGTCAAAAGCCGCAACGCACCGGTGAGATTCGCAATCAGCAGTGTGGTTTGCTGTCGCCATGCTAGAACAGCCTCGACGGCAAACTCAGGAAGCGTTTGCATCCAAGCGAGAATGGCGAGGGCAAACCCTTGAGCGACAAAAAATTGCGCAGACTCCGCGCCCCACGTTATAAGGAGCGATGCGAGAAGGATGGCAGGAACAGTCCACAACGCCGCCCAAGGACTCGAATGGTAGAGAGGTACGGCGAAAAGTAAAAGAGCAAAGACCATTACAGAATGCGCATGCTGCTGCGGCTGCTTATGCAAAAACGACCTCAGGATCTTCGTTCTTGGCCGAACGCGTAATGACAGAGTGCTTCCGGAAAGCAGGAGATTTTGCCGGGAAATCAATTCGATAATGAGCGCCGCGGCTTTCCTTACGGGCAAATGCCGCAGTCGAGATGAGCGAGACAACCTGGTGGATATTGCGGAGCTCGAATTCGGAGCGGCCCGGAGATGGAATCGGCTGCATATCACGCGAGTGAATGAACTTTTGTGCGGTGGCGAGTTCGGGGCCACTACGAAGAATGCCGCAAGAATGCCAGGCAATAGCTCTGATTTCGCGTTCGGCAAATACAGGGAAAAGCGGGGGCACACTCGGACAGGCGAGAGCGCTAGCGGTATGCGGGCCAAGAGAGCGCATCGATTGTCCCGCACGGGCACCAAAGACGACAGCCTCTAGCAAGGAATTACTGGCAAGGCGGTTTGCACCGTGTACTCCCGTGCATGCCACCTCACCGGCAGCGTAAAGGCGCGGAATCGTTGACTGGCCAAACAGATCGGTCTGCATACCGCCCATCGCGTAATGAGCCGCTGGGCGGACTGGAGCCTGCATGGTTTCCAGATCTACGCCGTAGAAAAGACACGTTTCGTAAATGCGAGGAAAGCGATTCCTGACAAATCCGCGGGGCAAGTGAGTGAGATCGAGGAATGCGCTTGAATCTCCGGTAGCGCGTAGCTCCATTACAATCGATCGCGAGACGACATCGCGCGGAGCAAGCTCTTTCAAAGAATGGTAGCGTTCCATGAATCGCTCGCCGCTGCGATTGCGGAGATATGCGCCTTCGCCTCGCAAGGCTTCGCTGAGCAAGAACCGGGGAGCCGATGGGATGAAAAGCGCAGTGGGATGAAACTGCACAAATTCGATATCGGCAATTGAAGCGCCGGCGCGACAAGCGCAAGCAACACCGTCACCTGTAGCGACGTTCGGATTGGTCGTATTTTCAAATACTCGGCCAAGCCCCCCAGTTGCCAGCAGAACGCTGCGGGCTTCAACTAGAACGGTCCTGCGGGTGGTCTCGTCGAACGCAGATACGCCCACAATCTCGCCATCCCGAAGCAGCAGGTCGGTAACGGCGGCGAAACTCTGAAAAGAAACGTTTTCAAATGTGCCGGCCTGCTGGCGCAAAGTGCGGACGATCTCTCGGCCCGTCGAGTCGCCGTAGGCATGTAGCACACGATCCCGGCTATGAGCGCCTTCGCGTGCGAAGAGTAAGTGCGAACCTTCTCGATCGAAAGCTGTTCCCCATTCGATGAGCTGCTCGATTGCCGCTGGGCCTTCCTCAACAAGAGTGCGAACTGCCTGCAAATTGCACAGCCCATCACCCGCATTGAGGGTGTCCTGCTCGTGCAGTTCAACTTCATCGTCATCACTGATGGCAGCTGCGATTCCGCCTTGGGCGTACTCGGATGAAGACTCGCGCAGGCTGTCTTTAGCGATTATCAGAACGCGGCCAGCAGGAGCGAGCTCAATGGCCGCGCGAAGACCTGCAACGCCTGCTCCGACCACAACGAAATCCGTGCGAATACGCTCAAGCGGGGCAGAGATAAACACATGGTACAACGGGTCTACATGCCGGCCCTTGAGGTTCGAACTGCCCAGCGCACGTACTCAAACGTGATCGAACGAGGCATTCTGGGGCGTATTTCCGACTTCATTCCGCGAACCGCCGGGAAGCTTTTCGTTGTGACGACTCGGGATGTTTGGGCCTTGCACGGCAGCCAAATCAAAGGGCAGCTCAAGGGAGATCACGAAGTACTCTTTCTTTCGAGTGGTGAAGTCAATAAGCGCCTTGTCGCCGTGGAGAAACTGGCGGACGAAATGGCTGCGCACGGCGCCGACCGCACAAGCGTCGTGATCGGTTTCGGCGGCGGCATTGTGACGGATGTGAGCGGTTTTTTGGCCGCTATCTTTATGCGCGGCATCGCTGTGCTGCAAATCCCGACGACATTGCTGGCGCAGGTGGACGCGGCGATCGGTGGTAAAACAGGCGTAAATTTAGTCTGCGGGAAGAACCTGATTGGGAGTTTTCATCAGCCATTTGCGGTGCTGATCGACCCCAATGTGCTTTCTACATTACCCGAACGTGAATTCCGGGCGGGGCTGTTTGAAGTGATTAAGTGCGGAATCATTCGGGATCGGGCGCTCTTTGATCTACTGGCCCGTTTACCCGACGAAGTGCTCTCCCGAAAGCCGGAGCTCGTAGACGAGTTGATTACGTCTGCTGTGCGCATCAAGGCCCAAGTGGTTTCCGTCGATGAAAGGGAGGGCGATCTGCGCCGCATCTTAAACTTTGGACATACCGTCGGACACGCGATTGAGGCAGAGACTGGGTACGTTCGCTTCTTGCACGGCGAGGCGATAGCGTGGGGAATGCTGGCCGCAACGCGGCTAGCTGAACTGCTTGGAATGCTTGAGGGCAATACGGCTGACGATATCAGAAACGTTATCTCCAGCTATGGACCGCTTCCTCCGGCAAAGGACTTAGATCCTGGCAATCTGATTGCACGGCTCGCGGGTGACAAGAAAACGCTCCAAGGCAACGTTCATTTCGTGCTGCCCACAGCTATTGGCGACATAAAGATAGTCAGTGGGATCGACGCGCATGTGATTCGGCAATCAATTGCCGAAGCTTTGCAGAAAAGCCCGTGAATACCGCAACCGGAACAACGCCTCCGGGCACTTCGAACGAACAGGAGGCCGCACGGTGGGTGGAGCAGATGTTCGCATCCATCGCTCCCAGGTACGACTTCGTCAACCATCTGTTGTCATTGAACATCGACCGGTGGTGGCGCAAGCGGCTGATGAAGCGCTTGTCTCCCATTCTGAAGAAGCCTGATGCAAGGATTCTCGACCTATGCTGTGGAACCGGCGACGTGCTGCTCGAGATGCAGAGGCAAGCGGTGCTGCCGGTGCTCGGAGCTGATTTCTGTCATCCCATGCTAATAACGGCTCAAGCGAAGGCGGCACAAAAAGGCCTTAAAACTCCCCTGTTCGAGGCGGATGCGCTCGCGTTGCCGATTGCCGATCACGTCCTCGATGCTATTTCTGTCGCGTTCGGCTTTCGCAATTTGGCTAATTACGAGACTGGGCTTCGAGAACTGCATCGCGTTCTGGCGCCCGGAGGTATGCTTGCGATTCTCGAGTTTTCACATCCGCCCGGGCCCATCATGAAAACAGCGTATGGCTTCTATTCTCGCGTTCTGCTGCCTGTGATCGGGTCGCTTATGTCGGGAGCGCCAGGAGCATATGCTTACCTTCCCGAATCCATTCGCAAGTTCCCCCGTGCATTAGAGCTAAGAAATATGATGAACAGCGCCGGTTTTGTGGAGACTCGCTTTGAATTGCTTACGGGCGGAATCGCAGCTCTGCATACCGGTTTAGCGGCCCGCAGCGCTTGACTGCAACCGGTTGATTTCCGCACGCAGACCAAGATTTCTAACCAGGCGAAGCAAATAGTTGGGGTGCAATCCTAAAATCCGAGCGGCGTTCTTATAATCTCCATTGCCTTGCAGGTACGCGTCGATGATAGCTTCGCGCTTGGCTTCGCCTACCGAGTGATGATATTTCGCGCCGGGGTCGCGGGGAGCGGCCTCGACAAGGTTTTCCGGTAGATCTTCAGGCAAAATCCATTCAGAAAGTCCAAGCACGACGGCCCTCTCCATAGCGTTTTCCAGCTCGCGTACATTTCCTGGCCATCCATACTCGATCAGCATCGCTTCGGCTTCCGGCGAGAGGCCTTGCACGTGACGCTTGCAGCGTTCACCAGAGCGCTGAAGGAAGTAGCGGGCAAGCAGCGGAACATCTTCTTTTCTATCGCGTAACGGCGGAGACTCAAGAGTAACCACATTTAGGCGATGATACAGGTCCTCACGAAATCGCCCGTCCCGTACGTCTTCTGAAAGGTCGCGATTCGTGGCCGCGATAATGCGAATATCGAGCGGATGAGCTTGCGTTCCACCGACACGCTCGAACTCACGTTGCTGAAGAACACGCAGCAACTTGGCTTGCAGTGAAGGCGCCAGCTCGCCGACCTCATCCAAGAAAATGGTTCCTCCTTGCGCGAGCTCAAAGCGGCCGCGTTTCAGCGAAATCGCTCCAGTAAAGGCGCCTTTTTCGTGGCCGAAAAGCTCACTTTCAAACAGTGTTTCGGTTAGCGCGGCACAATTCACCGCAACAAACGGGCGTTCGCGCCGGGGACTCTTTTCGTGCAGAGCGCGCGCAATCAACTCTTTGCCCGTTCCGCTTTCGCCGGTAATCAGGACCGTGGTGTCACGTGGGGCGACGCGCTCTACCAGATCAAGCAGGCGTCGGATAACGGGGCTGTTGCCGACGATGCCAGTCTTAGTCGAGATCTGCTCCTGAAGAAGTGCGTTTTCCGCTTTCAGAGTCTCGATTTCATGGTTCGCTTCAAATCCAATCGAGGCAAGTGACGCGACAGCCGTTAGTGTTTCGAGGTGAGCAGCCAGATTCTTGATCTCCCGATTGTGAATCGTTATGACAAGCCCGCCTGCCAGCACGCCCGCGAGATAGAGAGGCACCCCGACCATACCGATCTCCGGATCTTCAAACGCGCCTTCTTCGTAAACGCGACGCAGCGCGGGCTGAAAATTAGATTTGTACTGGGCTGCGCGTTCGCTGTAGCGGTTCACCAAATCAGGGCAATTCGCGCCCAGAAGCAGCAGCGCCTCCTCCACTGGAATAAGATCCGAGACGAGCCGTAGAATCTGGCTCTGGAGCAGGCTGCTTTGCGCTTCCCCGATATTTGCGGCGAGAGCGCGGAAAAGAAAGAGAAGTGAACAGGCCGTGAGCAAAACCGGCTTTGCTTCGCTCGCAACCACCGCTGGTTCCGCGACCGCATCACCAAAACGGAACATCAGAATGGTCTTGCCTACGCCAATCTGATCGCGATCTTCCAGCCAGCGTTCCGCCGATCGCATGCCGTTGACGTAAGTGCCCGCCGAGCTTCGCAGATCAGCAATCGTAAAGCGATCTCCATGCTGCCTGATATGGCAATGACGCCAAGCGACATCCGGCTCACTTAGGACAACGTTGGAATTGGGCGCACGACCGAGCAGGATTTCCTCTTTGTCCAGCGGATATCGAGTACCAGCGAGCGGTCCATTGACGACGATGAGTTCCGCGCCCATAGGGAATCCACTCAGTCTAGCTAAAATCTCCTGCTCGTTTCGCTCGGAGCGCCCGATTCAGAAGGATTCCAGCGTCACAAGCTCTTCTCTCTCGGTATTTCCATCCAGATCGAGGAAGCGCGTATCCAGAAGCCTTCCGGTTTCAATCTTGCCCATCGCAGAGAGAAGCGTTTCCTTTAAGTGGGGATGATCTTTCTCCAGCTCTGCGAAAACATCACGCAATGTGCGGCGCACGGTTCCTGTTTTCTGCGAACAGCCACAAGGAATTACTGGCGCCCCGAGTACAGCGGCAAACGCGCGCGTCATGTCTTCAGTAACAAACACAAGGGGCCGAATAAGCCGGAATTCGCGTTTACTTGACCATGTTATGGGTGGAAGCGAGCTGATGCGCCCCGTAAACATCGCATTTCGGAGGAACGATTCGCAGAAATCGTCGGCAGTGTGTCCAAAGGCGATCACGTTCGCGGCGAGTTGTCGGGCGAGTTCGTACACCGCCCGGCGGCGAAACCTGCTACACACGTCACAGCCGTGGTTCGGCTGCTCGGTCAACAAATTGAGCGATGGTCTGTCCTCAACGTAAGTCCAATCTACTCCGCGCTCGCGCAAGTATTCGCCGACCGGCTCAATCGGAGATAGGAACTTTCCTTGCTCTATCGTGAAAGCGCAGACAGTGAAATCGATAGGCGCACGTTTTTGCAGAATCAACAATGCTTCGAGCAGTGTGAGCGAGTCCTTACCGCCCGAGATGCCGACAGCCACACGATCGCCATCGCGAATCATGCGAAAACGCCCGATCGCCTCACCTACTTTGCGCAGTATTGACTTTTCAAGATCCACCTCCTTCAAGATACCGGACAGCGACGAATCAACCAAAGCTGATGAATGCGACTACTGTAACGGTTCTTCGTACCTTATAGGTAAAGTAGAGAAACAAACCTTCGCAAGTAGGACGCCTTAGCTCTGGCATGCAACAGCACGCTCAAAACCAGAAATCATCCGGGCGATATAGCCGGCTCCTGGGAGATGGCGGATTCCAAGCTTTCCTCTGGACGCAGTTCCTGGGGGCCTTCAACGACAACGTTTACAAGATGATGGTCTCGATCTTGGCGGTCGAGATCGCTGCGAACCGGCAGCTTGGGGCCCGCTATCTTGCAGTCTCTCTCGCTGCGTTCGTTCTTCCATTTCTCCTTTTCGCAGGACCGGCCGGCCAAATTGCCGACCGGTTTAGTAAGACTCGTGTTCTGCAGGTCACAAAGGCGTTGGAAATTGCGACGATGGGGCTCGGCTTAGCGGCCTTGCTTCTAAATCGGATCGAGTTGCTATTGGCTGTTCTGTTTCTGCTGGCTATGCAGGCAAACTTCTTCAGTCCCGCTAAGTACGGCATCTTGCCGGAGATGATGGGTGAGGCAGAACTGACGCCGGCGAACGGTCTGGTCGAGTTTTCAACCCTTGCTGCCATCGTACTCGGCACCAGTTTCGGCGTTTTTTTGATTGGATTGTGGAAGAACGATCCGTGGAAAATGGGCGGCACCCTGCTTGTAATCGCTGCCGTAGGATCGCTAGCGAGTCTGCGCATACCGTGGGTTCCCGCTTCGGGCTCTTCGGAGCCTTTCCACTGGAATCCGTTTCGGGAAGTGTGGATTGGCGCTCGCCGTCTCAAGGAGAACCGCGTGCTCTGGTTGACGGTCTGCGGGATTTCATACTTCTGGTTCATCGGCGCACTGTTTCAAATGGCCATTTTGCTGATGGGCAAAGAAACACTTCATCGGAGCGGAACAAGCATCGGCTATTTGTCCATGGCGCTTGCCGCAGGGATTGGGATAGGAAGCATTGCCGCGGGCTGGTTTTCACGCGAACACATTGAACTTGGAGTTGTTCCATTCGGTTCGCTTTTTCTGGGACTTTTTTCGGCTGTGTTGAGTGCCACGCATTCTTACATGTGGGCTATGGGCTGGCTGGTCGCGATCGGGTTCTTCGGCGGATTGTATTTCGTGCCTCTCAACGCATTTCTGCAGGAGCGCGCTGGCAGTCAAGAGAAAGGCCGCGTGCTCGCCACGAACAACTTTGTAAATACTGCCGGCATGTTGCTCGCCTCGGGCGTGTTGTGGCTTCTGCACGATCGGCTGCACTGGCCCGCGAGTTACATTATCGGCGTACTTGGCATCGCAACGTTGTTAGCAACACTGTATGTCGTGCACGTTTTGCGAGCCAACTCACTGCGGTTTTTGTTATTGGCCCTGACAAAAGTTTGTTTTCGCATTCGTATTTTTGGAGCCGATAAAGTTCCGGCGCGTGGCGGTGCGCTGCTGGTCTCGAATCACGTTTCTTATGTTGATGCGGTCGTGATTGGCCGCTCAACCCATAGATTCGTACGCTTCCTGATGTGGAAGCCGTATTTCGAATTTAAACTGCTGAAGCCATTCCTTAAGGTTCTGCAGGCGATTCCAATACATTCTACGTCTCCGAAGCAAACCGTACGGGCTCTGCGCGAAGCGTGCACAGAACTGAAACGCGGAGAGCTTGTGTGCATATTTCCGGAAGGCAGCATTACTCGGACCGGACACATTCACGGCTTTCAGAGGGGCGTCGAGCGCATCATCGAATGTTCTCCGGAAACGCCGATCTTACCCGTCGCCGTACACGGGCTCTGGGGACATCCGCTGAGTGCGAACGGATCGAGATCTTTGTTGAATTGGCTTCGCAACTGGCGCCCAGAAGTCGTCGTCTCCATCGGCGATCCCATGTATGCTCCTGCATCGGCCCCCGAAATTCGGCAACGGGTAGTCGAGCTCGCGAGTGAAGCCATTGCGATTCGGAAAACTGCAAAATCGACTCTTGGACACCGCCTCATCAAGTCTGCGCGGCGCAATTGGTCTCGGCCCGCGATTGCTGATTCGACAAAGAAGCAGTTGCTCTTCGGCAAGATGCTTACGGCATCCATCCTAATCCGGAACTGGCTACTCAAGGAGCACGCCCACGAACGGAATATCGGGTTGCTGTTGCCCACGTCCGTGGGCGGAGCGATCGCGAATTTCGGCGTCACGCTCGCGGGAAGAACAGCCGTGAACCTGAATTTCACGGCAGGCGAGCAGAATCTGCGCTCAGCGGTGGAACAGTGCCAGATCCGGACGGTTCTCACCTCGCGACTACTTCTCGACAGGATCGGCATACCCGAATGGCCCGAGATGATTTATCTTGAGGACCTGCTCCCGCGATTTGATCGGGCCGCAAAGATTCGCGCTTTGATCACCGCCCGCCTGGCTCCTGCCCGACAAATCCTAGGCTCCGTCGCTCCCGACGATATTGCATGCATCGTGTTCTCGAGCGGAAGTACAGGCGATCCAAAAGGGGTAGAACTATCGCATTGGAATCTAGTCTCAAACATAGATGCCGTGACCGGCGTTTTTCCGATGAACGCGGGCGATTGCATGCTTGCGGTACTGCCGCTGTTCCACTCGTTCGGCTACACGTTTGGTCTTTGGTTTCCTGCGATTCAACAGTTCCGATCAGTTTTTCATCCGAACCCGACCGATGCGAAAACGATTGGAGAACTTGCGGCAGCTCATCTTCCCACTTTTTTTCTCTCGACGCCTACCTTCTGTCTTCAATATGCGCGCAAATGCACACGAGAGCAGTTTTCCTCAATTAAATACGTCCTTGTGGGTGCGGAAAAGCTTCGAGAATCCGTTGCGGAAGAGTTCCGTAACAGGTTTGGAATTGCGCCTCTAGCGGGATATGGCTGTACGGAAGTCGGTCCCGGGGTAGCGGTCAACACGCCCGATTTTCTAAATGGAAGTGTTCCGCAAGAAGGGTCTCGCCGCGGAAGCGTTGGCCGGCCTCTTCCCGGAGTTGCGGTTCGCGTTGTCGACTCTGACACGTTTCAGCCCTTACCCGCGGGTGAACAGGGCATGGTTTTGGTAAATGGTTCGAGCCGCATGGTGGGCTATCACGGCGCGCCAGGGAAAACGGCGCGGGCTCTGCAGGATGGCTATTACGTAACTGGCGATCTCGGCTACCTCGATGAAGACGGGTTCTTGTATATCACCGACCGGCTCGCAAGATTCAGTAAGATCGGTGGTGAGATGGTCCCGCATCTGAAGATCGAAGATGCGCTGGGCGAAGTTCTTCGGAACACACCCTGTTTCGTGACCGGGGTTCCTGACAAGCGGCGCGGAGAACGGCTTGGAGTGCTTTACACTCTCGTTGAGGTAACACCTGCCCAACTGGTGCAACATCTCAATAAGCGAGGATTCCCTGCCCTGTGGATTCCAAAACGCGAGAACTTCTATCTCGTTGACGCGATTCCGATACTCGGCAGCGGCAAACTGGATCTGGCGAAGGCTCGTGCACTCGTTCTGGAGCGAATGGCTCCGGACCCAGCAACTGCGCCCGCAAGTAGCGCCATTTCCCAAGTTGACGCTTAGAGATAATAAACGTCTTAGTTTGCGCATTCGAGGATTTGGCGGTTCGGGAACTTTTTGCTCCTTCTACGCGTTACTTTAAGAGAGGTCCAGGGATGTATTGCAGATCATGTGGAATTGAGATTTCTGATGCGTTTCGCTACTGCCCGCAATGCGGAACCGGGACGGGAAAGGACGGTTTACGATCTGGCACGGGCAAGCCGGGGCGTCTCCTTCGCCGTTCGCGCGATGAAAAGCAGATCGCCGGGGTCTGTGCAGGTATTGCGAGATATCTGGGGCTTGACGTGACGTTGGTCCGCGTCATGATGGTGTGTTTGCTCTTTTGGCCACCTGGCGTAGGACTGATTCTCTACGTAGTCTGCTGGATCGTAGTGCCACGAGATGCGTTGCTGCTGATGCCGCCGCAGAAACAGGGCGGAACCGAGCAACAGGTGCCCGCGGCGAGTTGATGCAATTTGCTCACACTAACCCGGCTCAGGCGCGTTCGGCGGAAAGCACGATCTCGTAAGCAAAGAGACCAGGAGCGAGGGCCGTGAACACGCGCAGAATGCGGCTTGCCAGTCGAAGCAGACCACTGTCGGAGCGCACCGGGATCACCCGCTCGAGCGGAATCACACTATAGTGGCGCGCCGTGATAGCGTATCCCTGCTTCTCTAACAGGTCCGTAATAGATTCGGTAGTGAAGAAACGCAGGTGTGACCAATCGAGAATGCCGCGATCACTGTAGCGAAAGCGGCCAAACAGGACCATCGCTCGGACAGTCAGGTTCACAGCGTTTGGAACCGAAAGAATTAACTTGCCTCTGGGCGCCAACAGCGCTTTCGAGGATTCGAGAATCTTGGCCGGGTCGCGAAGGTGCTCGAGAATGTCGAGCATCAGAATGCGGTCGAACTGCTGGGTTGAGTTACGTGCGAATTCTTCGAGGCCTTGATCCAGATCCGCACGAATAACGTCCTCGAATCCTGCAGTAACCGGTACCTTGGGTTCCGGATCAAAACCTATAACACTGTTTCCAATGCGGACCAATTCCGCGCCGAATGCCCCATCGCCGCATCCGAGCTCAAGCACCCGCTGATTCTGTCCCACAATTCTCGAGGCGTAGTAATGGGCGGAATAGCGGCTCCGCTTGACGGGATACCGGACAAAATACTCTTCGAATTCCGGGTACGGACGTACTGCTCTCGAACTAGCCGTATAGCGGTAAACGGCTCCCAGAATGGCTTTCGCATATTTTGGGCCATTCACGTAGCAGATCTCGTCGCCGTAGAAGGTTGGGATCGGTACTTCCAGGATGCGAAAATTTTGATGATGCAGCTTGATGATAATTTCTGTGTCGAAATGGAACTCGTCGGTCAGATTATCAAGTTTGATCTGCGACAACGTGTGAAGGTTGTAGGCACGGTAGCCGCTGTGAAATTCGGTGAGGTTCAGTCCTAGTGCGCGATTCTCAACCGCAGTAAGAACACGGTTGCCGACGTATTTATAAAGCGGCATTCCGCCCTTCAGCGGGCCGCCAAATTCCTTCATCATGCGCGAGCCAAACACTGCGTCAGCTTCACCGGACACGATTGGGGAATACATGTGAGACAGAAGCTCCGGTGCATATTGACCATCACCGTGCAGTAGGACAACCACATCGAAGCCTTGCTCGATGAAGTAACGATAGCCCGCCTTCTGATTCCCGCCGTAGCCTAAGTTCTTTTGATTTTTCAGGACACGCAGTTTCGGTAGATGTGCCATCGTCTGAATGCCTACCGCTAATTCGAAGGTTGCGTCTTCGCTGGCATCGTCAAAGACAACCACTTGCTCCACGTTGCGCCACACGTCGGGTGTGATGCGCCGGAGAACCTTGTTCAAGGTCGTGATGGCGTTGAACGTGACGATGAAGATTCCGATTCGCTTGCCCCTATTGTCAGCACGGGCCGGGGTCTCTTCAAGCACATTCTGGCGAAATTGCGGCAGCGGCTCGAACGGTAGTGTCAAGCCAGTCATTGGCGGCCGGGAAGGTGCAGAAATTGTGGAATGTGCATCCATACGCTTGAACGGGTAGCGCTTTACTGCCATCGCCAGATTACCAGGAACCACGCCCCGGGGTCGATGTTGCAGGGCTCGAAGATTTAGACGTATTCAGGGAACTCTTTGGTTATTTCGTATTTACGACACGGCGGCGACCCAGTTTGTATTGGTTTGGAAGAGGTTTTTCCCAGGAAGAACCTACTGCCAAACCAGTTGAGAGTGGAGTTAATCCGGCTGCACTCCGGACAGGGGCTTCGATTCCGGCGGCCATCGGCGTCGTCGGCAAGCAAGTTTCACACGTGATCTCGTTGCCCCCTTGCGTTGCTTCTGCCCCTCCTATCATCGGCAGTGTCGTGCAAATCAATGAAGTGCTCAGGCCTGCCACCATGGGCAAGTAGAACTCGTACGCAATGGCATCGAAGAAGAAATGAATGACTAGAGCAAGACAGCTGAGTAGCATGCACAGGGCCATGCTTTGCACTTCTTTGAGACGTAAGCGCCGGGCGCTCCGATGAAGTTTCAGAAGCGCACCCAAGCTGAATATCAGCACTGCGGCGATGATGACGAACCCGATCACACCCGTTTCGCTCGATATCTGTGTATAAGAGTTGTGGCTGGCCTGCCAGTCCTGATGCTCTCCTATCTCTTTGGACATGTCGGCGGCGGCAGGTATAAAAGCGCCCATACCGACGCCAACCGCCGGATGCTTCAACGTGAGCTCGATACTCTGCTCGAGCTTGTGCTTGCGGATATCAGCAGATTCGTTTGCCGACAAGGCCTCGGGAGACGAAGAGCCCGAGTCAATGATTGTCCTATAGCGCTCTAGTTGGCTCTTGTCGATGGCAACCAGCGCCACGACAATTCCCACCGCACAGGCGGCAACAATTTTGAACTTATTTGCGAAAGAAACCTTGAGCAGCGCAACGGCTATGATCGCGGCTGTGATAAGGAGACCACCGCGGGACGCCGTTTTGACCGATAAAGCCAAGGAAAGCAGTGCGATGGCAGCAAGGGGCGGCTTATAAATCGCCTTCGCGCGGGAAATAAGCAGAACCAGAAACGGTAAACCGAAAGCGATGTGAAACGCCACCTCGTTTGCATTCGCGAGGCTGCCTAGCGACGTGGCGCGGCCGCCATAGTAACGATTTGTTATCGCCAGTAGCAATGTCGACGCCGCAGCTCCGTATCCCACAGCCGCAAAGACTTTCTTAGAATCAGAGAACTGCGTTGTCAGGCCCACAACAATAAAGAACGCTGCCATCGATTTAAACCAGACATTTGTGAGTACGTGCAGACTTTCAGATTTCCAGCTACTGAACGGCAAAATGAAGATTGCCCAAAGTGTGAAAAGAAGCAGGAGCAGTCCACAAGGACTCTTAGCAGCTCGTACAGCACCCCCGTTGAAAACAATCATTAGCAACGCGAGCGCCGATAACACCAAAATCAAGTAGATGTTTGGGAGGCCGATCAGCATGGTTGCTTCAAATACGCGCGAACACAGCATAAACATGTAGACCGGCAACAGCAGGCCTACGAACTTGCCGGGTTTTGGGTGCTGGAATCGAAGCAGATCGGGATTGGCTACAATTTGATGCACGAGCGCGCTACCTAGTTCGGGCGTGGGCCCCCCTCGAGGGCCGACTCAAACTCCCTTGACACCGCCTCCCAGGAAAACCGGCTCGAAACAAATTCCCAGGCTTGGTCCGCCGTCCGCCGACGCAGGTCAGCATCGGCCAAAAGATCCAGGCAGCATCGGGCGAAGGGTTCTGGAGAATCCGCTATTGCGATGTGTTTCCCGTCTTTGAGTGGAAGACCTTCGGCGCCGATCGAGGTAGAAACCACAGGCACTCTGGCGGCCATGGCCTCGAAGATCTTGAGTCGAGTTCCACCGCCGATGCGCAGAGGAACAACCGATACGGTGCTACCCCACAGATAAGGACGGACATCGGGAACAGTTCCGGTCACAACGACACCTGAGTTGTGTTTGGCGAGTTCTTGTATTGCCGAAGGGGGGCGGCGTCCCGCAATGATGACGCGGCAATCAGGCCGTTCTTTTCGGACATAGGGCAGTACTTCGGTAATAAAAAACTGCGCGGCATCAATATTTGGCAGCCAATCCATGGACCCGGTAAAAATCAGATCAGCAACCATTGGATTCTCTTTAGCTCCTGCGGCGCATGGCGGTGTGAAGTACCCAATATCCACGCCAGTATCTATGGAACTGATGCGCTCGGCCCCGAACAAGCGCTGCATAGTGGCTAGATCGGCTTCCGAAACGGCTACTATATGCCCGGCGCTGCGGCAAATCGCACCTTCAAAAGCATGCATCCGGCAGGCTTGCAGCTTGAAGTACGCCTTCTTTACCGGGTTCTTCGCGTGTTCAACATGACGCCGCCAAATGATCGATTCGACGTTATGCTGGAAGAGCACCGACCGACTCAGATCCGGAATGTTCGGAGCCGGAAACAGAAAGTCGCATACCAAAGTGTCGAACTTCTCCTGCTCCAGAAGCGCCTGTACGTGATACTTCATGCGAGCAGATGTGTAGCGTTTCACGGCAACTGGAACGGGCGATACGAGTCCCTGCAATAACTGGCACATAAACCCGAACGACCTGTGCGGTGCAACCGAATGAGGTACCGGGTAAGCGCGGGAGCAATACCCCGAGCTTTTCTCCAGACCTTCCTCGTTCTTGCGATCATCAAACGCGACGTAATGGATTTCGTGCCGCCGGTGCAAGCACTTCAACATCTCGAGTGTGCGTATTTGGCCGCCCCGGTTGGCCGGGTGCAGGAAATCGGATTTCACCCAGAGAATTTTCATGCTTGTGCCGGGATAGGTTCGGTCGGCACAGAAGCGTCCGCGATAGAGTCACTTGATGTCTGCGTCGGCATCATACCTTTCCAGCATTCCCGCCGTCCAGTGAGAAACAGATCACCCCAAATTTGCAGATTCAGCAACCGCCAGAGACGATCGCTCGCGTCTTCGCGCCGCTGAAGGTGACGGGAAATGAGATCTTCAAGCGTTTGCTTATCAACTATGGAAGAAAGCAACCCGCTCGGATGCGTCAGGGCATCATAAACTGGTTTGGCCCGCCTATCAAGAAGCCATTCCTGCAAGGGCGTGGGGAACCCCATCTTACGTCGATGAATGATGTGCGGGGGCAACAGATCGCCAACAGCGCGTTTCAGAATGTATTTCTGAGTCTTGCCGCGGATCTTCAGGGAATCAGGAATCGTCGTGGAGAATTCGACAAGAGTGTGATCAAGAAACGGCACCCGACTCTCGATCGATGACGCCATGCTCATCTGATCCTGCTTCATGAGGAGCTCGACCAGATACGTTTTCTGATCCGCATACAGCATGCGAGAGAGAAGCGGCGTGCCTTCGCGTGAGTTCCAGAACCGGAGATAGTCGCCATAAACATCGCGCGGCGTGGAACCTAAAAGGCGATTCTGTTCCTCCCGTGAGAAGGCGCAGTAGAAATTGTCGAGGACGAGCGATTCTACGGTCGGCTCACGACCGATAAAGGTGTGCCGAATTTTGCGCCGGAGCGACGCTTTCAGCAGAGGAGTGGTCTCGAGATGACGGCTTACCGCCCCTCTGAGAAAACCCGGTAACACTCCATAGAGTTCTCCAGCGCGAGTGTTGAGCTGGTGCCAACGATAGCGCTCGTAACCGGCGAAGATTTCATCGCTGCCTTCACCTGTCAGCACAACCTTGACCTCAGTCGCGGCCAACCGCGCCACGAAGTACAAGGAAATGCTCGAAGGCCACGTGATGGGTTCGTCTTCGTGCCAGATCAACCGCGGGAGCTCGTTGAAGAAATCACCGATTCCGATCTTCAGCTCACGATGCTCGGTGCCGATTGTTTGCGCTACCTGCGCGGCATACCCCAGTTCACTGAACTCATTTTCGGAATACCCAACTGAAAATGTCTTCACCGGGCCATTCGTCAGTTGCTTCATGAGTGCCGCAATGGCGCTTGAATCGACGCCCCCACTCAAAAACACGCCGAACGGAACATCGCTCATCAAACGCAATCGAACAGATTCCTCTAACCGGGCGCGGGTCTCGCCTATTAGCTCTTGTTCAGATGCCTTCGACGGAGCAGGTAGCGGGACATCCCAATACTGGTGAATTTGAAGATTCGGTTTGGTGCCGCCCAAATCAAGCGTGAGATGGTGGCCCGGCATGAGTTTGCGGATGCCGCGAAATAATGTGCGCTCTTCGCTTACATATCCGAACGCGAGGTACTCGGGAAGCACCTGGTTTTCAAGCTCGGCATGGACTGCCGGGTGCATCAGCAAGGCCTTGATCTCAGAAGCGAACGCAAAGGTGCGCCCATCCCAGTGATAGTAAAAAGGCTTTATCCCTAGACGGTCGCGAGCGGCGAACAGACGACGCTGCTTGGAATCCCAGATCGCGTAGGCGAACATGCCCCGGAAAAGATCCACCGACTTGGGCCCAAATTCCTCGTAAGCATGAATTATGGTTTCGGTGTCGCAGCGCGTCCTGTACCGGTGACCCGCCTGCTCTAGTTGCGGCCGGATATTCCCATGGTTGAAGATTTCACCGTTGTAGACAAGCCAATGGGAACGTGTTTCGTTCGGCATCGGCTGATGCCCGCCCGCTACATCAATAATGCTTAGGCGCCGATGCCCGAGATGAGCATGCTCGTCGTGATAGTAACCGCAATCGTCAGTGCCGCGATGCGCAATAACATCGGTCATTCGCTTCAAAACGGCTTCCGAATCGGCCGAAGCCGCCGCAGACACGTATCCCGCGATGCCGCACATAATTGTTCACTGCCAGTTAGTGCACCGGCAAGGGCTCGTTCTTCTTAACGGCCTCTCGGTTGTGATGCAGTCAGTTGAAGCAACCAGGGCCAGGCATAAAAACGGCGGCGGCAGCTCTGGCATCTGGAAGGTTTGGCTTGTAGAAGCAACAAAGGCAGATCTCGTAGGCGGAAGTGCGATCGGCGCACCTGTTTTGAAAGGCAGGTCGGGCACATATAGGTTGTCCAAAACTAAGTGCGAGTTTTAATCCGCTCCTCTCTGCTGCTTCCGCCTCCCGCAGGATCGGTTTTATCCCACAAGGCTGGTGTAGATGTAGGCGCCGGTGAGGCCGATCATGGCACCAGCCGTTGACCATCCCACCCAGTTCTGCCACACATTATTCCTAAAGCTGCCCATCAGTCGCGGTCGGTTGATCAACAGCAGCATGTAAACCAGCACGAAAGGCAACAGGATTCCATTCGCTATCTGCGACCAGAGGATCACCTTCAATAGCGGCAGTCCCGGTAAAAGGACAAGAGCTGCACCACCCCCGACCAGCAGTGTGTATAGCCAATAAAACACTGGCGCTTCGGAGAACCGCTTGTCAATGCCCGATTCGAACCCGAGCCCTTCGCAGATGTTGTAAGAAGTCGCAAGCGGCAGGATTGCGGCCGAAAGGAGTGACGCATTGATGAGTCCGACGGCAAAAAGAAGCGACGCGAACCTGCCGGCGAAAGGTGCCAAGGCGCGTGCGGCCTGGCCCACATCGACGATCTCCGGATGATCCGAATGGTAGATCGTCGCGCCGCAAGCCACTACGATGAAGAACGCGATCACCTCCGTGACGATGCAACCCGTGATCACGTCAAGCCGGCAAAGCCCGTAATGGCGCCGATCTATGCCTTTCTCCACGACAGCGGCCTGTAAATAGAACTGCATCCAGGGTGTAATCGTCGTTCCAACTAATCCGATGATCATCACTAGATAGCCAGGATCGCTGCTGAGGGTGGGCATGAAGGTCTGCTTCAGGGCCAGATCCCAATCGGGTTTTGCCAGAATGGCCGAGACAGGGTAGGCGAAATACAGGAGCGACGCGATGATCAGAATACGCTCAACAGGTTTGTAACGACCCCGCACGATGAGCGTCCAAACGAGCGCTGCACCCAACGGAACAACGACATATTTGCTAGCGCCGAAAATGCCCATTCCCGAAGCGAGACCGGCAAATTCGGAAATGATATTGCCGAAATCTGCGAAACCTAGCACCACCATAGTGAAAAACGTCGCGCGCAGCCCAAACTCTTCCCGGATCAGGTCTGAGAGCCCTTTGCCCGTTATCGCACCCATTCGTGCGGCCATTTCCTGGACGACAATCAGCGCAATCGTGGTTGGGATCAGAGTCCAGAGGAGTTGATAGCCGAATTTTGCGCCGGCCTGCGAATAGGTCAGGATGCCGCCCGGATCGTTGTCTACGTTTGCGGTAACGAACCCAGGCCCCAAAACTGCAAAGAATGCAATCAGGCGTGCGCTGATCAGGGCGAATAGCGGTTTTCTGCTGCGAACGGCAGTTTGGATCATGATTGTCCGGAGTTTTTAAACCTTAATTGCTGGCCATTTTCATTTCAGACCGGTGAGACTTTCTCTACCGCGCCTCCCCTCTATGATTTGAATTAGGCACATGCCAAAAATCAACATTTGTTTTCTCTGGCACATGCACCAACCCTTCTATAAAGACTTGGTGACCGGAGAGTACAGGCTGCCTTGGACTCGCCTCCATGCCTTCAAAGATTATTACGGCATGGTGAAAATTCTGGAGGATTTTCCGGACATACACCAAACTTTCAATCTGGTGCCCTCTCTTTTGGTTCAGATTGAGGAATACGCGGCGGGCAAAGCGTCGGACCCGTTTTGGACATTGGCGCTGAAACCAGCCGAGCAATTGGAGGCACCTGAAAAGGAATTTATCCTACGGTACTTCTTCCAGGCAAACGAAGAACGACAGATCGGCCGTTATCCCAGGTACACGGAGCTTTTCCGGGTCCTGAAGCAATGCCAGCAGGTCCCGGGTCGTGCAGTTTCTTTATTTGACAGTCAGATGTTGCGGGATCTCCAGGTTTTGTCCCAACTGGCATGGACCGACGAAGAGTACCTGCAGAAAGACGCTGAAATCCGTGGTTTGGCTAACAAGGGCCGGAATTATAGCCAGGAAGATCAGGCGCTCCTGGGTCGAAAGCAATTGCAAGCTTTGGGGAAGGTAGTACCGGTATACCAGGAATTTGCCGGTCGCGGACAAATTGAAATATCGACAACGCCGTACTATCACCCGATTCTTCCGTTGCTATGCGATTCGAATATCGGGGCGGTGTCCCACCCCTACATCCCGCTTCCGCTGCGGTTTTCGTATCCCGGCGATGCTGAAGAACAGCTTGCCCGGGCCCGCGCATACGTAGGTTCGAAACTCGACAATGTGCCGCTTGGGCTGTGGCCTTCAGAGGGTTCCGTTTCCGACCAAACTCTCGAGATCGCTTCGCGACTGAGGTTCCGGTGGACTGCGTCAGATAACGGAGTTTTGGCGCGCACGCTCAATGCAGCAGTTACGCCGGCGGATACTTATCAGCCATATCTGTGGCGTCAAGGAGAACAAGAGATCCGTGTACTCTTTCGGGACCATCAGCTGAGTGATCTTATCGGGTTTGTTTATTCCAGGATGGACGCGCGTGAAGCTGCCGGGCATTTCTTGGCTGAAATCCGTAAGAATTGCGGCCCTCTTTTGAAACAGGGGAGAGATGCAGTGGTCCCGATCATTCTCGATGGGGAAAACGCTTGGGAGTATTACTTCGAGAACGGGCGCCCGTTTTTGCGCGAACTATATTCCCGTATCACCTCAGAGCCGGATATGGCGGCTCTTACGATGAGCGAAGCCATTGAGGCGATGCCAGCGCGGGAATTAACACACATCTTCCCCGGCTCATGGATCGATGCGAGTTTCGACATATGGATCGGCGCAGAGGAGGACAACCGTGCCTGGGAGCATTTACTCAGCGCACGCAACGCCTACGACCAAGCGCTAAAATCGCCCCGATCTGGATCTATCCCGCAAGAAGCGCAACGCCTGGCGTGGGAAGAAATTCTGATCGCAGAAGGGAGCGATTGGTGCTGGTGGTATGGGCCAGAGCATTCGTCCGCTAACAAGGCTGAGTTCGATCAGTTGTATCGAAATCATCTAGGGAACGTGTACATGCTTTTAGGTGAGGAAGTTCCGCCAGGTTTGAACGAATCAATTCTGAAGGGGCGTGAGACCGGATTGCATGAGCCTCCAAGTGGCTTGATCCAGCCCGAGATTGATGGCGTGGTCTCCTCACACTTGGAATGGTCGGGCGCGGGACATTATCGGATCGATCATCGGTCCGGAGCCATGCACAGCCGTCGTTCGCTTATTCAAGAGTTGCTGTACGGAAGCGATGGGCAGAATATCTATTTGCGCGTTGACCTCACTGATCCGATCGCCAATTCGGCGCCGCTCGACTTCCGATTGCACCTGCGGAATCAGGCGGGTGAACAATTCCAAGTGAATCTCCGCGGCACGAATCCAACAGCATTCAGAATTGATTCCAACTTGCCGGAAAGCGCAGTGACTGCCGCTTTACTGGATATCTACGAGGTGCGGATCTCGATGAGCGCCCTCCACGTTCGGAGAGGCGACCCCGTATTCTTGCAAATTTGGATATTCAGGGATGAGTTGCTGGTTGCGTGCTTGCCGGTGAACGGCGAACTCGAGTTGGAGTCCTCCGGCATGTGCGCCGCCTACGCGGGATAGCTAGCCAGACGAGCTGACCTCTTCCACATCTAGTTCGGTGAAGTTTTTCCATCAGGCGAGCTTTTCTTCGTGTATTCATCGAGCCATCCGATGACCGTTGAGTACCAGAACTGGCTGTTCTGCGGCTTCAAAATCCAGTGCCCCTCGTCCGGAAATTGCACCAGCTTGGATGGAATTTTCAGTTCCTGAAGCGCTGTGAAGAGCTCCTCTCCTTGCCCCACCGGGACACGATAATCCAATTCGCCATGCGTCACAAGTGTAGGCGTCTTGAAGTTTTTGACGTAGGAACTGGGCGACCACTTCTGATACAGCTCGGGATTCTCCCATGGAAAGCCTTGAAATTCCCACTTCGGGAACCATAGCTCTTCGGTTGTTCCCGCCTCGCTTTCGAGATCATAGACGCCAGCATGCGAAACAAGGGCCCTAAAGCGGTCAGTGTGCCCGAGAATCCAATCGATCATGTAGCCGCCGTAAGAGCCGCCTGCCGCTACCATACGGTCCTTGTCGATATAAGGAAGATTGCTCACGTAATCCACCGTAGCCATGATGTCGTCATAGGGACGGCCACCCCAGTCAGCATTGACCGCATCGGTGAAGCTCTGGCCGTATCCTGTCGAACCGTGCGGATTGGGCATGACGACTACGTAACCAGCCGCAGCGAACACCTGCGAATTCCATCGGTAACTCCAGGACTCGCCCCACGCGCCCTGCGGTCCGCCGTGAATTTGGAAGAGCACCGGATATTTCAAGGATGGATTGAAATCGGGCGGCTTAATCACGAAGCTCTCGATCTTCGCACCGTCAGCGGCGTCTATTGAGATCTTTTCAAGCGGGTTGAGCTGATATTGCCCTAGCAAAGCATCGTTCAAGCGCGTGAGCGGGACGCCAGGGCCCCCTTTGGATGTCGCCCGATTGATCTCCGTAGGCCTAGAGCCACTCTGTTCCGTGTAGATCATTGTTTTCTCGTCGGCAGTGAACTGCACCGCTCCGATTGAGCTAGGCCCTTGAGCGATGGTGCGAATAGCGCCGCCACCGGCAGGCATCATCATCAGCGGATTCGTCCCGTGATCGTCAATGGTGAAAAAAATGCGCGTCGAATCCCGCGACCAGGTGTAGCTCTCAACCCAGCGATCAAGCGAATCAGTCAAGCTGTTCATCTTACCCGTTCCGAGATCTAGCACCGCAAGACGCCACTGATCGCTTTCATAACCGCCTCGGATCTGAGTGCGATAGGCCAGAAATTTGCCATCGGGCGAGTAGAGCGGACCCTCATCTGCGCCGGGATTTGTCGTGATGCGCTTGGCCTCGCCACCCGCGGCAGCAACAGTAAATAGATCAGAATTCGTACTCGTGGAGGAATCGGGGTCCGTGTTAGCGACGTACGTGACTTCAACGCTATCGGGTGAGAAAGCATACTGCTCTGGGCCTTCAAGTGAGAATGGAGGAGTATTCAGATTCCCTGGCGTCAGATCGCGAATCTTGCCGCTTCCATCAACGGTCTGAATCAGCATGTGGCGCCGCCGATTGCCTTGGTATTGTGTCCAATGCCGATAAAGCAATGAGGTGTAGACGCGCGCGTCCATCTTGCTTGCCGTTTCCTGATCGAGCTTTGTTTTGTTACAAACGGGATCATACTCGGCGCCTGGGGTTGTGTTCGGAGGCTCACACTCTGGATAAACGTCACTTACAAACAGGATTAGCTTGCCATCGGGGGACACCGTGACTCCGCCAGCTCCGGTCGGCAGATTTGTGACCGGCTTCGAGTCGGTTCCATCCGGCTTCATGGACCAGATTTGCGAACCATTGCTGCGATCGGAAACAAACAGGATGCGCGTGGAATCGGGTGTCCATCGTGATCTCGTGTTCGAATTTCCATCGTTGGTCAACCGTTGCGGCGTGCCGCCATCCACAGGAACAACATGGATCTGACTGGGTTTAGTATTGTTCGGCAAATCGACCATCTGGACTGTGAAAGCGACCAGTTTCCCGTCGGGCGACAATTGAGGCTCATCGATACGGGCGAGCTTCATCATGGCCTCGAAAGTAAATGAAGCTTTACCAGCGGGCTGGGCGGAGACGCTGAGCGCCCCTCCAAAAAGCGCGCACAGTGCAGCAATTCGCATGCCTTTCATTTTATCGGCGGGATGCTAGGATGGCTAAGAAAGACCACGCTGAGAGAAATCTCGTCCGCGCTATCGGCACCATACCGGCCTCCGCCGAACGGCATTTTCTAATGATCCGGGCCTACCGTGGGGTATTACCTCGCATAGCAAACTCCGCTTACGTCGACTTCAGCGCACAGATAACGGGCGATGTCGTCGTCGGCGAACGCAGCAGCGTTTGGCCGAATGTTAGCATTCGTGGCGACGTCAATTACATTCGCATCGGGGACGAGACCAGCGTTCAGGATAACGCTGTAATGCACGTCGATCATGACCGTTTTCCGTGCATCGTTGGCAACCGGGTGACGGTGGGCCATGCGGTCGTTCTGCATGGATGCGAAGTGGAGGACGGCGCGCTCATCGGTATCGGAGCGATTGTGCTAAACGGTGCCAAAATTGGCGCGGGCGCGGTCGTAGCGGCCGGTGCACTTGTGCCGGAGGGCATGCAAGTGCCCGCCAGAATGCTTGTGATGGGCAGTCCTGCAAAAATACGACGCGAAGTGAGTGCTCAAGAAGAAGAAAGATTCCAAAAGAACTGTGACAATTACATCGAAATCACTGGAATCTACAAGGAAGAGCAATCTTGATTCACACCGTCAAAGGCATGCGCGATATCTTGCCCCCGTCGAGCGCGATCTGGAATCAGGCGGAGGCTGCGGCCCGGCGCATCTTTGCGCGATTCAACTACCAGGAAATCCGCACGCCGATTCTTGAACAGACCGCGCTTTTCAGTCGCACTGTTGGCGAAGAAACGGACATCGTTAGCAAAGAGATGTACACGTTTGAGGACCGCGACGGCACTTCTTTGACACTGCGCCCCGAGAGCACCGCCTCCGTTCTACGTGCCTATATCGAACACCGGCTCGATCAACAGCCGGGCACTCAAAAGCTGTATTACATGGGTCCAATGTTCCGGCGTGAGCGGCCGCAGAAAGGACGCTTCCGGCAGTTCTATCAAATCGGCGGAGAAGCAATCGGCTCCGACTCGCCGGCGATTGATGCCGAAATCATCGAATTGGTTGTCGCCATTCTGCAGGAAGCAGGCATTCTAGAATTCCAACTCCTCATCAATTCTGTAGGTTCCAAAGAATCCCGCGCAAAATATAATGACGCCCTTCGCATCCAATTGAAAGAAGTGGCGCCTCGGATGTGTGAGGATTGCCGGCGCCGTGCGGAAACGAACCCGTTGAGAGTTCTCGACTGTAAAGTGCCTGAAGATCAGCCAATTATCGAGCAATTGCCCTCTATTCTCGAGTACTTAAGTGCAGAGGACGATGATCATTTCCGTCGGCTACGCGAATTATTAGAGGACCGCAACATCGCTTATACGGTAAAGCCACGTCTCGTACGCGGACTCGATTACTACGCACGCACAACGTTTGAAATAACCCATGGATCTTTGGGCGCGCAAAATGCAATCTTAGGCGGCGGTCGCTATGACGGACTCGCCGAGAGCCTGGGCGCCAAATTGTCCGCACCGGGCATTGGCTTCTCGATTGGCGAGGACCGGCTGGTTATGATCCTCGAAGAAGAAAGAGCTGCAAAAGTATTCCCACTGGATTTGTACATCGCGCCTATGGGCGATCCAGCATTACGTCAGTGTGCGGTACTCGCTCAAGAGATCCGGAAGCTAGACGTTTCCGTCGAAGTTGGGACCGAACGCAAGCTGAAGCGGATGCTCGAAATTGCGAACAAGATGGCAGCCCGTTACACCTTGATCGTGGGCGACAACGAAATTGTCACGCAATCGTACACGCTTAAAGACATGGCAACCGGCGAACAGGCGACGCTAACGCGCCAGGAACTATTTGAACAATTCGCGAGTAGTCGCTGAGGCAAATAACGCGATAAGAGCAAAATGGCAGAAGTGCAATTAGACCTACTAGGCGACTTGCGCCGAACTCATAATTGCGGAGAGTTGCGCGCAAGCGATGCGGGGAAGCCGGCGATATTGATGGGTTGGGTCCATCGGCGGCGTGACCTCGGAGGCTTGATCTTCATCCACCTTCGGGATCGTGAGGGGGTCACGCAGCTTGTATTTGACGAAAGCAAAAATCGAGAAGCGCACAGCCGAGCCCAGGAACTGAGCTCAGAGTTCGTCATCGCGGCGGAAGGCATCGTGACACCGCGCAGCCTGGATACGGTGAACACGAACATCGCAACCGGAGAAATAGAGGTTGTTGTAGGCAAGATTTGGATTCTGAATGAGTCCCGCACGCCGCCCTTCCCGCTCGAAGACAACGTGGACGTGAAAGAAGACATTCGGCTGAAGTATCGATATGTCGATCTGCGCCGCCCGCGCATGCAGCGCAACATCATCATGCGCTCGAAGCTTTCTTTTGCTGTTCGCACCTCGCTTTATTCGCAGGGATTTCTCGAAATCGAAACACCATTTATGACTCGCTCGACTCCGGAGGGCGCGCGCGACTACCTTGTGCCGAGCCGAGTGCAACCAGGAAGTTTCTACGCTCTGCCGCAGTCACCCCAGATCTTTAAGCAACTTCTCATGGTGAGTGGCTATGACCGCTACTTCCAGATCGTGCGCTGCTTCCGCGATGAGGACTTGCGCGCCGACCGGCAACCGGAGTTCACCCAAATTGACCTCGAAATGTCCTTTCCGCAAGAGGAACAGATCTACGAGGTAATCGAGCCGTTGATTTGGAGCGTCTGTGAGGCGGCTGGCAGAACGATCGAGAAGCAAATTCCGCGCATTACTTACGACCAAGCCATGCGTTCCTACGGAACCGACAAGCCGGATCTGCGGATACCCGCGTTTCATTGCGTGGAAGATCTTTTCCCCGCTGCGAGTCTCACGAAGGATGGCTTGCCCTTAGTTGCGATTCACATCCCGAGAATAGGCCAGTTGAGCCGCAAAGAACGCGATGACATCAAAGCATTCGGCCAGGAGCGTGGACTTAGAGTCTATGACGACTTAAAGCGCCTGGACCGAGATTTCGCCACCCCGTTAACTCAGGTGCGAGATCGCATCAAGCTCGCCGAAGGCGACCTCCTGATTCTTGCGGGCTGGGCAGGCGAACCAAAGAGTGCGCTGCCGGAGTACACGATGCTTCAGGCGGCCGGGCAGCTTCGCTTGTTTATCGCTCAGAGATATGCTGATCGCCACAATCTTCTCGATGCCGAAACATTCAAATTTCTTTGGGTCACCGAGTTTCCGATGTTCGAATGGGATGAGGAGGACAAGCGCTGGAACGCGGCGCACCATCCATTCACCTCGGTTCACGACGAAGATCTCGAGAAGCTCACGACCGATCCCGCGCATTGCCGGGCAAAATCCTACGATCTCGTGCTGAATGGCGTCGAACTGGGCTCCGGGTCAATTCGCATCCACCGCCGCGACGTGCAGACGAAGGTCTTTGCAGCGCTCGGATTCAGCGAAGAAGAGGCCCAACGCCGGTTCGGATTCCTGCTCGAAGCTCTCGAGTATGGGGCTCCGCCGCACGGCGGAATCGCGCTCGGGTTAGATCGCCTGGTGATGATCCTGGCTGGCGAACAATCCATTCGCGAAGTGATTCCATTCCCAAAGACGGCAAAAGCCACTGACCTGATGTGCGAAGCACCCTCGCCCGTGCCAGAGCGTCAGCTTCGGGATCTCGGATTGTGCATATTGAAGCCGCAATGACCCATACTGTTGGTATGGCAGCCGGCACTCAGATCTCCGTCGAAGAGTACCTGAAAACTGTCTACCGCCCCGATCGTGATTACGTGGACGGCGTAGTTGAGGAGCGAAATTTGGGGGAGCGGGACCATAGTTGGATCCAAGGTGGGATCGTTACTTTTTTCAGGAGCCGTTTCCGTGAGACGGGGATTGCCGCATTTCCTGAGTGGCGTGTTCAGGTTCGCCCGACCAGGTTTCGCGTTCCTGACGTTGTTGTGGCGCGAGGCAAGCCAGAGGAGCAAATACTTACCAAGCCGCCTCTGCTTTGCATTGAGATTCTTTCTCCAGAGGACACCGTATCGCGCACAAATGCCCGAATCCAAGATTATCTCGATTTCGGAGTGCCCGTGGTCTGGGTAGTTGATCCCGCTGAAAAAACGCTGTGGATCTATCGCCGAAGCGGCATGGAACAGGCTGTAGGTGCAACCATAAAGCTGGACGGCACCTCCATCGAAATTCCCTTCTCTGAAATCTTCGACTAGCGGCACTCCGCACGGGGCGTGCGTTGACTAGCGCAACTTGCTACGCCTTTACAGGCTTATCGACTGACTTCCAGTTCTTCTCATCCCAATACTTGACGCGGCCTTCGCGGTAGGACTCGACCGACAAGTTGATTAGGACCTGCGCGTGCGCGGCTGTTTCCACATCCAAGTGCGGCTTCTCGCGGCTGCGCATGCATTGGAGGAAGTTGCCGATGTGAGCCTGCATCATGTCTGTCTGCTCAACCGGTATCTTGATTTCCTCCTGGCCGAATTTGTAATTGGGAAATGGGTGCCGCTGCTGGCTTTCTTCGCCCTCAGTGCGGACCAACTCCGGCCGGACAGCGATGTTTGGCGTGCGGCGCTCGAACATGCCATGCTCGACCATGATGATCGTGCCTTCGTGCCCTCGAATCAGCCCCGGAACGTGCTGCGAGTTCGCCATCGATGAGCTCAGCACAAGCGAATGACCTTCCGGATATTCCGCCAGCACATGGAATGTGTCGGGTACTTCGCGATCATTCGTGAACACGTACTTGCCGCCAGAGCCCGTCACCTTTGACGGATATTGGGGCTTATCCCAGCAAATGTTCAGCGGAGCAACCACGTGAAAAAATAAATCGGTGGCAATGCCGCCTGAATAGTCCCAGTATTTTCTAAATCGGAAGAACCGGTCCGCATCATAGGGGCGGGACGGAGCAGGGCCAAGCCAAGTTTTCCAGTCGATGTAATTGTCGCCTTTTCCGGCAGGGCCTGCTTCCGGATCGATCGGCCAATTCCACTCTCCTTCGATTGAATTGCGATGGTAGGAACCCTGACTCATGATCATTTTGCCGATCATCCCGTCGGCAATTGCCTTCTTCGCTTTCCACCACTGATCGGCCGACGTCGTCTGCGAACCCACCTGGAGCACGCGCTTTGTTTCTCGAACAGTGTCGACCAGTTGCTTAATCTCCTTGTTGGTGTGACACATCGGTTTTTCGAGGTAAACGTCTTTACCTCCATCCAGAGCGTCTAGCGCAACGCGGGCGTGCCAATGGTCCGGAGTGGCAACAATCACGGCATCGACATCAGAAAGAGCAAGCACGTCGCGGTAATCTAGAAAACCCTTACACTTGTACTTCTCCGCTTCAGTACGTTTACGCTTTTCGTACACGTCGCAAACCGCGACGATTTGGCAGGCGTTGCTATTCTCCGCGGCGTATTTGGTGAAGGACTCGGCGTCACTGCTACCACGGCCTCCGCAGCCAATAAGCCCGATATTGATCCGGTCATTAGCGCCAATGACGCGGCTCGCATTCATCTTTGAAGCGGCCTTCGAAAAGGCTTGGCTCGCGAGTGCCGCACCGGCTCCCAGGCTACCGGTGCGTTTTAAAAAATCCCGGCGGTCAAATTGATCTGATGACATGGGTAGTTCCTGAGGGAAGTATACTTTAACGTCGGCCAACCCGGAAAAAGACACTCGGGTCGGTCGGAAGGGTCGCGCGCTAGTTTCCTATGGAGACAGGCGTTTCAGGGAAATGTTCTTCCCCCATTCCATATCGCGAGCGCCCCCGCCTTCCTCGACTGCTCCCGGGCCATTCCAAGCGCATGTCCTGAGAAACTTCTTCGAGCATGGCGAAAGTGGCCGTGCGCTGCTCCATCGCGAACACCGTTACCAGCAGGTTGTCGCACAGGGCGTTGATCAGGCGTGGAATACCCGCTGAGCGCCTATGAATCTCTTCTAGTAACTCGGGCGAGAAGATGGTCTGGTGCGGCATTCCGGCGCGAGCCAATCTTGATTGTATGTAGGCTGTACACTCATCCGCCGTCAGCGGATTCAGCGCGCATCGCAACACAATGCGCTGCTTCAATTGCCGCAAGTTCGGTGCATCCAGCTTCCGGTCCAGTTCCGGCTGCCCTGCCAGGATGATCTGCAGCAACTTGCCCTGGCGATTCTCTAGATTTCCGAGCAATCGTATCTCTTCAAGCACGTCCCACTCTAAATTGTGAGCTTCATCTACAATCAACACACACGTCCGGCCGCGCTCCGCTTGTTGGAGTAAAAGCGCATTTAGCGCGAACAAGACGTCTGTCTTCGATTTGCGATCACATCGAAGATCGAAGTCGTAGGCCATCATCTCGAAAAACTGATCTGGCTGGAGACGCGAATTGAAGATAAAAGCAAACTCGATCCGCTGGGAATCCAAATAGTCCCGCAGACACTCGAGCATCGTCGTCTTACCTGTTCCGACTTCACCAGTCAGAACAATGAAACCCTTACGGCTACGCACGCCGTATATCAAGTTCGCCAATGCCTCTTCGTGTTGAGGACTCCGGTACAGGAACTCTGGATCCGGGCTTAAGTTGAATGGGCTTTCTCTGAACCCGAAATAGGCGTTATACATAGTTGAGCTTCGCCGTTAACCAGAAGAGCCAAGAGACAACACTGACCCTATGAATGTAGAGTCCAAACCCCGCGCGACCCTCTCATATATTTGATTATCGGCAATTCAAGTTCCAAAGTCACAGATTCGTAGGCGCTGTTTCGCAAGAAAAGGTACTATTGGCTTACTGCTGCAGCTGGAGTTTGACCCAACCAGGCAGGGTAGAGGGATGTGCTCCGGCAAACACGATCCGCCGAGTCTTAGGGAACGGGACACCCTCGCGAATCGCCTTTCCAAACCCAGGAACCGAGCGAAGAATCTTGCGGTACGATTCCTGCTCGGTTTGGAGATATCCAACCTTAGAAAGAAACCCGCTTCCCCAACCTAGACATAGAAGACAGGTTCCTGGCGAATCTCGTGAGGAAAGCAACTCCTGGCTCAGACCTTGAACTGTATGACGTAGCGCCTCGAGCCCCGTCGTTTCCGCATAACGCGCATGTACCTCCAGTTGCGTCGCCGCATGTTGATTCGCGGCATCCAGGATCAGCTTGGGCTTAGGTACAGATCGCCAACCTAAGGCATGGGTCAGTTCGGGGTTTTCAAGAAAGGTGCGTTCGTCCCACTCGCCCACAAATCCCGTGCCAGTCGGCGCCATTTCAGCAAAAACGGGCGTAGCCTCAAAAATTCTTTGCGTAGCCACGCTCCCTCGACCGGCAACTTTCCACGCTACCTGGGGTTTTCCTGGTTGGCGGGTATCGAGCGACGCGACACGCGTGAGAAAGATCTTAAAGGACGACGCCGGAATCGGCTGGCTATCGGCAACGGAGATAATCTTTACCTGCGAGGCTCCCGAATTTACCTCAGCTGGCTCAGCAAGCCGCCGTGGTACGCGGTCGACTGCCATCGCAGCTGCGATTTTGTCGATTGTGCTCGCGGTCCAGCGCGAGAACACAACGCTCGTCCGCAGTGCGCCCTTGAGCGCAGAACCAGGCAAATACGCGCCGCGATGATCCGCCGCAAACGTCGGTATAAATAGCGATTCAGCAGGTGCAGAGTTCCACGTTTTAGCCGCCTCGGGATGCTCGAAAGGAATGCGGCGCTGAGAGAAGTTCTGCGCAAAACCGCCCCAGGAGGCGAAATCGAGTTTCGTTGCTTTGCGCAGCTGCGCTAGGTAGCTATCTAGGCGCGGCCCACGCGCGAGCAACTTGAAAATACGAGGCTGATCGAGGACATTTACCTGGTCCTTCCAGACCATGTAGTCTATGGGCGAAAGCTCGTTGCCGTCGCCGACCAGAAGCGGCGTGAGAGCCGTAACTTTGTATCTCACGGAGTAGCCTCCTGGCCATCATCGGGGACCGATCGCTCAAGTGGCGGTTTAGGTTCTTCACACCGCCGATGTTCGAAATCTCCTTCAGCAGGCACTTCAACAGGACTCTGGAGTGTCATTTCATCCAGCGCCGGCAGCTTCAATGTAAGCGCCAGACCCGATCTGTAGACCGGATGGGCAAAACCGTCCGGCGCCACGTTCACCGCGATACCGGTCGGCTCGGAACGCGCTGCAAGTACCGAGCCTTCTGAAATCATCCGTACTGGTTTCTTTTCAATACCAGATCCAGAGATACTTTCGATGCGGCCGCTGCGGACCGTTAGCTCGTAGTGGCCGATTGTCCAATCGATACTGTCGGTGGAAGATGGCGAGTACAGCGACAGAAGCCAGTACAGCGACGCTTCGCTCCCGGCCTCGGCAGGTTGCTCGCCGTTTCCCGAGCCGCGGCCAAGTTTCGAACTCACGAGAGCAGGCCAGGCACCCGAGTGAAATTCGGGCGCTTCTGTTTGTCCCCAGCCGCTAGTACGGCGCCCTCCAAAACCTGTGTCCGCGAGCAGACGAAATGCGCCTCTTAGACGATGATTCCACGTCGATTCCGCCTGCTGATCGGAGAAGCGCGCGACCGTCCACAGACCCGAGCCAGATTCAAATTCCGCGCAGGCGTACGTCTCCAAGTGCACCCTACCAGGGGAAACACGATCAACAGCCGAGCTACTCCTCGCAACGACACGGAACGGGCTTGCGCTCGGGCGATCACGCCGCAAAAGGCAACCGCTCTCGGGGTCGGCGATCCACTGATCCGCAAGAATGGTCTCGCCGGTAAGAATCGATTCGATGACGCTGAACGGGACGAAGCGGGCCGCTTGCCAGCGGACCTTTGTTAAAAACACCGGACTCGATGTCGACACCGAAGAGGACGGTGGGGGCCACAAGCTAGCCGGGGGCGGTGCGAATAACACCTCGGCCTGATACGGCAGCAGCGAGCTGAAAGCTATCGCCGGCTTGGGATTTCGTGCTGTCGCATCCAGCCATTCCTCCAAAAACCCCAAATCTCGCATCGCGAGCGTGACCGCAGAAAAGAGGCGATCGCTGCGAAACAGCAGGTCAACGCGGTTCTGTCCACCATCGCCCGGACCATATCGCCAAGGACCGGACGGCCGTAGGCGAATCAAAATCGCCGGCTGCATCTTACGCTAGCTTCTCGGCGAAGTCGTCGGTGCTAGCCAACTGCTGCAGCGCTCCCAAGTCCGCGCCAGAAAGCAGATTCGTCTCAGGAGCACCTTTTGCGTAATAGTCCTTGCTGCGCCAACTAAGATTGAGCGCACTCAGGCCTATGCGTCCGCTGCCCCTGCTGCCCCCGCCGCCTAACGCATCGTCTTCGAGCAACCGCAACCCTTCCGCGACTCGCGCCAGCAGCGGCCAATCCTCCGGGCAGAGCACGTCCAAAACCATCCGAAAACGAAACCGCGCGCCGGCAGGAACACGCTCGAGCGTCCGGGGATTCGCCTGCGACGTGATGCGGTCGACGGCGTTCTCGCTCTTCACCTCCGTTAATTCATCGTCCAGGTTCTCACGCATTTGCGGTGTGATGCTGTCAATCAGAAGCGGTGCATCGTAGACAGTGAGGCGCGCCGGCGTTGCTACAACGGCTTCGATCGCCTCGCCGGTAACTTTCTCGGCGCGCCCCGGAGTTCGGCCGAACAGGACGCAAACCTCATCGTCGGGGCGATCGCTTTGGTGAATCCGAACTTCCTGGCCCTTGCGCTTCGACAGGTAAATTAGTTCTTGCGGAACCGCAAGGCCTAGCGTCTGTTCCAGAAGCGAGCGCAGACGGCCCCGCAGCGAACTGCCCGGTATGTAGGGGATACCGAATGCGTCCTTCACAACCGGGTTGTCGGCGCCGCCAATTTCAAGCGAGCCTTTCCCCGCCCCGATATGCAGGCCCGTCTGACACTGAATCTCGCCTTCAAGAACCAGCTTGCCTAAAAACGTCAATTCCGTTGCTGCGGTATGAGAGCTCATGCGTAAATATCCTGTTCTGGCGCTTTACTCGTTGTAAGCAATAATCGCTTCAAACAAATCCCGGAAACGCTCGTAACCGCGCGTATCGTTCTTGCGCGTCACTTGCAGCAACAGGCGTTCAAGCGCATCCAGGCTGCGCAGCGAATGCCGCGCGATGGTATACGCAAGCCGCGCGCGCACCATGACAAACTCGTGCTGGCGCTCACCTTCCGGAGCGCGTGTGGCCCGCCGCACCGCATTATAAAGCCGGCGCAACTGGCTTTTTGTGCCAGAATCCATGTCGCGCATTCGGCTTACTACAACGTGCGCTTGATTGTCGAGATACAAACTGTCGGCGATGAGTTTGTCGATATCGATTTCAGGCGGCCCTTCGCCGCGCCGCTCGCCAGGTCCGCGCGCACCCCCGCCAAATCGCTGTTCACGGCCCCGATCACCGCCCCTCTCTCCGCCCCGCTCGCCTCGCCCGTCACCTCCGCGATCGTTGGGTCCCCGACCGCTCGGCCGCCCGCCCTCCCGATTCTCGCGCGTTGGACGATTTTCGCCGGTCTGGCGCTCTTCCGTTTTCTTCTCTTCAACGTCAGGCATTTGGATTCCTTTCGACCAGACAACTAGGCGCCGGCAGCCAGACGCGCCCACTCCAAACCTACGCGCGCTGAGGGACGGAGCTTGAAGCCCGCCGTCTTCTTTCCAACCAGATTTGTGATTACCGTGCTTCGAATATTGTTCAATTCTTTGCTGCGCGCTTGTGGAATAACTCTTGAGAGCCGCATGTAAGTACGCCAAGGCTTATCCACCCGAATGGCCTTGCTCGTGCGAGTAGCGCGCGCGGAAAAAGCTTCCCGGTACACCGCCGCCAAATCGTTGATATAGGCAGGCGAATACCCGAACTCTCGGACTAGCCGCACTAGGCCGGTCTTTAATTCTTCGGCATCGCCTAAGCGCTTCCACTCGAGTGTCCGTCCAAACAAATGAAAGCTCCCGGCTTCAGACGCTTTCGCTGCACGGAGTTGCACTCCAGCTTCCTCGAACACAGTCGTGGCGGAGGTTTCAAAATCCGGTGCAACGGCGAGAGCCATGCTGATCGTCTTTCCTTCCAGGCTCGGGAAGGACTCCACGTTCTGTTCGACAAATCTTTCGAACAGCCGCTCCACGTCACGGGCCAGCATCACCAGTGCATCCCATGTGCCGATTAGCGCGAAATCGTCACCACCGCGATACAGAATACTCACTTTTCGCCAGAAATCGCCCAGCGTGCAGAGCAGCGCAAGCTCGCCCGCCAAAAATTCCTTAAAAAGCATCGAGAGATGAATGTGCTCTTCGATTGAACCCGCACGTCTCAGCCGGAAATCGAAATGATCGACGTCGCCCCGCAGCACTCCCCATCGAGGGGAACCCTCCGCGCGCTCAGCCAGTTCGGCTAGAGAACTCGGATGGCTCCCGGTCTCATCCATCGCAAAGCGCCGTAGAAACAGAATTGCTTCATCATCCGCGCTCGTTTGGTTCTCCAGACGCCACGTATATTGGCCTTGATCCCAGCTGAGATGCGCAGGCCGGTCCGCAGACCAGCCGACTCTCGATGCTGAGGGGAGATTCTGAGCAAACGCGCCAAAATACAAGTCGCGATAGCGGTCCGGTAAGCGATCAAGCGGCTCGAAGAAACTCGGATCTGCATTCGTCCCTATAGGCGCGGACTGTTTGGCGAGCAACGCATCATCGAGACGTTTTCGCGCTACGGGCCAAGCGCCGAGATTCTCCGTACTCGCCCAAACAAGGCGCAGACTATCACCGGAAAATTTTACGATCGCATCAGCCGCACGGATCAAAAATTCATTCGCCCGAGCAATGTCTTCTTCCGCAAGAACCAAAAGAAACTGCTCGGCGCTACTCGAGCCCAGAAGCATGCGCGAGAGCTTCAGCTCCGACAGTAACGCCCTAGGTAAGACCTCGCAAAACAGACTAAGCCACGCGCAGCGCCCAATCAGATCTGCAACCGCTTCCGAATGCCCGTGAGAGCGGGCGGTCAGGAATTCTTCGGCACCGAGCAATCGAGCTTGCAAAAAGACTTGCAGCGACATGGGAACGGGTCATGGCGACCCGCAAATACGCGGGCTTAGCGTTAACAGCCAAGAACGCTTTTTAGACTAACACAGCGCCGCGGCAATCCATCTGTCGCGCTGCCGCGTCATTTCCCTTTCGATGTTTAAAGGTAATAATTGTCTGCGCGAGAATTCTATTGAACGTATGATCGTTTTCATAACAGGAGCTACTTCTGGTTTCGGAAGGGCCGCCGCGCGAAGATTTGCGCAGGATGGCGCAAAAGTCGTTGGAACCGGCCGCCGCAAGAATCGTCTGGACGAGCTAAAGCAGGAGCTGGGCGCCAATTTTCTACCCCTCTCTTTTGACATCACCCAACGTGCACAAGTCGAGCGCGCGGTTCAAAGCTTGCCTGAAGACTTCGCGGCTATCGACGTCCTGGTGAACAATGCGGGAGGCGCGATAGGCCTCGACCCGGCGTACAAGGCTAATCTAGACGATTGGGAAACCATGGTCGACGCCAACGTGAAAGGCGTGATGTACTGCACACGAGCCTTACTGCCCGGCATGGTGGAACGCAACCGGGGCCACGTTATCAACATTGGCTCTTCGGCCGCTGAATGGCCCTATCCTGGAGGCAGCGTTTATGGCGGAACAAAAGCCTTCGTCCATCAATTCAGCTTGATGTTGCGGGCCGATTTATTCGGAACAGCCGTCCGCGTGAGCGACCTTCAACCTGGTCTGGTTGGGGGAACTGAATTTTCGGAAGTTCGCTTCAAAGGTGATAAGAAGAAAGCACAAGCCGTATACGAAGGAACTCAGCCATTAACTGCGGAAGACGTGGCCGATGCCATACATTGGATCGCGACCCGGCCCTTCCACGTCAACATCAACACCCTTCAGATGATGCCGGTCGGCCAGGCTTTCGGACCGCTGCCCGTAAAGAAAGACAAATAGCGGCATCACGGCCGCGGTTACTCGAAACTGCGCTGGGGGCGATAACCCGGCCGCGCCCGGATCTTGTACTTTCTCATGGTGTCCGAGGTCAGCTGAATGCTGATCCTGCGAAAGCCCTCATTCGGATTCGGTTGTGGATAGTAGGTAACGGTATAGCTATTCCCTAGATCTTCGCGAATGGATTCGAAGGCTTCCACTTGTTTTTGCCACGTCTTAGCAAAGTAACTCTTTCCCCCCGTCGTCATCGTGATTCGTTTAAAAATCGAGGTCGATATTGCATCATTAGTCACTTCGCTGGTCGATATCACGTAGATCGGGATGCCTTCATCTTCTGCCACCGCCCGCACGTCGTCGGGAGCCACCATGCTGGCATTATCGGGACCGTTTGAAAACACGATCACCACTTTGCGTCCGGCCACTCGAGCCGCATCGCGCAGCGTAAGCAGAAGGCAATTATAAAGTGCCGAGTCGTCCCCAGCGACCGCTCTTCGCAAGCCACTGATCGCAGTCATGCGATCGCGATTAAGAGGAACGGCGCGATTCAAGTTGCGGCTGTATGTGTAAACTGCAATCGAATCGGCGCGATCGAGCCCTCGGATGAAATCGGCAATGGCATCAGATGCGTACACGAAACCGCGATACATATAGTTGCTGGTGTCGAACAGAACGAACACATTGGTGCCCGTCATGGCATCGGATCGTAGATCTACAACTCCAGGCCCGGGCGGTGTGCCGTTTCCCGCACTCCCGGCACTTCCAGCCGGAAGCGGTCTGGTTTCCCCGTTTGCAAGCACCTGCACAGGTGCCCGGGTACCCTCCGCAAAGGTCGCCACTTTCTGCGGTATATCGTCTTCATATACCTTGAAATTTGCAGGCTTCAGCCCGTTTACATACTTGCCCTTCGTGTCGGTTACGGTGAAGCTCAGCACCACCATGTCCACCTTCACATGAAAGGTGGTCTGATCCTCGTCTTGAGCGTGCGCCCAAAAAGCAGCGGGCGTCGCTACCAGCGAAATAGCGCCGATGACGCGCAAAAAATTCTTCACGATGCCTTCCTAATTCTGTGACGCGTTGATCGCGGCGCGCTGATTAGCCCGCTCCCGGACATTTTGGCCCACGGCATGGAGGGACCGCAGCACCGCCGGCCAGTCTTCTAAATGCGTTGCGAAAATATTTTCGATCGCAGAGCGGTTCCATTCGGGTACGTAGGAATCCAATTGATCGACAGGCACTCCCACCTGATCCGCCAGCGCCGCGTAATACAGATTGTTCGATTCCCAGCTCTCGGCAAGTATTCGGCTGGAATAGCCCATCAACGCTGGGAAAGTACGCAAATAGAGAAGTCCAGGCCGGTAGGAATGCGTCAGGGTCGGCTTGGGCGTGCCAAATGCGCGCGCAATCGCGCTCAGAGCCAAATCCGGGTTGTTCTCCTGTGCCATCGCAGCAATGGCGTTCGAAGCAAGATCGGGAGAAATGTCTCGAAGCATCGAATCTTGGCCTAGCGCGTAAAGCTCCGAAGTGGGCACCTCCGACACCGCTTTCCTGAAATCTCCCATGTTCAGTTCATCTTGGAGGCGCTCCACCCGGGCGGGGGTTGCGAATCGCGCAAATGCTGTGAAAACACGTGCTCGAAGCGAGGTGTCTAATGCGGCTGCTGCCAAAAGGCTGCGCCCGCGCTGGATATGCAGCGAAACCCAACGAACCTGTTCCGGCTTAAGATTCCTCCATCTGGTAATCGTTACATCCACAATCATCTGCGGTACCAAATCTGCCCAGATCAGAGCCTGCTCGCGTTTGGGAGTGAGGAAGTTTTGTTCGGCTTCGGCGATCGCGTAGGGAAGCGAAGTCAACGAGCCCATAAGACGGCCACCCGTGCTTGCCGGCCACCCGCTTCCAACGATCTCGGTGGCACGCCAGGACGCAGGAGCCTCGGGAGGGCCGATGAAATCATGACCGCGGACGAACAACGGATTGGTCAGCAGCAATTGGGCGCCTGAAGGAGCGTAGTAGGAATAAACCAAGCCAACCAACGAATCGCGCAGGAATGGGGCCAGCACCGCGCGCGGATCTCTCTTCTCAAAGTTCTTTGCAAGATTCTCAAAGCTGACCTTGCGCTCCTGTTCGATATGTCGCTGGCTCCAATAGCCGACCGCCATGGCATTCTTTTCTGCGGACGACAACGAGCCCCGAAGGGATTCGGTGTCTTCCAACCGGCCCAATTGCTCATCGATATTTTTCATCGTCTTCTGGTCAACCGGGCCCTTTCCTATACGGTCAGCCACATTGAAAAGGCTGTCGATCCGGATCAGACGCTGCGCGTCAAAAACGCGCAGGAAGTTTTCGGCCGGTGAAAATGTACCCGGTGCTCCAGGAGAATGCACTTTACCCACGAGCAGTTCGACCAGTTGCTCCTGTTGTGATCCGCTGTGCGGCGTTTGCCCAGCGGACAGTAGCACGTTCAGGCCAGACCGGCCGGCGCCGAAGACCTCCGTTTCCTGTCTCACATGACTGAATGGCTCAATGAGTCTAGCGAACACCGCGTCCCCGGAAGCGGTTGGAATCATGCTTTGGCGCGATAGAATCTGCCAGATTTCAACCAGTGCTTGTAAGGTTCCGATCGCGTCAGCCTTCACAAGACCGTCATGGATGGCCGTCATATCAGCACAAATATCCAGGTAATGCTCGATTGACGCTTCGCTCAATGACGGCGCGTCTGCGAAGACAATGTATTGCGCGCCGTAGTTCCTGTAGCCCGCAATCAAACGGGCAGCAAGCTGGGGGGATATGGGCTTTGATCGGTCCCGATCGAGGTCGTTCAGAGTCAAAAAGATTTTCAGCGGCTCGTTTTCAACAGTCTTTCGGCTAAGCCCGAACAACGCTTCAAGCAGATCGTCATTCGTGCGCCACGATGCTGCCGACCGGGTCAGCCTACCATCGTACTTGCCGTGCGGATGTTTGATGAACAGGTTTCGCCAGACTTCGAGGTTTCCGGGCACGTGCGGCCGGCCGTTTGCATCGATTCGAAGAGAGCTAGTGAGCAGCAGTAGCTCAGTGCTTGAGCGAAAGACGGGACGCGCGGGGCCGGGGCTCGTAATCTTGCCCCGAAGCGCGTCATAGAAGCGCTTCGTGCGATCTGGCTGTGTCAAATAATTGAACGCCGGTCCATTCATGCGCGAAAGTGCATCGAAGTAGCTGGCTAGCCAACCATCGTCAACGCCGATGAGCCTGTCAAAAAACGCTCCAGGATTGGTTGGCGGCACTCCAACCAGCGAAGCCCACAGTTTGGGCGAACCAGGAACTACAGCCGCGCCATTTCGAATCTGAAACATGCTGCCGAAAAAGTCCAGCACGTGAGCATAGACCTTGAGCTTGGCGGGTGACGCCTCTTTGCGCAGCGCTTCGGCTGTAGGACGGTCGAGGCGTGACAGCCCGAGATATAACCGGCACAGCGAGGGATCCGAAAGAAAAGCATCGATAAAGTCAGCTTGACCGCTCTTTCCGAGCGCCGATAGCCAGTATTCAGCGCTGTACAAAACAGGCACTTGCGTCGACGCAAACGCCAACTCGAATCGCCGGTTCGCCCGGAGATCCTGTTCCAGTTCAGTCAAGGGAAAACCGGAATCGATGGTGAGGAAGGCCCGCGTGGCATTCACGGTTTCTAACACAATGTCGGCGCCGCAAGAGCCGCGCATCCGGTACCCAAGCGCCTTCAACAATTTTCCTGTTTCCTCACTGTCGCAATTGGGAATTACGATCTTCCGGTCCTTGTTTGTCATGGCCTGCAGTTCCCGCGCCTGCCCGATGTACCGGACCAACAATCGCAGGTATTCTGTTTGCTGAAGCGCTTCGTTTCCCGAGGCCTCATAGCCATTGGTCACAACATTACGCGCAAGTGACGGAAGCAGTTCCTCAGGCGCAAGATCGGGAGAGAGCGCCGCCATTCGGGCGAACGAAGAGAGCGGACCCGGGATGGTCACGGTCGTGAACATACTCGCCGGGACCTTTCCAACTGGCGGTCTGAGATCATCACCACCCGCAGCGCGATACCCGTTCAGATCGGTCTCCAATTCCCGATTCTTGCCTTCCATGAAGTCCAGAAGCACGAGTTGCCGCAGGGCCAGCTTGCGTTTCGCCGGATCACTCTCTTCCGATGCCCACTTCAGGTAAGCGTCGCGGCTGCCAGGGTCATCATGACGCTCCAGGAATTCGGCCAAAGCCGCGGCACCCGAAGTATTGCCGGGAGTTCCCGCTGCCTCTTCCAGAACCGATCGAGCGCCGGACAGATCCCCCCTGGACTCGTGCTGTGATACCTGCTCCCGCAACTCCGACCCCGAAGCAGCCCACACAAGTCGGCCGTTTATGCAGGAGGCGGCGCTGAAAAGCGCCACACAGAAAAGCGTCTTACGGGTTGAGCCTGTCTCCCATTGGACGCGCATAGCGCGTGCGACGTCCATCATGCGTGCTAAACACATCTTGATTCCCCAACTAGGTTTTCTACTCTACCACTTGTGGCAAGAGTTATGGGCCGAACCCGCAGTGCGGCGTGCGACAAACACATCTATTGGTAGCGTGTGGCGAATGGCGTAGCTTCCATAATTCATGTCATGCTTGTCAGGCTGGATGGAACCGCCGGCATCGGTCGCTCGGGCTAACAGGGTGTATGTTCCTGGTTTCCCGGGTGTGCGCCACTCATACTCCCAATGCCGCCACGCGTACCGCTCAATCGGACCAGAAAGTCGGGTCACGTGCCAGGTCTCACCACCATCCGCCGTGAATTCCACATTAGTGACGTCCGATCCTCCCGCCCACGCAGCACCCATTACACGGTATAGCGCGTTGGGTTCCACGATTTCATGCATACCCGGCCGCGCAATTACTGCTTTGACCCCCATTGAAGCGAGTGGGCGACGCACGGGATTCCCATCGCTCGTGTCCCAATAGGCATACTCGGTTGTCTGCCAGTAGCCTTCGAACCGCTCCCGGACAACTCGGATGTGAGTCAACCATTTCACCGAAGCCGCCGCGTAATACCCCGGCACGATTGCCCGCACTGGGAACCCATGCTCAATCGGCAGATCGCTGCCATTCATTTGATAAGCCAGCATGACTCCAAGCTCGCGTACTTCACGAACTGGGAGACTTCGAGCAAAGCTGATCTCCCCAGCAGGCTTCGGACTGTTCGTGGGCTCGCCTCGATCCGCACCTTCCAGCACGAGCTCAACGGAGCCGTCCGTCACTTCAGCCCGGTTCAAAAGATCATGGAGGGGAACACCGGTCCACTCTGCATTTCCGACCGCTCCAAGCTCCCACTGCACGCCCCTTTTCTGTGGAGTCAAGAAGACGCGGCTGTTGCCCGCACACTCGAGCGTCACAGCGCGCGTCCGCGACCGCATACCCCGCAGCTCCTCGTAACCTATGGTCAGCGGCTGCCTGACAGCCCCGTCGATTCGCAACTCATACGACGCGATATCGAGCTTCGGTGTCGAAAAGTGATTTCTCACATAGAACAACTCGTTCGGAGTCAGAAAACTTCCAAGTGCGTGAAGTGGCGATTCGAGATTAAGAGGCTCTCTCTCCCGCACCGTCAACCCGGCAGTGCCCGATTGCCCCGATCCCTTCCCGGTGAGTTCGGTTGACGTCTCTACAGAAGCTTCTTCCACGTCAGGTTATCGCCTCACTAGAGTTTCGCAAAAGCTCGCGAACGAATTGCCTGAACGCCACCGCCGGGCCGAGATGCTAATCGTGATGAGCGGCCGCAATCTCGCCCGCGGACTCCAGTGGAAACCCGAGGTCGCGCCACGCCTCAAAACCCCCTGCTAGAGGGCGAACTTGCTGAATTCCCGCTCTTTTCAGTTGAAGCGCCGCACGGGCGCTTGTCGCTTCGTTCGGTCAAGTGCAGTAAAGGACGATTTGACGATCCCGCGGAATTTCATCAGCGCGTGAGCGCAATTCGTCCGGCCGTAGGACCAGCGCTCCTGCGATCTTCATCCCCGCACGTTCCACTTCGGCGGGATGCCGCAAGTCGATAATGGTCATCGCGTGACCACGCTCGAGTAAATCGAGTAGTTGACGCGGCGTGATCCGATTGACCCTCAGCTTGCTCAGGAATCGCTTCCGCTCCAGATACTTCAGCGCAATGTACAGAGCAATGAGGCCCGCGATGATCAAGCCGGCCCTGCGGCCAAATAATCCAAGGAGCAATACCACCGCATCCACCTGACGATAAAATACGCGGCCAATCAGCAGATACGCGCCCGCCCAGAGCGTACAACCCACGGCGTCAGCGGGTAAGAAGCGCCAAATTGGCATCTTGCTTATGCCTGCCAATGACACAGACATGAGGCTGATGCCGGGAACAAATTTTGCGAACAACAGCGCACTCGCGCCACGTTTCGCAAACGCGCTTTCGGTTTTTCGCACGCAAGTGTCCGGTTCGAGCGTGAGTTTGCATAAAAGCCCCAGCACAGGGCGCCCTCGTAAACGGCCGACCTGATACCAGACCATGTCACCAATCAGCGCCGGAATCACTGCTGCAAGTAAAGCTTTGAACAAAGAATAATCATGATCCCCGACCATGGCGCCCTGAGAAGTAAGAGCGGATCGGCAGGAATGGGCAGGCCAACGCCTACCGCAAGCATGTACGCGCAGAGAAGCAGATAGCCGTGTCGCAGGAGTAGGTCGTGAAATGAAAAAATCACTTCGGTTGATGCTCTTCAACTAGTCTGGCGATTCAGCAAACCTCTTCCATTCTCCGGGGTCACCAAATTGTTCCTTTTCCGTAATTACTCGTTGTAACCTCCGCGCCACTGGACCACGTCTTCATAGTTGTAACAGCGCACGTTTCATCGCTTATTAGGCGCGGCATCTGCCGCCTATCGTAACGGGGCACAGCCTCGAACGTTCGTGTGCGCTTTCACCAATACCTAGGAGAGTTTCTGTGAGATTTGTTCGTACTGCCATGCCTTTGCTTTCTGTCTTCCTGTCTAGCGTTGGTTTCGCCCATGCACAGAGCGGACTCGACGTTTATTTCGGTGTCGGAACCGCCACTGCGAGCTCGAGCGGCACTGCCACCGACACCTTCGGAGACGGTAACATTTTCTTCACGCCCAAGATGGGCGGCGCATTTGGAAAAGCTGGCGCCGACATCATGATTACCCCTCATTTTGGGATCGGGGCGGAAGCTGACTTTCGATTCAAGCAGGGTGCCTACGCCGGTTTAAATTATCGGCCAAGCTTTTACGACATCAATGGCATTTGGCATCCGATAGCGAGATCCAGTCGCGTTGTACCCGAATTCCAAGCCGGTATCGGGGCGGCCAATCTGAAGTTCTTTTATCCCCAGGCGTTTTGCGACGTTTTTGCGGGATGCAATACTTCCAATACGTTTCTCGAGAGCTCCAACCACTTTCAAACCCACCTCTCGGCAGCCGTACGCTTCTATGCAACACCGCACGTGTTCTTCCGGCCCCAGTTCGATGCACGTTGGGTGAACAACTTCTTCCAATTCGGCAGCAGCTGGGTACCGGAATACAGCGCCTCAGTCGGCTATAGCTTCGGCGAGCGCTAGTCCCGCGCTGTGGCGGATCAGTGCTGCTGGTCCGCCTCACGGCCGCTAGCATCACAGCAACATCTGGTCCATCCCATGTCCGCTAGAATGGCGGCTGAATGGCGCTATCCGGCCATCTCCGCATCGTCATCCCCGGCGGAACTGGCCAAGTGGGTCAGATCCTCGCCCGTCATTTCCATGAACAGGGAAATTCCGTCACGGTCCTCGCCCGCCATCCAAAGCCAAGCGAGTGGAAAACCATCCTCTGGAACGCTTGCGATCTCGGGGATTGGACCCAGGCGGTCGACGGTGCCGATGTCGTCATCAATCTCGCGGGCCGAAGCGTAAACTGCCGTTACAATGCTGCCAACCGGCGCGCCATCAAAAACTCCCGGACAATTACCACTGGTCTAATCGGCCAAGCCATTGCGCAGGCCGAGCATCCTCCCTCACTCTGGCTTAATGCCAGCACTGCTACCATTTACCGCCACAGTCTGGAACTCCCCATGGATGAAACTACGGGTGACCTCGGTGGAGATGAGCCAGGCGTGCCATCGAAGTGGCGTTTCAGCACCGATGTTGCGACAAGTTGGGAGCGCGCCCTCTTCGCTGCCGACACTCCGAACACCCGCAGGGTCGCGATGCGTAGCGCCATGATCATGAGCCCCGATCCCGGGGGCATCTTCGATACTCTGCTTCGCATGGTTCGCTTCGGATTGGGCGGATCGGCGGCTTCAGGTCAGCAGTTCGTTTCCTGGATACACGATGTCGACTTCATGCGCGCTGTCGATTTTCTAATTAGCCGTCAGGAATTGAGCGGCGTCGTCAATCTTTCTTCTCCACGCCCCGTTCCGAATCGCCATTTTATGCGCTGTCTGCGGCACGCCTGGTGTGCCCAATACGTCGGCATCCCATCCTCAAAATGGATGCTCGAAATTGGCGCTCTTTTGCTGGGCACCGAAACCGAGATCATCCTGAAGAGCCGGCGTGTTGTTCCCGGCCGCCTTCTAAACGCTGGCTTTGAGTTTCATTTCCCGAATTGGCGCGGCGCCGCTCAGGATCTTGTCCCGCGCTGGCGTCAATTGCAGGGCGATTGACCGCGCCCGGATGTGCCGGAACATTTCGTCGCCTTATCCGTCTAAGCCTTCCGTAAGGAGCCGCCGCCTCTTGGAAACCTTCTTGAAAGACTTACAACACTCGCTGCGCATGTTCCTGCAGATCCCTTGCTTCACGATCGCCGCCATTGCCGCTCTGGCTCTCGGCATAGGCGCGAACACGGCTATCTTCTCGGTAGTCAATGACGTCATTCTGAAGCCGCTGACCTACCCTGACCCCGATCGCATCGTCCAGTTCTTACTTACATCGCCCCAAGGGTCAGGTCCCGGCGCGTCCGTCCCGAAATTCAATCTCTGGCGGGAGCAGACACGCGTTTTTCAGGACGTCTCGGCCTACGATTTCGGCGGCCCCGGTCTCAACCTTACCGGCGGCACTTACCCGGAGCAGATTAAAGGCATCCACGTTACGGCGGATTACTTTCGGCTCTTCGGCGCGCCCATCGAGCAAGGCCGCACATTCACAGTTGAGGAGGATCGCCCTCACGGTCCTCACACCGTTGTCATCAGCGACGGGCTTTGGAGACGGCGCTACGGTGCCGACCCCCACCTGATCGGCAAGACGATGGAGCTTGGCGGTGAACCCTACACAGTCATCGGCATCGTTGGCCCAGGTTTCCACTTCGATCCGCCCTCTGACGTGTGGATTCCCTTCCAGTTCGATCCCAACAGTACCGATCAAGCTCACTACTTCCTTGCAGCAGCTCGTTTAAAACCGGGTGTCACGCTCGATATGGCGAAGGCGCAACTGAAACTTACCGCTGATCAGTTCCGCCGCAAGTATCCCGGCGGCGCCATGGGTCCCAAAGACGGCTTTTCTGTGCAGTCGCTTCAGGACGCAATCGTCAGTGATGTCCGAACTTCGCTATGGGTTCTCATCGGTGCTGTGACTCTGGTGTTGTTGATCGCCTGCGCCAACGTCGCAAATCTGCTGCTGGTCCGCGCTACGGGCCGCAAGCGCGAGATTGCCATCCGCGCAGCCATCGGCGCAGGCCGTGGCCGCCTCATTCGGCAACTGCTCACCGAGAGCGTGCTTCTCTCCGCGGTTGGCGGCGCGCTTGGCCTCATTGTGGGCGTCATCGCCGTTCGCGCACTTCTAGCGATCAATCCTGGGAACATTCCCCGCATCGGCGAGAATGGCGCCGCCGTCACGCTAGATTGGCACGTGCTTGCCTTCACACTCGCCGTCTCGCTTTTCACCGGAATCGTATTCGGCCTCATACCCGCACTCGACGCTTCGCGCGCCGATCTCAGCGCCACTCTCAAAGAGAGCGGTGGGCGCAGCGGCAGCGGCTTCCGCCAGAATAAGGCGCGTTCATTGCTCGTAATCAGTGAAATGTCCCTCGCGATTGTTCTGCTGATCGGAGCGGCGCTTCTCATTCGAACCTTTATTGCCCTGCGTAGCGTGAATCCCGGCTTCGATCCCCACCATGTATTAACCATGGAGATGTCTCTTACTGGATCTCGCTTCGAGAAGACCGCCGGTGTCGCGCGGCTCGTTCACGATGGAGTCGAGCGGCTCCAAGCTCTCCCGGGTGTTCTAGCCGCGGGTACTACGTGCTGTATGCCACTCGAAGGGGGCTTCGGTTTGCCCTTGATTATTGTTGGCCGCCCCCTTACAAACGGCCCCGCTCATGGCGGAGCCGGATGGAGGACCGTGTCGTCCCACTATTTCGACGTTTTCAAAATTCCGCTTCTGCGAGGCCGCCTTTTCAATGATCGTGATGACGGCGCGTCAGCTCCGGTTGTCATCATCAATCAAGCCCTCGCCCGGCAATTCTGGCCCAAAGGTGATCCCCTCAACGACCGCCTCATCATCGGGAAGGGAGTCGGCCCGGAGTTCGAAGAACCGCCGCGCCAGATTATTGGTGTCGTCGGAGATACGCGCGATGCCGGCCTGAACAGCAACCCTCAACCCCTCATGTACATTCCGGTCTCGCAGGTGCCAAATGGTGTGACCGCTCTCAATGCGCGCATCGGCCCGATTCTTTGGATTATCCGCACTCACGCCGATCCTCATTCGCTCAGTTCCGCAATTCAGAATGAGTTGCGTCAAGCGAGCGGCGGGTTGCCGGTGGCTCATATCCGTGCAATGGATCAAGTAGTGGTCCAATCCACGGCTCGCCAGGATTTCAATATGTTGCTCTTGACCATCTTTGGATGCTCCGCCCTATTGCTCGCCGCGATTGGCATCTACGCATTGATGGCTTATTCGGTCCAGCAGCGCACGCAGGAGATCGGTATCCGCATGGCGCTCGGAGCCGAGGGCGCCAACGTACGCAATCTCGTCGTATTCCAAGGCATGCAACTCGCTGTGATCGGAGTGGCAATCGGCATCGCTGCGGCGTTCGGCCTCACGCGCCTGATTGCAACCCTGCTCTACGGCGTTAAGTGGTGGGATCCCGTAACCTTCACAACCGTCCCGCTTCTTCTCGCCGCGGTCGCCCTATTCGCGGTCTGGCTTCCCGCCCGCCGTGCCACTCGTATCGATCCAGTGGATGCGCTGCGATACGAGTAACAATTCTGCCGCTGCGCACCAACTCACAGCCTATCCCCATCCTGGGTGTAATTCGGAGATAATGGCTCAACTGTGCTCTGGCACTTTGTCTTCGAGTCGATTGCGTATGTCGTCGCATTCCGCCTGTATCTTTGGCAACGTCGCGAGCACGGCGACTTCCTGAGTACCCAGACCCGCTGGACCATCATCGTCGCCGCCATTGCCGGTGCGGCTGTCGGCTCGAAATTGCTGTATTGGTTCGAAGACCCGGTACGCACATTGCATGAATGGAAAAACTTCCGCTACTTACTGGGAGGTAAGACAATAGTCGGAGCGCTCCTAGGAGGCATTATCGCGGTCGAGTGCGCGAAATGGCATGCCGGGATAACGCGCCGCACTGGGGATCTCTTCGCTGTTCCGATCGCGTTGGGAATCGCTATCGGCCGGCTCGGCTGCTTTCTCGCGGGGATCAAAGACGATACCTATGGTCTCCCCACCACGCTGCCCTGGGGCGTAGACCTTGGAGACGGCATCCACCGCCATCCTGTTCAGCTGTACGAAATCGTCGCAATGGGCGCTCTCATCTTCCTGCTTCGCCACATCCGTCCACCTCGCTTCGAGGAAGGCGATCGCTTCCGGGTATTCGTGATCGCGTACTGCACTTGGCGGGTCTTTATTGATTTTCTGAAGCCCGGCGTCTTTCTCGGCGGCTTTACCATCCTGCAATGGGCCTGCATCGCAGCGCTCATCTGGTACGCCCGGGATCTCGAGCGGCTGCTTTCCCGTACGTTCACGCAAACCGAGGCGCTCTCGAATGGCTGACCGAGTTCGACCCTATCTTTTTTACGACACCGCAATCTCTATCTGCTCGACGTGCTATCGCCGCGCCGAAGGCAAAATCGTTTTCGAGGATGGCTGTGTGTACTTGCTGAAACGCTGCGCCGTCCACGGGAATGAACGGGTACTCATCGCCGATGACGTCGACTATTACCGGCGCTGCCGCGAAGTTTTCTTAAAGCCTCCGGAAATGCCGACTCACTACAACATGCCGGTGCGATGGGACTGCCCCTATGACTGCGGGCTCTGTTCGGATCATGAGCAACACTCCTGTCTCACCCTGATCGAAATTACGGACCACTGTAATCTCCAGTGCCCAATCTGCTACGCCTCCAGCGGCCCCTCGCGCGCTCTATATCGATCTGTCGAGCAGGTCGTGCAAATGCTTGATTGCGTCGTAAGCAACGAAGATCGCCCGGATGTTGTGCAAATTTCGGGCGGCGAGCCCACCCTTCACCCTGACTTTTTCCGCATACTCAATCTAGCTAAAGAACGGCCGATTCAGCACCTCATGCTCAAC
>JBPCLH010000033.1:0-15047 GCA_051003475.1 Bryobacteraceae bacterium
CTCCAGCATCATCTTGCGTAAATGGGTCACAAACGAACCCTCCTTGTGACCCGCTACTGTATCGTTCTCTCTCCACCGGTCATCGCCACCGCGTAGCGCCCGCCGCCCGGCGGCTTCGTTCTTGTCCGCTACTCGGAAACTATGCGACAAAGCTCCCTATTCAGAATTTTGTTGATCAGCGGCGGGCTGCGTTGTGCCCTCCAGCCGGAACCAGGTAGATTTCTTTCGCAGGGCTGCGAAGCTCCTATGGCCTTCAACAGGCGATCACTCGAATCCGTAATCTCCAGGACTGCCCGGTCGAACGCTTCCTGATTCGCCCGCGAGGGTTTATGAAATCCGGTGATCTTGCGAACAAATTGCAAAGCAGCACCGCGCAGTTCGTCAGGGGTTGCGATTTCTCCAGGCTTTCGTAAAACTTTGATGCTTCTGCACACAATATTTTCAGCTTCGCACGTAGACCCGCGTAGCATTATGCGAGCGCTGGTTCCAGGGTTCGCGCAACTTGCAACAGCTTGGGCTCGGTGAACGGCGAACTGATTAGCTGTAATCCAATGGGCAGGCCGTTATTGGTCTTTCCGCACGGCATGGATAGTGCCGGCTCACCGAGAAAGTTTATTGCCCGGACCAAGCGTGTGGATGCCATACGCGTATCTTCTTGTTGTAAATTAATCTGGACGGTGAGTTCGTCGATGCGGGGGGCGGAAACCGGAGTTGTGGGAGCGGCTAGGATGTCTATCCTTTGCCAGAGCGCGTCGAAGTCGCGGCGGAACAGCGTGCGGATGCGTTGCGCATTGACGTATTCATGAGCGGCGATCATCTTGCCCTGCTGAATCAACGCCCAGACGTCATCACCGAAAAGCGCCGGGTCTGTGTGATGTGCATAAAGTGCAGCCGTTTCGGAAAGCTGGATGATGCGTGCTGCCGCAGTCGCCTCATCCATGTCCGGAAGCTGAACTTCGGATAGCGATGCACCGCGGCGGTCCATTTCAGAGATGCTGTTTTTCACGGCAGTGGCGACTTGGTCATCAACGCTTTCGAAATAATAATTATTTGGGATGCCGATGCGAACTCCGTTCAGATTCGGTAGTGGCGGCAGATTGAAGTCCGGAGCGGGGAACGGAGCGCAACTACTGTCGAGCCGGTCGGGACCGGCGATTACGTTCATCACAAGCGCACAATCTTCAGCGCAAGAGGCAAGCGGTCCGATATGATCGAGACCAAAAGCGAGAGGCAACACGCCGTATCGGCTGACACGCCCATAAGTCGGCTTCAAGCCGGTGATGCCGCAATAGGAGGCGGGTATGCGAATCGATCCACCTGTGTCGGTTCCGAGAGAAAAGGGCAATAAACCCGCTGCAACGAGAGCCGCCGACCCGCCGCTCGAGCCACCGGGGATGCGGGTCGTATCGCGAGGATTCAGCACGAAACCGAAATGCGGATTCTTTGATGTAACACCGTACGCGAGCTCGTGAAGATTGGCCTTGCCGATCGAGATGGCGCCGGCCGTCTTCAGCTTTTCGACCACAGTTGCGTCATACTCCGGCACGAAATCACGAAAGATGAGCGAGCCTCCCGTCGTACGAACTCCGCGTGTGTAGAAGATGTCCTTATGCGCTGTTGGAATGCCATGAAACGGGCCGCGGTCAACGCCGGCGGCTAACTCCCGGTCACGCTCACGCGCCTCGGTAAGCGCTTCTTCTTCCGTCAGAGTGATCAGGCTTCGAAACAGATCCAGGGTTTTCACGTCGGCGACTGTTTGCCGAATCAGCTCAACGCAAGATACCTTGCGGGTTCGCAGCAGACGGCCGGTTTCGCAAACTGTCATTCCGGTTTTTCCACGCGGCTGCCTGGATCAGAACCGGGCATATAGGGTAGGTAAATCGTGGCGGGTTCCACCTCCGTAGTGAGTCGCTTTGCGATCACGGCAAAGCTCTTGCGGAGGGCATCGACGATCAGCCGATTGTCGCCAGCGCGGGGTGAATGTTGCTCTTCGGGATCAGGCATTTCGCTGCTCAGCAGTTCTGAAGCATAGCATTCGATTGCGTTACTATGAGGCGATTCCGAGGAAATTGTATGTCAGCATTGCTCCGTTCCGTTTTAGCGTTGACTTTGTGCACCGGTATCGAAGCCGCTTTACCGCCGCTCATCGATCGAGATCTTTTCTTTGGCGAGGTTCAGATTAGCGGAGCCCAGGTTTCTCCCGACGGCAAGTATATTTCTTTCCTAAAGCCGTACAAGGGGACACGGAATATCTGGGTGAAAAAAGCTGCCGAGCCGTTCTCGGCGGCGAAGCCAATGACCAATGAGACGAAGCGGCCGATCAGGGCCTACTTCTGGAGCCGGGACGCTCGCTTTGTGTTGTACGCGCAGGATCAAGGCGGGGACGAAAACTTCAATATCTATGCAGTGGACCCGAATGCCGCGCCAGTAGCCGGCGCGCAGGTTCCGAAGGCGCGCAACATCACGGATGCCAAAGGCGCTCGTGCGTTCATCTATGCGCTCCCTAAGAACGATCCGGACACAATTTACGCGGGCCTGAACGATCGCGACAAAGCCTGGCCCGATTTATACAAGCTCAAAATTTCAACAGGTGAGCGAATACTGCTGCGTAAGAACACGGGGCGTATCGCAGACTGGACCTTCGACAACAACGGGACGTTGCGGCTCGCAACCCGTACGACTGACAAGGGCGACACGGAGGTGCTGCGTGTCGACGCTGACAAGTTTGCGCCCATTTACTCTTGCGACGTGTTCGAGACATGCGCTCCAGTGCGGTTCGACGCGAGAAACAGCAGAGTGTATTTGATCACGAACAAGGGCGCGAATGTAGACCTTGCAGAGCTGGGGTTGATCGATCCCACGAGCGGGGCAGTTACGCCTGTAGAAAGCGATCCACTGAAGCGGGTCGATCTTCAAGATGCGATCTTTTCCGACGTTTCTGACGAGCTTGTGGGAACAGTATATGAGGATGATCGCCAGCGGATTTACTGGAAGAACCCGGTGTTTGAGGCAGATTACAAATGGCTGGAATCTAAACTGCCGGGCCGCGAAATTGGCTTCGCATCGCACAGCAAGGATGAAAATCTCTGGATCATCTCGGCACAGAGTGATACGGATCCCGGCGAAACATATTTATACGACCGTAAGGCGAAAACACTGGCGCTGCAATTCCGCATCCGGGAGCAGTTGCCGCGCCAGTCGCTGGCCTCGAAGCAAGCCATTCGGTACAAGTCGTCTGACGGCATTGAGATTCCCGCGTATCTGACAACTCCCAAGGGTATTGAGGCAAAAGAGCTGCCGTTAGTCGTGTTCCCTCACGGCGGACCTTGGGCGAGAGACAAGTGGGGATACGACACATTCCCTCAGTTCTTTGCGAACCGCGGGTATGCGGTATTGCAGCCGAACTTCCGTGGCTCGACGGGCTACGGCAAGAAATTCCTCAATGCAGGCAACGGGCAGTGGGGACACAAAATGCAGGATGACTTGACATGGGGTGTGAAGTACCTGGTTGCGCAGGGTATCGTGAATCCGAAGCGCGTTGGCATTAGCGGCGGTTCGTATGGTGGCTACGCAACCCTTGCGGGAGTCGCGTTTACACCTGACGTGTACAGCGCAGCCGTATCGATCGTCGGGCCATCAAATTTGATGACACTACTCAATTCGATTCCGCCGTACTGGGAGGCTGAGCGAAAGATTATGTATGCGCGCATGGGAGATCCCGGCACGGCGGAAGGCAAAAAATTGCTGGCCGAGGAATCACCGCTAAATGCGGCGGCCCAGATCAAGACGCCATTGATGGTGGTGCAAGGCGCGAACGACCCACGAGTCAACAAGCGTGAATCGGATCAAATCGTGGTGGCGCTGCGCGATCGCGGTGTGTCCGTCGTATACCTGGTTGCCCCGGACGAAGGTCATGGTTTTGCGAGGCCGATCAATAATCTGGCGATGGTAACGGAGATCGAGCGCTTCCTCGGGCAGCACCTCGATTCACGTTTCCAGGAATCTGTCCCGACTGATGTCGCCACGCGGCTCAAAGAGATTACGGTGGACCCGAAGACGGTGACGCTCGCGCCGAAGGTGGATGCTTCGCAGGTAGGCACACCGGTTCCGAGCCAGGACTTGAAACCGGGATTGAGCAAGTACAAGGCAACTCTCGACGCAGGCGGCAAGACGATTCCGTTAGACATGAGCAGTGAGATCAAGGATGACTCCGGGTTATGGGCGGTAACAGATACGATGCAGACACCCATGGGAGCGGTCACCGACACGACAGTGATCGAAAAGCGCACCCTGATTCCCCGTCGGCGTCATGTGAAGCAGGCTCAGGTGGCGATCGATTTGACCTACGACCAAGGCAAGGCCACCGGAACGATGATGATCAATGGGCAAGCGAAAGCCGTACAAGCCGATTTGGGCGGGCCGTTGTTTGCCGATTCGGCCGGCTCAATGCAGTCGATCGCGGCGCTGCCGCTCGCGGATGGCTATCGCACGACTTTTCGCAATTTCGATTTGCAAAGCCAGAAGCCGAAGGTGATGCAACTAGCGGTTGCGAGTAGTGAGGACGTAACAGTACCTGCCGGGACATTCCAGGCATACAAGATTGAGATCAGCTCCAGCAAGGACGCTGAGAAGATGACCATGTGGGTTGCGAAGACATCGAAAAGGACGGTGAAGTATCAGGCGTTGCTGCCGCAGATGGGCGGCGCGACGCTAACGGCCGAGTTGATGCCGTGAAGTGTCTCCGAAGAGCAAAGGGAGGAATTTATGACTAATGTAAAACCTATTCCCGACGGCTATCACAGCGTTCAACCGTACCTAATTTTTCAAGACTGTGCCGAGGCGATCGCGTTTTACGTGAAAGCATTCGGCGCAAGCGAGAAATTTCGAATGCCAGACAAGGAGGGCCGAATAACCCACTCGGAAATCGAGATCGGTGATTCGTGCATCATGATGGCGGATGAAGCGCCGCAGATGGACGCGTTCAGTTGTGAGCATTATGGCGGTTCGCCCGCGAGCTTGCTTATCTACACAGGGGACTGCGACGCGATGTATAAGCAAGCCGTAGCCGCTGGAGCAAAAAGCCTTCGCGAACCCGCCGATCAGCCCTACGGAGATCGCATGTCCGGCGTCAAAGATCCATTTGGCTACAAGTGGTGGATTGCTACGCACGTCAAGGATGTGTCAATACCGGAGATGGAGAAGCTGCAACAGTAAGACGCCCAGATGACTGCCGAGGATTTCCGCCGCCTCGCTTTGAGCTTTCCCGACGCGGTTGAAAGCGCTCATATGCGGCATCCGGATTTTCGAGTGCACGGCAAAATCTTCGCTACGCTGCACTATCCGGACGAAAGCTGGGGTATGGTGAAGCTGTCGCCGGAAGACCAGCAGACGTTGGTGCACGCTCAACCTGAAGCCTTCGTGCCCGTCAAAGGTGCCTGGGGACTCCAGGGATGTACGAGTGTCCGCCTGGAAGCTGCGGACGAAAGCACGCTGACGCAGGCACTCGGAATCGCTTGGCGCAAGGCAGGGGCCGGGCGGCCGAAGAAGCAGCCTCCAAAAAAGGCGAGCGTTCGAAGGACAAGAAAAAGCAGATAGAGCAATTTTCGAGCTATGATGGTCGCGTCATGCCGGACATTGCAGAACTCTCTAGAGTTGCTCCCCTGACGATCCTGCAGGAAGAAGAACAACTTTTCCAAGCCTCGGTTCGGCAGTTTGCAAGGGAGCGTCTGGCGCCTCATGTGCGTGCCATGGATGAGGAAGGCAAGTTCCGGCCTGATCTATTGCAAGAGATGTTCGAGATGGGCTTGATGGGCATCGACGTCAAGGAGCAGTACGGCGGCCAAGGCGGAACATTTTTCCAATCCGTGTTGGCGATTGAGGAATTGTCCAAAATCGATCCATCGGCTTCCATCATAGTTGACGTTCAGAACACGCTTGTTACGAACGCCATCGAGCGTTGGGCTAGTCCTGAGCAAAAACAGAAGTATCTTTCGCGGCTCGTGACGCAGAGTGTCGGAGCGTATGCTTTGTCTGAAGCGCAATCGGGCTCTGATGCGTTTGCTCTCACGACGAAAGCGACGGCAGAAGGCGAAGGATATCGGGTTTCGGGACGCAAGCTGTGGATTACGAACGCGGCGGAGGCTGAGATTTTCCTGGTCTTTGCGACCATCGATTCTTCGGTGGGTTATCGGGGCATCACGTGTTTTCTTGTCGAGAGAGGAATGGCGGGTTTTCAGGTTGGCAAGAAAGAGGACAAGTTGGGGATTCGGGCCTCGTCCACGTGCGAGTTGATCTTGGACGACGTGCGGCTTGGGCGCGAGCAGGTGATGGGGGAGGCGGGCAAGGGGTACAAGATCGCAATTGAGACTCTGAACGAGGGCAGGATCGGGATCGCGGCGCAGATGTTGGGTTTGGCCGAAGGCGCGCTCGACCACGCCTTGAAGTACGCGAAGGAACGGAAGCAATTCGGTAAGCCGATCAGCGAATTTCAGGGTGTTCAATTCGATCTGGCGGAAATGGCCACGCGTATTGAAGCCGGCCGGCTGATGGTCTATAACGCGGCCCGGCTTTGTGACGCAGGGCAGCCCTTCATCACGCAAGCAGCCATGGCGAAGTTTTTCTGTTCGTCGATTGCCGAAGACATTGCATCGAAGGCGGTCGAAGTTCTTGGGGGGGTCGGTTTTACGAAGGATTACCCGGTTGAGAAGCTCTACCGGGACGCAAAAATAGGACGAATCTACGAGGGGACAAGCAACATGCAGCGGGTGACGATTGCGAAGGCGCTCCTCGATCCGCGTAAGTAAGCGGTAACGTGGCGCCTGCGGGTAGACGTCACAGTAGAGAATAGTATCAGTGATGTTTCAACGTAGTTGCGCAATCCTTCTCTCCCTGTTCGCTTCCGTCCCGCTGCTGGTGGCAATCGAGCCGAAGGCAGATCCGACTCCGGAGCAAATTCAGGAGATTATCAAAAAATTCACGCAGAAGGAAACGGAGTTTGCCGCGGCCCGCGAGAATTATGTTTACCGCCAGACCAACAAGATTATAGAGGTTGACCCTCCCGGCGGGAGCTACGAAATGGTGGAAGAAGTTACCTTCGATAACCGCAACCGGCGTGTGGAGCATGTAGTGCGGGCGCCAGTCGCCACGCTACAGAACATCCTCATGACGCCGGAGGATGAGCAGGACATGCGCAATGTGATGCCGTTCGTGATGACGAATGACACCCGCGATCAATACATTGTGAACTATGTCGGCCGCGAGCAGGTGGATGAGATTTCCTGTTACGTGTTTTCACTGAAGCCGAAGGAGCTGACAAAGGACCGAAATCGATACTTCGAAGGTCAGATATGGGTAGACGATCGGGACTTACAGATCGTGAAGACTTACGGCCGATCCACGGGATATTTGCGGAAGCACGAGGATCAGCAGTTTCCAAAATTCGAGACTTACCGGGAGCAGATCGACGGCAAGTACTGGTTTCCAACTTACACTTACGCTGATGACACCTTAAATTTTAAGGACGGCCCGGCGGTGCGTATCAAAGAAATCATCAAGTACGACCAATACAAGAAATTCGCGACTGAGAGTACGATCAAGTACGGTGACGTGAATTCGGGTGGCCCAACGGCCGCGCAGCCCGCAAATCCGCCTGCTACGCCGCCCAATCCGCCGAAATAGGGCGGGGAGGACGGGCTTCAAATCGTGAGATTTTTCCTGCTGCGGCTGGTTTTACTACTCTGTGTAGTCGAGATCGGCTGGACGCAATCAAAGCCGCTGCACGTCCGCAACTTCGCCGAAGTAAACGAACATTTATACCGGGGCGGCGCGCCAACCAACATTGGCCTCAAGGAGCTGGCGGCGATGCACGTGTCGATGATCATCGATTTGCGCGAACCTGGCGAAGGCACGGATTTTGAAAAACACGCGGTCGCAGCTTTGGGCATGCAGTACGTCAATATCCCGCTCCGGCCCTTTTCGGCCCCAAGCCAGGAGCAAATAGACCAGGTGCTCTCGTTACTGCTCCATAAAGACTCCGAGCGAATTTTCTTACATTGCCGAAGAGGAAAGGACCGTACCGGGACCGTTATCGCGTGCTACCGGATGCAACATGATGGATGGGATAAGCGGGCTGCGATTCTAGAGGCCAGAAAACATGGCATGAGTTTTACAGAGCGCGGCATGCGGTCATTTATCCTCGATTTCACGCCTGCCGGGCCTTCCGCCTTAGCGAAAGCTACCAAGTAGCCATCGCTAATTTCCGTTTAACTGTAAATCTTCTAGATTCAGGCATTCTTGCTAGCGGTGACTTATATAATACGGTAAAGCCATCTAACGCTTAAATGGAAAAGTCTCGCTTAATGTCCGTCTGGAACCTTAATCGTGAACGACGTCGTGCAACCGTAAATAGGCGTTTGCGCGAAGCAAAGCTGCTGATGAATGGTGCGCTTGATACGGATCATCCGATCATGGCGCATATCATTCCGATCCGGCGGTGCAATTTGTCATGCGCGTACTGCAATGAATACGACGACTATTCGAAGCCGGTTCCGCTCAGGACAATGCTCCATCGGCTGGATCTATTAGGGAAGCTAAAAACCGGCGTCATTACGCTGAGTGGGGGCGAACCGCTTTTGCACCTTGAGCTTGATGAAGTTATCCGCGGTATTCGAAATAACAGGGCTCTCGCCGGTTTGATTACGAACGGGTATCTACTGACGGCGGATCGCGTACGGCGGCTGAACGACGCCGGATTGGATTATCTGCAAATCAGCATCGATAATGTGATGCCGGATGATGTCTCGAAAAAGAGCTTGAAAGTCCTGGACAAAAAGCTGCAAGTTTTGGCAGAGCACGCGCATTTTCACGTCAATATTAATTCGGTGTTGGGCGGCGGAATTCGCAATCCCGAAGATGCTCTGGTTGTTGGCAAGCGCGCCATGGAACTGGGCTTCACGTCAACGGTTGGGATTATCCATGATGGCGACGGCCAGTTGCGTCCACTCGCGGATCGTGAGCGCGAAGTCTTTCTCGAGATGAAGAAGTTCGAGAAGCGGCATTTCTCGCGGATCAATTACTTTCAAGAGAACATTGCAAATGGCCAATCAAGTAATTGGCGTTGCCGGGCCGGTTCGCGCTACTTGTACATCTGCGAAAACGGGCTAGTGCATTACTGCTCACAGCAGCGAGGCTTTCCAGCAAAGCCGCTAGAGGAGTACACGGTCGCAGATATTCGTCGTGAATACGTGACTCAGAAATCCTGCGCTCCATTCTGCACTATCTCCTGCGTCCATCAAATCTCCTATTTCGACTTCTTTCGCGGGGAGCAAACGCGCACGGTTGAGCCTATCGCTGAAGAGCAGCTATTCTCAATCAAAGCCGCGAGCCGGTAAGAGCGTCATTACGTCGTGGATAGGACCGGCCTCGCCGCGAAGGTACAGTCTAGGACTGGCATTGCATCCGATCCGGCAGTCAAGAGGCACGATCCGGGACCCGATCACCCCGAACGGCCTCAAAGATACGACGCTGTCATGAGCCGGCTGGAATCGACCGGCGTGTTAGAGACACTTCTGTGGCTTGAGGTGCGGAGTGCTTCAAAAGATGAGCTGGCGCTCGTTCACAGGCTCGAGTACATCGAGCTTGTTGAGCGAGAAGTGGCGCAAAATCGGCGGCAACTGAGCACGGGAGACACCGACATCAGTTCGCATTCGCTTGAGTCGGCAAAAGCAGCTGCTGGATGTGTGCTGTCAGCCGTTGATGCCGTGTTTGCGGGTTCTGTGATAAACGCCTTCTGCGCAGCAAGGCCGCCCGGACACCATGCCAGTAGCACCAGGGGCATGGGATTTTGCCTGTTCAACAATGTCGCATTGGGTGCGAGATATGCACAACAGAAGTACGGCGTCGAGCGAGTCCTGATTGCCGACTGGGACGTCCACCATGGCAACGGAACACAGGACATTTTCTATAAAGATGGATCAGTTCTGTTTTTCAGCACACATCAATCCCCGTGGTATCCCGGCACCGGCGATTCGTCGGAAGAGGGCGAAGGTCCAGGGGCAGGAAAGACGATTAACTGCCCTTTGCCGGCCGGTTCCGGCAGAGCTCAGATCATGGCTGCGTTTCAGCAGCGCCTAATGCCGGCTGCCAAAAGATTTCAGCCGGATTTCGTTTTAATTTCGGCTGGTTTCGACTCACGCCTGAACGATCCGCTTGGTCTGTTCCTGCTAACTGATGAAGATTTTAGGGATCTCACGCGGCTAATGACTGATTTCGCCGCAGAATACTGCAGCGGCCGCCTGGTGTCCGTTCTCGAAGGGGGATATAGCTTCGAAGGGTTGGCACTTGCGACAGAAGCGCACGTACGGGCGCTGTCGGCGGAGTGAATCGCGTGCCCGAAGAATTGCCGCGAACCGCGATGACGCAGAATGAAACCGGCCGCTCCGGCCCGTATTTTCTTAGAGTCACGTCATAGCGGCGGTCCCGCCCAGGCAGTGCTACACTTTCACCTCAGGCGGTGCCCTGTCATGAAGAAAATCGCTGCTGGCCTTTTGTTTTTCACTACCGTTTTCGCCGCCCATCAGCATCCCGCAAATGCACCGGCGGAGAAGCCCGTCGCCCTTTATCCCGGCATGGGAACCTGGCGGCATCCCATCGCGACTCGACAGCTCGAAGCGCAGAAGTTCTTCGATCAGGGACTCGCGCTCATGTACGGATTCAATCGCTACGAAGCGCTGCGCTCGTTCCGAAAGGCCGCCGAGCTGGACCCGAACGCAGCCATGGCCTACTGGGGCATGTCAATGGCGTCGGGACCATACATCAACATGGACATCGATTCGAATGTCCACATTCAGGAAGCTTGCGCAGCCGTAGGCAAGGGGCTTTCCCTCAAAGGCGGCAACGAAATCGAACGCGCCTGGCTGAATGCAGCCGAAGCGCGGTGTCCCGATTTCTCTAGCCCAGAGCGTTATGTGCGAGCCATGCATGACCTCGCAAAGCAATATCCTGACGACCCCGACGCTCAGACACTCTACGCGGAAGCTCTGATGATCCCCGTGCGCTGGCATTGGTACTCGATCGACGGGAAACCGGCCGAAGGCGTTTCAGAAGCGGAACGCGCTCTTGAGTCTGTGCTGCGCCGCTTCCCGTATCATCCAGGCGCCAACCACTTATATATTCACGTCGTCGAATCATCACCGACACCGGAGCGCGCCATCCCCAGCGCCCAGCGACTTATGGGAATCGTGCCAGCGGCTGGCCACATGGTCCACATGCCGGGTCACATCTGGCTCTTACTCGGAGACTTCAACAACGCCGTCGCAGTAAACGAGCGAGCCGCCGAGCTCGATCGCCGTTATTTCGCCGAAACGGGAGTGATGGGGAGCTATTACGGATATTACCTGCACAACCTGCAGTTCATCCTGTACGCGCGCTCGATGCAGGGCCGCGTTGCAGATACACAGAAGGCCGCGAAGCAAATTTCGAACGCAGCAGATGCCATGGCTCAGAGCATGCCCGAGATGGCCGAGATCGTCGGTTCATTCGCCACAATGGCCCAACTGCGCGTTAATCAATGGGACGACGTACTGCGCCTTCAGTCACCGAGGTCTAAAAATCCAGTGTCGATGGCGCTATGGCATCACGCGCGCGCTACGGCCTTCGCCGGCAAGGTTCAGCTCACAGAGGCTGAGCAGGAGCGAGCGCAATTTGAAAAGTTGCGAAAGACAATCGATCGCAGCATCCCCTGGAGCACAAACAAGATGGGTGATGTGATGGATCTCGCGTCAGCCGTGCTTGAAGCGCGCATACAAACTTCGCCTGCTCTCGCTATTCCCAAGTGGAAGCGAGCCGTCGCGATTCAGGATCAATTAGCGTATGACGAGCCCCCAGCCTGGTACTATCCCGTTCGTGAATCTCTCGGAGCGTCCCTGCTCCTCAATGGAGATGCCACGGGTGCAGAGGCGGTGTTCCGTGAGGGGCTTCGCCGCAGTCCGAATAATGGGCGCATGCTATTTGGCCTGCGCGAAAGTCTAAAGGCGCAAGGCAAGACCGATCAGGCCGCGTGGGTGCAGCAGCAATTCAACACTGCTTGGAACGGCGCAGACGTTGAGCTGCGCCTAAAAGATCTATAGAAGAAGATCTATAAAGGCTGGCTTACCTTCGGACACTCACGCACGTTTCCCGGTGGGCCGCCTGCTTGAATCTATATATGCCTTCTTTCACCCTCGGTCAGCTCGCCGAACGTTTGGGTTGCGAGCTCTCGGGCGATTCGCAAATTGAAATCCTCCGCGTCTCGACAATCGAGAAAGCGGGGCCGGGCGAAATCACATTTCTGGCAAACATGAAGTACGCCCCCAAAGTGAAGTCATCGCGTGCCGCTGCGATCATAGCCTCCGAACCCCTCCGGGATACCCCCGCTGCCACGCTCATCTCTTCGAATCCGTACTACGACTTCGCGCGCGTGCTCGCCGTCTACTATCAACCGCCCAAACCTGCAGCCGGTATTCATCCCACCGCATGCATCGCCCCCACCGCCGCTCTTGGGCCAAATGCCGCAATCGGTGCCTATGTTGTCGTAGGCGAGAAGACCATGATTGGCGCGAACGCCGTGCTTCACCCGCACTCCGTGATCTATGACGGGTGCACTATCGGTGATGACTTCACAGCTCATTCCCACGTCTCAGTTCGTGAATATACACGCATCGGCAACCGGGTCACCCTGCACAATGGCGTCGTCGTCGGTGGAGACGGATTCGGTTTTGCCAAGGGAAATGACGGCCGTCAATATAAAATCGTCCAGTCGGGCATCACCGTTCTTGAAGATGACGTAGAGATTCAAACGCTGACTTCAGTGGATCGTGCAACTATCGGTGAAACCCGCGTGAAGCGAGGAGCGAAGATCGACAGCCTGGTCCAAATCGGTCATGCCTGCGTCGTCGGTGAAGACAACGTCATCTGCGGACAGACCGGACTCGCCGGCAGCACTGTTCTTGAGGAAAACGTAATCATGGCCGGCCAGACTGGCTCGTCTGGTCATCTCACCATTCATAAGAATGCAATCGTGTGGGCCCAATCGGGCGTTGGACATGATGTACCAGAGGGCGCAATTGTCAGTGGATCGCCCGCCTTCGACTCCCGCGATTGGCTTCGCGCCTCCGCGGCTTATACCCGCTTGCCCGAGTTGCTTCGAACGGTTCGCGCACTCGAGCGCCGCGTGGCCGAAATTGAGAAACATAATGTATAGGATGACGCGCTTGTTCCTTCTCTTACCCTCTCTGTTTCTCGGCTCTCTCAATGCCCAAACCATGCCGCCGCCCGCCGATCAGCAGCTCGCTCGCGACATATATAAGGAATTGATAGAAATCAAATCTGGTTACACCACCGGCTCGACGACACCCGCAGCCCAGGCCATGGCCACGCGCTTGAGATCCGCCGGTTTCGTCGATTCAGACATCTACCTGGGTGGCGCTATCCCGAAGAAAGCGAATCTTGTAGTCCGGTATCGCGGTAATGGCACGCAGAAACCCATTCTGTTACTCGCTCACACCGACGTCGTCGAAGCCAAACGCGAGGACTGGAGCATGGACCCCTTCCAGTTCCTCGAGCGCGATGGCTATTTCTACGGTCGTGGCACATCCGACGATAAAGCGCAGGCTGCCATTTGGATCGCCAATCTCATTCGCTACCGGCGCGAAGGATTCAAGCCGGACCGCGACATCATCGTGGCTCTCACTGCGGACGAAGAGGGCGGCGGACCCTACAACGGTGTCGATTGGCTCATCAAAAACAAGCGCGATCTCATCGACGCGGATTTCTGCCTCAACGAAGGCGGATGGGGCGAGGAATCAAACGGCAAGAAGCTCGCGAATGATGTGCAATTGAGCGAAAAGTACGTCATCAACTTCCGCCTTGAAGTGCACAACAAGGGCGGCCATAGCTCGCTGCCCGTTCCCGACAACGCGATTTATCATCTCGCGGGTGCGCTTGATCGGCTATCTAAATCTGCATTTCCCCTAAAAATGAACGATGTGACCCGCGCGTATTTCGCGGAGATGACAAAGGTTCAAACCGGCCCCATCCATTACGATCTTGCGAACGTCGCCGAAGGCTCGACCGGCGCCATGGAACGAGTTGCCGCCGCCTCCCCTCTATGGAACGCCACTTTGCGGACCACCTGTGTTGCCACTCAGCTCGAAGGGGGCCATGCCATGAATGCTCTACCGCAACTTGCAGCCGCCACCGTGAACTGCCGCGTTCTGCCCGAAGATTCAATTGAATACGTGCAAAGCACACTCGAAAAAATCTTCGCTGATAACCAGGTGACTATCAAGATCGCGGCGGAAGTGACACGCGGCCCCTCTTCACCACTGCGCCCCGACATCATGCGTAAGATTGCGGACGTCACAGACTCGCTTTGGCCGGGAGTAGCCGTCATCCCGACCATGGTTCCGGGCGCGACGGACGGGAGGTTCTTGCGAGCCGTCGGCATTCCGACTTACGGTGTGCAAGGTTTTTTCATGGACCAAAACGACATTCGCATGCACGGTCGAGACGAGCGCATGAGCGTCAAATCGTTCTGCGAAGGTCAAACGTTTTTGTACAAACTTGTCAAGACGCTGTCTACTGAGGGCCGATAGCCGCAGTACTCGAACGTAACCAGAAACGTTTTGATGAACTATTGTTGCCCATTTTTGGCCGCTCTCGCGCATTACTGAAGGTCAACTTCCGATTGGCGGACGATCCGCCCCTGAAGCCGTCGATCTCATCGGCTGTGGTAGATTGCCCTTCACTTTGCAGGTGTAGTTCGCAGCGTCGTTGGTACTCCCACTCCCTTTATAGACAGCTCGTTGCGGGTATGGACAAAGGGGGCGCGTCATGTCGATGACGCCACTTTCGTTGACTCTGGCGGCGGTGATATATTTTGGGTGCTCGTTCTGTTCGCGCCAGCGTTCGAGCGCAGCGAGCTTATTGAACTGATTGGGGCCGGTCCCTCCCCCGCAATGGTCCATCCCGGGGACCATAAAAAGACGAAACCAGTCGTCCTGGTTCGGGCC